>DASQPH010000125.1:0-141974 GCA_035644055.1 Chthoniobacterales bacterium
GCGTACCAGATTTGCCGGTCGTTGCGATGCTTGATGGTCTCGATTAGTGCGGGGCCGATGGCCGGGATCGCTAGTTGGTTCCGGCCGCGCTTCTGGCAACAAATCGTAATGAAGTAATCCTCTTTGTTTGGATCCAGCCAGAGCGGGATTTCATGCGGAAGACTCTTCCTGGTAGGGACGCCGCGCTGCGGCGTCCGCGGATCTCTGTTTACACGGTGGAGGGACATTCCGCGGACGGCGCAGCGCGCCGTCCCTACCAACTACAGCTGCTTCAGGAGCGTCTTCCACCGTGTCCAGGCATCATCGCGCGCTTTTTTGTTTTCGGGAGTGCCGGTGGGCGATTCGCCGTCGCGCATGAAACCGTGGCCGGCGCCTTTGTAAATTACCGGTTCGTATTTCTTGCCGGCGGCTTTCATTAGCTCTTCGGCTTTCGGGATCGTGGCGTTCACGCGCTCGTCTTTTTCGGCGTTAAACCCGTAGACCGGACACGGGATCTTCGCCGCGTCCTCGGCGTTATCGACAGCCACGCCATAAAAGGAGTAAGCCGCTTTCAACTTCGGATTCACGCTGGCATAACCGAATGCCCAGCCGCCGCCCCAGCAGAATCCACAGACGGCCAGCGTGCCATTGGCCGCCGGAATTTTCGTCAGCGCGTAATCGGAAGTCGCGTTGAGGTCCGCCTTCACCTGCTCTTTCGGCAACGCCGAGATCGCTTTCCGGGCGCCATCGATATCTGCATAAGTCTGGCCGCTGAGCAAATCCGGCGCGATCGCGATCACGCCGTTCTCTGCGAGCTGATCGCAGACGCCACGGACCCAATCCGTAAGTCCGAAAATCTCATGGATAACAAGAACGACCGGCGCCTTGTCCTTGCGCTCTGGATACACCACAAACGCTTTGATTGTGCGCTCGCCCGATTTGAAATCGACCCATTCCCCGTGTCGTGGCGATTTTTCCAATCGCGCTTTCGCCCAATCCTGGGCCGACGCGCTTGCAATTGAAAAGACTACTGCCAGCGAAAAAAGAAACGCTTTCATCGATTACGAATCAAACTGCTGCTGGAGTTGGTGCGGATCGTTTCCAGATCAACGCATCAATGCTCCAACGTCCCGGGCCATAGAAGAAAATGAACAGGAACACGAAGCAATAAAAGACCGCCGCCTCCCCGTGATTGATGATCGGGAAAAAGCCGCCCTGGGCGTGCGCCCTGAAATAGGCGACGGCCATTTCGCCGCTCGAAATGAAAGCGGCTACGCGCGTGAACAAGCCGACCGCGATCAGCAAGCCTCCGACGAGCTCGATCCAGCCGCCGAGGTACATGATTCCCGCACCGGCGCCATGCCCGCCTGGTGGAAAACCGAGAAGTTTTTGCCCGCCATGCGAAGCGAAGAGCAGGCCCACGAACAGTCGCATGATGCAGTAAACAGGATCCGCGAAACGAGACAGAGAGTTCATGGGCGAGAGGCTGTTCGGCCCATGGCAGGATGTCAAGATTGTGTTGTAGCGACGCCGCTCTGTCGGCGTAGGAGGTTGTGATTTGATCGTGTGCGTTAATAACGGCGATCCCGCAATGCGGGACCGTCGCTACAAATTGCCAAGATTTCTCGCGTGCATCACCGTGCCAGCTGTGCAAACCCACATCTCTTAGCATGCCGCAAAAAATTGCGATCGTTGGCGGTGGCGCGGCGGGGTTCTTCGCAGCAATCGCGTGTGCGGAAGCGAATCCGGCAAACGAAATTTCGATTTACGAACGCGGGTCCGAGTTCCTGACGAAAGTGCGAATCTCGGGCGGCCGGCGATGCAATGTCACGCATGCGTGCTTCGATCCGCGCGCGATGAGCGAACGCTACCCGCGCGGCGAACGCGCGCTCATCTCGCCGCTCCATCGCTTTTCGACGACCGACACGATCGCGTGGTTTGAATCGCACGGAGTGAAGCTCAAGACCGAAGAGGACGGCCGAATGTTTCCGGTCACCGACTCGTCGCAAACAATCATCGATTGTCTGGTGGGCGCGGCAAAGGCGGCCGGTGCGCGGTTGTTTACGCGAAAAAGTGTGGACGCTGTGCGCAAGAGCGCGGCGGGCTTCGAGCTGGAATTCTCCAGCGGCGCGACGGCGGGCTGCGATCGATTGCTCCTCGCCACCGGCGGCACTCGTTCGAATATCGGCGCCGAGATCGCGCGCTCCCTCGGTCACACGTTGCTTCCCGCCGTGCCATCGTTGTTTTCGTTCCACCTGGCCGAGAAATGGTTGCGTTCGCTTCCCGGAATTTCCGTGGCCGACGTCGAGGCGTCCGTTCCGGAAACAGCGCTCCGAGAACGCGGCCCACTCCTCATCACGCACAACGGCGTGAGCGGACCGGCGATTCTTCGTTTGTCGGCCTGGGGCGCGCGTATTCTCCACGAATTCGATTACGCGTTTCCGTTGCGCCTGAATTGGGCGCCGGCTCTGAGCGAGCAGAAACTCCTTCGAGACTTTCGTTCGCTTCGCGAGTCGCATCCGAATCGTCGGATCACGAATTCACCGGTCGCGGAATTGCCCACGCGTTTGTGGGAGCAGCTCGTCTTTGCCGCGGGCATCGATCGTGAAACGCGCTGGACCACCCTTTCGCGGGAGAACGCCAATCGATTGGCTGCCCAAATCCTGGGGACCGAAGTGACGGTAGAAGGCAAGTCGCTGAACAAAGAAGAATTTGTAACGTGCGGCGGTGTGAAACTAAGCGAAGTCGATTTCAAAACGATGCAGAGCCGGATCGTGCCCGAACTTTATTTCGCCGGTGAAGTGCTCGACATCGACGGAATCACGGGCGGATTTAATTTTCAGGCAGCGTGGGCAACCGGTTGGATTGCCGGCAATGCGATGGCCGACTAGAGTCGCACGATGGAGTCGGCCCTTAATGAAGTCCGCCAAATCTACGCCGATCTCGCCACTCGCGCGATCGATCGCAATTGCGTCCGGTTAAAGGAGTGCTGCCATTTCAAACTGACAGGCCGCACTCCTTACCTGACCAAGGGTGAAGCTATCCTCGCCGCTCGAGCCTTGCGCGCAACGGGCCGCCGGCAGTTGCCGACAAATCCCAACGGCGCTTGTCCCCTGCTCGATCCGCAGACCGGCGATTGCCTCATCTACGAGGCGCGCCCATTCGGTTGCCGCACCCATTTTTGCGCCGCAGCCGGCGGCCCTTATTCACGGCGCGAAGTGATCGATTTGATCAGGCGCCTGGAAGCGATCGACGATTCGTTAGGCGGGACCGGTCCGCGGATTCTCCAAAACGCCCTGGCCGACGCGCTCAAAGATGCAAAGCCGCGAGCTCTTGTTTAGCCTGGTCGATATTCCCCTTCGGGATTGTTAGAACATAGAAGGAATAAGGCCGTCCGGCGTGGCGCGCGACCAGTTGCCTCGCGCTTCCAAGGTGGCTCAGTTTTCCGAACGCGGCGATTGTCCGCGCGGATTTAGCCGACTGCTGCCAGATCAACATCACGTCCCTGGCTCCATTGTAATTGGTTAGCACCTTCTTGTTCGTCGCAAACAGATTCGCCTCTGTCAGGTCGAGCATTGGCAATTGGTCGCAGAACGACATGATTTGCCGATCGCCATAGTCCTGAAGAAACAGGTGAGTAACGGCGTATCCAAACTCATCGCAGACAAAGGCGTCGTGCGTCGTTTCCGGCAAACCGGTGAGCTTGCGGAACTCCTGGTGCCTTCTTCTTACCGAAGGATGCGGAACGCCGGCGACGATGTCCCGGATGAACCGCGCGACCGGCACGTCATGTTGGCCAAGCAGATAAATCGAAAACGGATCCTTCGACTTCGCGTAAAGATAGCGAACGGAAGGGATCCAACCGGCAGCTATCAGGCAAACTGCCGCGACTACAATCACAATCTGGATGGCGTCGCGACGAAGCCAGGCAATGCGGTGGAGCCTCGTTAACGCCTGGAGCGAAAACGCCATCAGGATAATCCAAAAAGGCGCAGCATGCAGAACGCGGAAATCGTAGGCTGTGGAAACAAACGCGCCGGCAATCGGAATCGTTGCCAGAAGGATGATTTCAAAGTGCTTTTTCCATAATGCGATCAACAGCCCGGGAACGAGAAAGACATAGTACCAAAACGGAATAAGCACGTATTCCTGCATCGACAGACGCTTGCCACTGTAAGGAGCGAAAAAGATGCTTCGCAGATCTTCGATGTACGGCTTCAAGGCGCCGGAATTCCGGTTCTTGCAGGCCTGGAAAAAAAGCACGCTTAAGTCCTTTTCGTGTCCGAAGTAAAGGTTCCAATTGTAGTGAACGAAAACGATCAAAGGGACCATCGACGCAAGGAGTCCGAGAACGAAAACGATCGAGAGACCGATGTTCTGTTTTGTCAGCGACCGTTTGGAGCTCGTTACCACGTAAAGGAAACCGGCCGCGAAAAGGCAGATCACGAATTGTTTGCCCATGATGGCGCTATCCACGCAGAGCGCGGCGAGAATCGCGCTCAACGCCATTCTAAAGGCCGACTGCCGGGTAAAAGCAGTCATCAGAAAGTAGAGCGAAGCAGTTATCAGCGGCGCCGCCATGGCGTAACGGTGGCCGATGAAGGTCTGAATGAAATGGAACGGCAGGAAATTGAAAACCAGACCGGCCACAATCGTGACGAAGTAGTTCCGGAACAGCTCGTGAATGATCAGGCACGTGAAGATGAACGTCGTCAGTCCTAGAACGAGCAGAGCGATGTTAAACGTCAGCAGATTGTAACCAAACGGAACAAAGAAGAAGGTAATGTAATAGTGGAAGACAACTTCGCGCGCGATGCCGTCGGGGAAGGCCGCCTGGAAAGGCTCGTGAGTGAAGATGTATTTCTTCGCAAAGTAAATATCCCAGGCCGCGTCATCGAAAAGACCGTTCTGATTCCAAGGCGCTGTCTTGAAATTCCAGATGTGGCTAACAACGAAGACGAGCGCGAGGACAACAAAGACTCGGACGAACAGCTGGTTGTCCCATAATTCCGAAGTCCATTCGTTTGTGTCTCGCCGGGTAGGAACATAAGTCGCCAACAAGAAACCGAGGCATAATAACCAGGCCAGCCAGGTCCCAGCGTTTCCGGGATACCTGCTCGTGTAATGCCAACTCGTCGCGACGACGCAAGCGATCGAGCTTAGGACGAAGAGAACAAAGAAGACGCGCCGAAGCTTGTCCTTCCCGAAGAACTCAATCATGTCCCGTCGGCCTCATCTCGGTGAATTGCGAGAGAGAAGAAACAGAGGGTCGAGACAGATCAAGACTTTTCGACCGCGGACGCAGTTTGCTCTCAAGCCGCTTTTTTGTGATGCTTCGCCTTCTTCGGCGCGTGCTTCTTCTTTCCGCCTTGCTGCGCCTTGAGGCTTTCCTGAAGCACGGCCACGAGATCGATGACTTTCGTCGGAGTCTTTTTCTCCTTCGGTTTCTCTTCGATCTCTTCGCCACCCGACTCGACTTTTTCCTCGATCACTTCCATGAGCGCTTCGCGGTAATCGTCCTTATATTTCTCCGGGTCCCACTTTGAGCTCATGCTCTTTACGAGCGCTTCGGCCATATCCTTTTCGCGCTTGCCGACTGCCGTCTTCTTCGGAACTTGCAGCTTTTCCGGATCGGCCAATTCTTCGGCGAAGTGCATGAGCTCGAGAACCAACGCGTCCTTCAGGGCTTTCACGCCCGCCAGATATTGCCGGGTCTTAATAACGACTTTCGCGATGCCCACCTTCTTTCCGTCGGACAACGCTTCCCGCAACAGCATGTAAGCCTTATCGCCCCCTTTCTGCGGTTCGAGGTAATACGGCTTGTAGAAAAACATCGGATCGATCTCGCCGAGCTCCACGAAGTCCTGGATGTCCACGGTCTGGGTCGCCTCGAGATCGACCCGTTGAAAATCCTTGTCGCTCAGGACGACGAACTTTCCTTTCTCGTACTCATAGCCCTTCACAATATCGTCCCATGGAACTTCCTTGCCGTCCTTCGCCGCGACGCGTTTGTAGTTCACCGGGCTGAGGTCCTTCTTTCGAAGGAGGCGAAACTTGAGTTCTTCCTTCCGTGTCGCCGGATAAAGAGCGATCGGAATGTTGACGAGGCCGAAACTGATACTGCCCTTCCAGATTGCACGCATAACGTACAAACTTCGCGGCTCGTGCCTGGAGCGGCGGTCTATGGCCGCCGAAATCGAAAGGCCGGCGATCATAGACCGCCGCTCCAGAAGAGATCTACGCCGCGGCTTCGAGTTCTTCGCGGCTAATGCCGCGCAGCTCGTAAAGCCGGACTAACGTTTCTTCGATCAGATTATTCGGGCAGGAGGCGCCGGCGGTAATGCCGACAACGATCTTTCCTTCCGGCAGCCAGTCCTTCGCGATGATTTCTTCGCGTTGGTGCAAATCGTAATGGAGAATCTCTTTGCCCGAGACGAGACGAGTTGCGTTGCGGACAAAATACGTCGGCAGTTTTTCTTCGCCCATCTCGGCGAGATGCGAGGTGTTCGAGCTGTTGTAGCCGCCGACGACGAGCAGCAAATTCATCGGCACATCAAGCAACTCGCGCAAGGCGTCCTGTCGTTCCTGGGTCGCGCCGCAGATTGTGTCGAAGAACCGGAAGTTCTTCTTCGCGCCTTCGGGGCCGTCACGATCGACAATCGCCTGTCGGATTCGACGCTGCACTTCTTCCGTCTCGCCGCGCAACATCGTGGTCTGGTTGGCCACGCCGACTGTTTTCAGGTGAACGTCCGGATCAAACCCGGGCGAATGAGCGTTGCGGAAACGGTCGAGAAATTCCTGTTTGTTCCCGCCGTGCCGGATGTAATCGCAGACGTAATCGGTGTCCTTGAGAGTCAGGACAACGAGATAATGTCCCTTGCCGTCGCCCAGGGCGCGCGAGCTGGTGGCCTTGGTTTCTTCGTGCGAAGCCTTGCCGTGAATGATCGACGTCGCCGATTCGCTCGCATATTTCCGGACCCGTTTCCAAACACTCATCACGTCGCCGCAAGTCGTGTCCACGATCTGGCAGCCGCGATCTTTGATTTGCTGTTGAATGGCCAGCTCGGTGCCGAACGCCGGCACGATCACCACGTCGTCCGGTTGCAGATCGGCGATGTCCGCCTGCTTGTTTTTCCCCATCAGGTTCTTGATGCCTAACGAGGAGATCTGCTCGTTCACCTCCGGGTTGTGAATGATCTCGCCGACGATGAAGAGCCGGCGGTCCTTGAAAACTTTTCGCGCGGCGTAGGCGAGATCGATCGCGCGCTCGACGCCGTAACAAAAACCGAACTGCTTCGCCAGCCGCACGGTGATGTCGCCGCATTGCAGAATGCCGCCGGCACGCCGCACTTTGTCCACGATGTCGCTGCGGTAATGCGATTCGACCTGCTCCTGCACGGCCGTCATCACTTCCGGAGTGCGCAGGTTCACCTTCTCTCGCGCGGTCGTGCCGCTGGAAATAAGATTCGTGCTCATGGCGCCTGAATAAAGGAGATCGGTCGCGCAGCATCATCGCGATGCTCGCCGACAAGGGCAGAACTTAACTGCGAATTCAGGTTCAGTCTACCAGGAGCGGCCCCGGAGGATCCTTGAACCAGGCCTCCGACAACATGAAGGGCCGCGGCGGATCGGGATCCTTGCTCTGGTCGAGCCGCGTAACCTGGCTACCCCACTTCTTATCCTCGGGAAGAGAATTGGCGATCTGCACCTTGGTGCCGATCCTGACGAGAGCGAAAAGGCGGGCCGCCGCTTCACGGTGGAGTCGAACGCATCCGTGGGTGTGTGGAGCGGGATGGACAAAGCCCTCGTGAAATCCATACGCGGGCGCGAACTCGCACCAGTAGGCCATCGGATACCCACGGTCAGGTTCACTCTGGCGGCGCCGATGTTTTTCCTTGTTGTAAATTGTGAAGCTCCCCGTGGGCGTCGCGGCTCCGGGTTTGCCGACGTTGCCCTGCACCGCCATGAGGAGACGATCGCCTTCCTTGTCGGGTTCAGTCACGAAGAGGTTTTGGGTCGCGAGCGAAAGTTTGACTTCGACCTTGGAAGGATCGTGGGGCTTGTGCGCAACGACCTTGTAATTGCGGGACGATGCCGTGCTCGTCATCATCGTGCCGCAGCTCGTCAGCAACAAAGCGGCTGGCGCGCAAAGGCAAAGAAAGAGGCGGGAAAAATGTCTCATAGTTGCGGAATGGAAACCGCATCTTGCGGGTTTTGTCAATATCGGGCTCACATCGCTTCGCTTTCCTTGAGCCGTTTTTCGAAGTGCGGCGAAATATTCGCGTAGAACGGATATGCGTCCGGATCGGCCGCTTCCGGGCGATAACGCCAATGCTTATACATCCACATCCACGGCGCGGGGTTCTTTCGGACGAACGGCTCGAAGCGGTCCCAGCACGCCTGGGCGATCTCCTGAAACGACGCTTCCTGGGCGAACTCGGTCGGGGGATGAAAAACGACGCGGTACCGTCCGCCAGGAAGCGGCTCGCAATGGACATTGATGATCGTGGCGCCGGCGCGCCGGTGAGCCCAGGCGTGCGCAACGGTCACGCTCGTTTTTAATCCGAAACAATCGATCGCCACCGTGGGCAAGCGCGCCGGAAGCGTGAGGTCGGTCAGGATGGCCACGCGTCCGCCGCGAACGAGCGTCTT
Source organism: Chthoniobacterales bacterium (assembly GCA_035644055.1). GTDB lineage: Bacteria > Verrucomicrobiota > Verrucomicrobiia > Chthoniobacterales > UBA10450 > AV80. The sequence goes on from DASQPH010000125.1 coordinate 8,632, forward strand.
ATAAAGTTGAAAGACCGCGCCTTCGCGCGAGATCACGCGTTGACCGCTGCTCTCGCGGAGGCCGATAAAGATCGGGTCGAGCAACGGGTTTTTGAACGTGTGCGTGACAAGCGCGCTGGGCACACCAAAGTAATTTGCCGCGACCGCTACCCATTCGAAATTGCTGTAGTGGCAGCAGGCAAAAACGATCCCGTTGCCCTTTTTCATTTCCGCCTCAACCAGGTTGAGGTTCACCACCTCGATGTAACGCGAATAATTTTCGCGGGTCAGACAAGGGCTCCAAAAAAGGTCGATCATGGTGCGCGCGAAATGCCGGTACGATTCGCGGACGAGCTGCCGCTTGCGCGCGGACGTCATCGTGCCCCCGAAGGCGCAATCAAGATTGCTCAACGCCACCCGTCGCCCGGCCTGATCGACAACCGCAGCGACGGACCCAATCGCCGACCCGATCCAGACAATCAGGCGCCGCGGACAAAGCGGAACCAGGAAAGCCGCGAGTTTAACCAGAAGCCATTCGACGCGATGGCGAAGGCTTTTCCAGGAAACAGTCATAAGCCCGCCGCCTCGAGCGCCGCGGGCCGGTCGAGCTTCGCGTAATTCGCACGGGACGCGATTTGCTCGAAGAAGGGCGATTCCTGGGCGTAGAACGGATAGGCGTGCCCGGTTGCGATCGGTTTGTAGCGCCAATGCTTGTACATCCAGAGCCAGGGCGCGGGATTTTGCCTAACGACTGGTTCGAACGCGTTCCAACAAGCCTGCGCGATCTCCTGGTGGGTCGCGCCTGCGGGGACCTCCACTTTTGGCTGGGCCACGATCCGCCAGCGACCTTCCGGCAATGGTTCGCAATAGATCGGAATCAAAGGCGCGCCGGTATGCTCGAAGAGCCAGGCGTGCGCGACCGTCACGATGGTCTTCAGCCCAAAGCAATCGATGACGACGGTGGGATGATGCGGTGCCAGCGTGGTATCGACGAGCAGGGCCGCTCGCCCGTTCTTTTTCAGCGTCCGGTAAAGACGAATGACTGCTTTGTTTCGCGGCACGGAAGTGTGACCCGCGTGCTCGCGCAACCGCCGGAAGATATCGTCGAGCAACGGGTTCTTGAATTCCTGGGTCACGACATCCGTCGGCATCCCGCTCCACGCCACGCCCGGGCTCAGCCACTCGAAATTTCCGTAGTGAAAGACAGCGAAGATGCAGCGATTCGACGGCGCGATCTCGGCGCGGAGCCGGTCGAGATTCTCGAACTCGGCGTAGCGCCAGAAGTTTTCCGAGGTCAAAGCCGGTGTCCAAAAAAGATCGAAAACCGTCCGGGCAAATTGCCGGTAACTTTCACGCGCGATTTCTTCGCGTTGCGTCGCCGAAAATGTATCGCCGAAGGCCGCTTCAAGATTACTGAGCGCGACGCGAAAGTTACGCTGATCGATGGTCGCGGCCAGGCCGCCGATGAATTGCGCGAGACGGAAGCACAGTTTTCGGGAAAGCAGTGGGACCAGCGCTCCGGCCGCTTTCACCAGTAGCCATTCGACTCGATACCGAAATTTTTTCCACGCCGCGCGCACGGGCCGAGTGTAACCGGCCTTTCCGTTCGCCGCCATCTCCGGCGAATTCGCGTCGAAACGGTTGACCTTTGTGAATAACTGTCCCATCATGCGTCGAAGGAGATTTCCCGATGCAGATGTTTTCCAGCAGCCGAAAAACCGAACCCGCCGCTCCCATGGCGCCCACCCCGCCACCGCCGCAACAACCGGCAGCGAAACCGAACCCGACGCCCAACGGCGCGACCGATATCAACAAAGGCGGAACGCTATCGAGCGGAGTCTCGATCAAGGGCACGGTGAAATTCCAAAAGGAACTGCTGATTGATTGCGAAGTGGAAGGAAGAATCGATTCGCAGGGACGCCTCACGGTTGGCAAGCAGGCGAGAATCAAGGGCGACATCAAAACGCGCTCGGTCATTGTCGACGGAAACGTGAACGGCAATATCACGGCGGAGGAACGCTGCGAATTGCGCGCCGGTTGCACGGTGAATGGCGACATCGAAGCGCCCCGCCTCGTGGTTGACGAAGCCGCCAGTTTTGTCGGCAGCGCCAAGATCGCGACGCAGAAACAGCCGCCGGCTCCGGCTTAGTCCGGTAGTTCGGTCGCAACCCCGCAGAAAATTCGCGCGTTTTCCGCGTGGCGCGCGTCACTGCTTTTATGAAGCATTGGATTTTCGGCATAGCGGCGGTTCTGTTTCTGACAGGGATTTGTCCTGCTCGCACGGACCTGGACGGCGGACTTGAAAGTGCGGGAAGCTTCGCCCTCGGCGGAGTCGGAGTGGCTGGAACAATGTCGGCCGGCGAACGCGCCCTCCGCGAAGTCCTCAAACAACCCGACGCCGTGGCTCGACTCGAAGCATTGCTCGCTAATGCTTCGCCCGCCGGAAAACTTTATGGATTGCTCGGCCTGCGCATTCGCGATCGCGCGGCGTATGAGCGTGCCCTGGAAAAATGTCGCTCGATCGACGCCACTGTGGCGACCGCACGCGGCTGCATGTTGAGTCGCGAACTGTTTCGCGATCTGGTGAAGGAAATCGAGCGCGGCCAATACGATACTTTCCTGGAGCGCGAATGGCCGAAGGAAGCGCTGTAGCGTCAACGAGGGGCGCTTTCCAAACCGCCCTTCTTCCCGTCGGTCCCGCAGCCGCGGGATAAACCGCCGCTCCTTGTTAACCGGTCCCGAAATAGCGATCGCCCGCGTCCCCCAATCCGGGAACGATATAGCCGTGATCGTCCAACTCGGGATCGATCGCCGCCGTGATAATCGGAATGTCCGGATGATCGCGGTGAAATTGTTCGATGCCAGTCGGGCATGCGACCACGGCGAGAAACTGAATGCTTCGCGCGCCATGCACCTTGAGAATTGAAGCCGCTTCGCAGGCGCTGTTCCCGGTCGCGAGCATCGGATCGAGCAGCAACACTTCGGCCGCTGCGACGTTGACCGGAACCTTGTCGTAATAACTGACCGGCCGCAGCGTTTCCGCGTCGCGGTAAAGCCCGATGTGACCAATCGCGGCCTCAGGGGCGATGCGCTGGATGCCATCGAGCATGCCGAGGCCGGCCCGCAGGATCGGAACCAATACGATTGGTTTCGCGAGAATCGCCCCGGTCGCCGAACGAAGCGGCGTTTCGATTTCGATCGCGTCGATTTTCCAACTGCGTGAAGCCTCGACGAAGAGAAAAACGGACAATTCCTGGAGGTGCTGCCGAAAAATTTCCGGTGTAGTTTGCTTCGCCCGCAGAACCGACAGGCTCGCGGCTACCAGCGGATGATCGCTCACGCGGACTTTATCGGTGGCGTTGTTCATGCAGCGGCGGAAATGTTTTAGCGCAGAGAGCCCGGAGAACGCAGGGAAAAATTATCGGAGCCAAAAAGAAATGATGCACAACCGCACCGTTGCCGCCGAGCGAAGCAGTGGGATGACCGGCAAGAATACCGAGCGGCGCTATCCGATTGGCGCGGAGTTAATCGCAGATCGTCGCGTCCATTTCCGGGTTTGGGCGCCAAAAGCGAAACAGCTCGAAGTGGCGATCGACGGCAAGTTTCACGAGCTCGAGTCGGAACCCGGCGGCTATTTCTCCGGCGCCGTCTCCGCGCAAGCAGGAACGCAATACCGGTTTCGCTTAAACGGCGAAGAAAACCTTTATCCGGACCCGGCATCGCGATTCCAACCCGAAGGTCCGCACGGACCATCATGCGTGGTCGATCACAGGGAATTCAAATGGACCGATGAGGCTTGGCAGGGAATCACGCTAGCTGGCCAGATCATGTCCGAGATGCATATCGGCACGTTCACGCCGGAAGGGACCTGGCGCGCCGCCGCGGACAAACTGCCGCAGTTGAAACAAGACGGCATCACGCTGCTCGAAATGATGCCGATCGCCGATTTCCCGGGCGAATTCGGTTGGGGCTACGACGGGGTCAACCTGTTTGCGCCCTGTCATCTTTACGGTTCGCCCGACGATCTCCGTTTTTTTATCGATCGCGTCCACGCCATCGGACTCGGCGTCATTCTCGACGTCGTTTACAATCACTTCGGGCCCGATGGAAATTATCTCGGCGTCTTTTCGGACGATTATCTTCACCGCGAACGAGGCAACGATTGGGGTGACTCGATCAATTTCGACGGCGAGAATTCCGGCCCCGTCCGCGAATTCTTCATCACGAACGGCCGTTACTGGATCGAGGAATTCCATTTTGACGGGTTCCGCTTTGATGCGACCCAGAGCATTCACGACGCTTCGGAGGAGTACATCGTCGGCGCGGTCGGTCGCGCCGCGCGGAAGACGGCAGGTGAGCGCTCGATACTCCTGGTGGCGGAGAACGAGCCGCAGGAAGCGAAATTGATCAAGCCACGGAGCGAAGGCGGCGACGATCTCGACGCGCTCTGGAATGACGACTGGCATCACTCCGCGATGGTCGCGTTGACCGGGAACCGGGAAGCGTATTACACGGATTACCTGGGCAATCCGCAGGAATTCATTTCGGCGGCGAAGTACGGCTACCTCTTCCAGGGACAGCCATATACCTGGCAGGAAGCGCCGCGCGGTTACCCGACGCGAGGCGCGCGACCGGAAGCGTTCGTCTCGTTCATCGAGAATCACGACCAGGTGGCAAACACCCCCTTTGGCGAGCGCGTCCGTTTCCTCACCTCACCCGGTCGCTACCGGGCGATGGTCGCGTTGCTTTTGCTCGGACCGTGGACGCCGCTGCTTTTTCAGGGCCAGGAATTCGGCGCCGCCGCCGTCTTTCGTTATTTCAGCGACGTCGGCGACGCCAAGCTGAAAGACGCGGTCCGGAAGGGGCGCTTTGAATTTTTGTCGCAGTTTCCTTCCGTTGCCGCCCCTGACGTCCAGGCGCGTCTGCCCGTGCCTTATCACCGCAGCACCTTCGAAGGCTGCAAATTGGATTGGAGCGATCGCGAAAAAAATCCGCAGGTTTACAATCTGCATCGCGATCTGATCCAACTGCGTCGAAGCGATCCGCGGTTTCGGGAATTGAAAGCCAACGGCGTGGACGGCGCCGTCCTCGGCCGGCGCGCGTTCGCCTTGCGGTATTTCGCGGACCACCCGGGGGATGAACGATTGCTCCTGGTTAATTTCGGCAACCAGGATGTATTCAGCCCGGCCCCGGAACCCTTGCTGGCGCCTCCCGACAAACACGAATGGCAAATGGTGTGGACGAGCGAAGCGCCGGAATACGGCGGCATGGGTATGTCCGCGGTCACAAATGATGAAGGCTGGACGCTCTTTGCCGAAGCCACGGTCGCATTGCGGGCGGTGCCCAGGACGAAGCCGCGCAAAAAACCGAAAGCGCGTTAGGATCGAAGCTGCCATGGAAAGTCATCGGCCAACGGTCGTGCGTTCGATGACGTGGGATCCGGCCCATCCGTCCCGCGAGGTCTTGCTCAATCGCGAATGGCTCGTCACCAACGGCCTGGGCGGTTACGCGTCCGGCACGGTTTCGGGGGCAATCACGCGAAAATATCACGGCATTCTTGTGGCCGCATTGCCTGCGCCGCTGGGACGCGTCGTGATGTGGAACCACGTCTCGGAATCCCTGCGGTTCGAAAACGACCACATCGTGTCGTTAGGCGCGGAAGAGCGCGCCGGCGGGCAGCTCGATTTGAAAGGGGCCGAGTGTTTAAGCGAATTCCGGCTCGAAGACGGGATGCCGGTCTGGACTTATCACGTCCGCGATTTTGAGATCGAGAAGCGGATCTCGATGCCGCATCTCCAGAATACCGTGCACGTCAGCTATCGAATTACCGGCAGCGGAAAAGCGCCGCGGCTTGAATTGCGGCCGGCGTTTCATTTTCGTCATTACGAAAACGAAGTCGATCTCGCGCTCGAGGAGCCCTACAAGCTCAGCGCCGTCAACGACCGCTACGAAATTACTTCGGCGCGCCGAAAGTTTCCGCCGCTGCGGATGCGGCTATGCGGGCGCGGGGCCGCGTTTACGATCGCGCAATCGACCTTGCAACAGGTCGTCTATCGAACCGAGCAGGCCCGCGGCTATGCTTATCAGGGCGTTCTTTGGAGCCCCGGATTTTTCCAAGTCGATCTCGCCGACGAAAAAACGGCAACGCTGATTGGTTCGACTGAATCCTGGGACATCATCGACGTCCTGAGCCCGGCTCAAGTTCTGGCGGCGGAACGCGAGCGGCGCGAGCGCTTGCTGGAAGACGCGGAGCCTGCCGCGTGGGAAGGCGTTGCGGCGGAGTTGGTTTTTGCTGGCGACCAATTTGTCATCAGGCCGGCGGGCCGTGCGGAAGAAGCGGCGCGAGCGCACGCGTCGGGCGACGAAGTGCGCACCGTTATCGCGGGCTACCATTGGTTCACCGATTGGGGCCGCGACACGATGATCAGCCTTGAAGGATTGACGCTCGTCACCGGGCGATGCCTCGAAGCCGGATATATTTTGCGGACGTTCGCTCGCTACGTCCGCGACGGATTGATCCCGAACATGTTTCCGGATCGGCAGAAGGAAGGGTTGTATCACACCGCGGACGCGACGTTGTGGTTCTTTCACGCGCTCGGCCGATATCTGAAAAAGACGCAGGATCGAATCACGCTCCGGCTTCTGTTGCCGATCCTCGTGGACATTGCCGAGCATCATTTGCGCGGCACGAAGTTCAACATTCACGTCGATCCGCGGGACGGGTTGCTCGCGCAAGGCGCGGAAGGTTATCAGCTCACCTGGATGGACGCGAAGATGGGCGATTGGGTCGTCACGCCGCGGCGCGGAAAAGCAGTCGAGTTGAATGCGCTCTGGTTCAATGCCCTGAAACTTTTGGAAGGCTGGTTGCGCGAGACTGGCGATGCGGAGAGTGCGCAGCGTTACGCCGGCCACGCCGAACGCGCGCGAGATTGTTTCAACGAGCGGTTTTGGTTCGGGGAAGGCCGATATCTTTACGATGTCGTGGACGTGAACGACGGCGCCGAAAATGATTCCGCCTGCCGGCCTAACCAACTCTTTGCCATCTCGCTCGATCATCCGATTCTCGATGAGGCGCGCTGGAAAGCCGTCGTGGATGTGGCGGAAAAAGAGTTGCTCACTCCGGTCGGGTTGCGTTCGCTTTCGCCGAAGCATCCGGATTACAAACCGATTTACGCCGGCGACCTGCGTTCGCGCGACGGCGCCTATCACCAGGGGACCGTTTGGGCCTGGCTTATCGGGCCGTTCATTGATGCCTGGCTCAAAGTGCATCCGGGCGAAAAGGCGACCGCCCGAAAGTTCCTCGAGCGTTTTCCCGAAAGCATGAACGAGAACGGCCTCGGCACGATCAGCGAAGTGTTCGATGCGCGCGAGCCCCACACTGCCGGCGGCTGCATCGCCCAGGCATGGAGCGTGGCCGAAGTGCTCCGGTGCTGGTTGAAGACGGCGTAATTCCATTCCTGTAGCGGCGGTCTATGACCGCCGAATGCGCTCATTTTTCTTGGGCCCGGCGGTCATAGACCGCCGCTACAGCGAGCTGTTTCGAATCTAGAGTAATGCCCGAGCCCGAGACACTCACTCAAGTAAAGCAGAAGCCGGAGGTGCGCGAGGCGCTGGCCCAGACCGGCGGCAAACCCAAGATCAAGGCCCAGGCGCGCGACAAATTCTGGTTCACCACCCACGCGCTCGTTTTGCTGGGGTGCGCGGCAGTTTGGTTGCTGCTCGGCTGGAAATGGATTCCGCTGCCCCAGCCGCATCTCGATCTTCTCGCCCGCGCCACTCGCGCGACGGTGTTCATTGTCATCGTCCTCGCCATCGCGAAAGCGATTTCAGTTTATGCGATCGGGCGAATTGAAGATGCGTCCACCATCTTCACGCTTCGCCGCATTCTCCACCTCATCACCGGCATCGTTATTGTCTTCATCGGTCTCTCGATCTTTTTCGCGAATTGGTACACCGCGCTTATTTCGGTCGGCGTGGTTTCCATCATCGTGGGCCTGGCCGTGCAAACGCCGATGACGAGTTTCATCGGGTGGATCTACATCCTGGTGCGCCGGCCCTATCGCGTCGGCGACCGGATCAAAATTGGCGACGCGACCGGCGACGTGATCGACGTCAGTTACATCGACACCACCCTGTGGGAATTCGGCGGCTCCTTTCTTTCCACCGATCACCCGAGCGGCCGCGTCATTAAATTTCCCAACGCGAAAGTGCTCAGCTCGATGGTTTACAATTATTCGTGGCCGCTGTTTCCCTACATCTGGAACGAGATCAAATTCCAGATCGCGTATCAGAGCGATTTGCAATTCGTGGCCCAAACGATGGAGCGAATCGTCGGGGAAGAAATCGGGGAAGACATGCAGGAAAGGATCTCCGTCTATCGCGATTTGCTCGCCAAAACGCCGGTCAACGAGCTGGAAGTTCGCGCCCATCCGCGCGTTTTTTTCCGCGTCGATGAAGTGACGTGGATCGACGCGATCGTGCGCTATGTCGTTCCTCCGAAAGAAGCCGGCTCCATCAAAACGCGGCTGATTCCCAAACTGCTCGCAGCCCTCAATGCCGAGCCAGACAAGGTGATGTTCCCAGCCGGAGCGAATCGTTGAGCATGCGTTTGCTTGCACTCCGATTCCAGCCGATTACTTCGCCGATGCATCGCCGGATTCTGGTTTTAGCCTTCGCTCTCGCCGCATTCGCCGCGAAGCCCGTTCCGAAAAAATCGGCAATCCCGGGCCCAGGCGCTTCGCCGAAACCGAAGGCGTCGGCGCCGGCAGCGATCCCGGTCGCGCTGCCGAATTACGACGAGGAAGCCAGCACGAAGCTCCAAATTTTTCTCGATAATAACGACTTTGGCCCGGGCAAAATTGACGGGCGCATGGGCGAGTTTTTCCGGAAAGCGCTCGTTCATTACAAGCGCGCGCACGGCATGGCGGAGACCGGCGCGGTCGATACCTGGTTGCTCGATCAGGTTCCGGAAACCTGGACGACTTTCGCCATTCCGCCGGAAGCGGAGAACTTCGTCGGGGCGACATCGAGCAAGCCGTCGGAACAGGCAAAACTGAAGCGCCTCAATTACGGATCGCTCCTGGAATTCGTCGCCGAGCGTTACCACTCCGCGGAAGATTTTCTGAAGAAGATCAATCCCGGGATGAACCTCGAAAAATTGAAAGTGGGTGACACGGTGAAAGTGCCGAACGTGCTGCCGTTCAAGATCGAGGATTTGAAGGAAGGCTTCGCGCAACCGAATCCCGCGTTCGCCAATCGCAAGATCTACATCGACACGAAGGACCGGTTTCTTCTCATCTACGACGACAAACAACTCGTCGCCGAATTCCCAATTACGCCCGGGTCATCGACTCTGCCCGCACCAATGGGCTTGTGGAAAATTCTCGGCATCGCGACGTTCCCGACATTCCGGCACGATGAAGGTGTCCTTCAACACGGCCAGAAATCGAGCGTATTTTACAATTTGCCGCCGGGGCCGAACAATCCGGTCGGGATCCTCTGGATGGGATTGAACAAGCCGCACGTCGGTATTCACGGCACGAACAATCCTGAGACGATTGGCCGGGCCGCGAGCCATGGGTGCATTCGCACCGCGAACTGGGACGCGGCGCGGGTGAAGGAGCTGGTGACGGTGAACAACGCCGTCTCGATCTTCCGGTAGCGAACAATCGCCGACCAGCGCTCGGCCTCGCTTATTTGTCATCCTGAGCCTGTCGAAGGATCTCTAATTATTTCTGCGTTCGGTTCGCTGTTGAACTGGAACCGCGCGGAAATAGTCAGAGATCCTTCGACTCCGCTGCGCTTCGCTCAGGATGACACTCAAAAAAGGCTTCGCCAGGCCGGGGAGGGCAACCGGCGTCACAGCGAGCAAAGATTTTTCGCGCGGAATCGCCGGGTCGTGCGTCTAGGCTGGTAGATCGACAAAAATGGACGCACCCGAACATGCAATTTATCGCGCCGCCATCCAAGGCGATCGCGATGCTTTCGAAATGGTGATCCGCTCCACCAGCCGGAACCTGTTCGCGATCGCTTACGGGATTTTGCAGAACCGCGAGGAAGCGGAGGACGTCGTCCAGGATACCTTCGTGAAAGCGTGGAAGTCGCGCTGGCGGGTGCGCGATTTGGCGAAGCTGCCGGCCTGGCTCTCAACTATCGCAAGACATCGCGCCCGCGATCTGGCCAGAAAACGCCGGCCGGAACCGTTACCCGAAAATTTCGAATCGAGTGAAATGGTTGCGTTCGAAGGTGCAGGGCAAAAAGCGGACCTCGACGGCGAGGTCCGCTCGGCCCTGGCGCAATTGCCGGAGCTGCATCGCGCCGCCGTAACGCTGCGCTACTTTGAAGACCTCGATTACGGAACGATCGAGCAAACTCTTGGCCTAACGAATGGAGCGCTGCGCGGGATCCTCGGCCGCGCCCTCGACCTCATGCGGAAACGACTTAAACCGGCCCTGGCCTCAATCGGGTAATGCTTATGAGTACGATTCACGAACAACTCGACGAACTGCTCGCGGCCGATCTTCACGACGAATTGACGGCGGCTGAGCGCGAGGAATTCCACGCCCACCTGGTGGAGTGCGCGGAGTGCCGACAGGCTTTTCAGGAAGGAAAAACTATGAACAGAATTCTCAACGAAACATTGGCGGAGAAAAAAGCAGACGCTGCCTTCGAACAGCGGATGGTCTCGCGATTCCGCGATCGCGTTCCGAAACGCGCCGGTTTGATCGGCCTCATCACGGACCTTATGCGTGTCCGCGCCGTGCAGCTCACGGCCGCCGCAGCGATCCTGCTCGCGCTTGCCCAAATGGGAAAAATGATCACGGGCGAATCGATGTCGCCGAAAGCGCCGCGCGAGGAATACGTCAACAGCCGTCTCGAAAGCGCGTTGCGTCCGAACGATCAGGACAAGCCGGCTGCCGGCGAGGACCGTGCTGTTTTTGCGAAGAAAGATGGTCGAAACAAGACTGCTGAAACGACGACCACGACTGCGCCGGCACCACCGCCAAGCGTGGATGCCGTGATGTCTAGCGCGCCCAAGCCACAAACTGAGGCGCTCCGGGCAGCGGGTCTCACCAAGACGAAAGAAATGCCGTTCAAGGATGAGAAGGCGCCGGCTTCAACAGCTGACACGAACGCGGAAACGCCCGCAGAGCCAGCTGCGTCTCCGTCCGCTGTCGGACCGACGGCGAACCGGAAGTTGATCCGCAACGCGACCGCGGAACTGGAAGTGGCCAGCTTCGATGAATCCGTCCAGAAGATCACGGCGTTCGCGGCGGAAGAGAAAGGTTACGTTTCGACGACCAATTCGGAGAAGCAGGCGAACGGGAAATTGCGCGGCGAGATCGTGGTGAAAGTTTTGCCGGATAATCTCGATCGCTTTCTTGGAAAACTCCGTGGCATCGGCGAACTGAAGAACCAGGCGCTGACGACCGAGGACGTGACGAAGTCGTACTTCGACACCGAATCACGATTGAAGAATGCCCGGCTCATGGAGCAGCGGCTCATCGAGATTCTCAAAACGAAAAGTAAGGACGTCGCCGATTTGCTCGAGGTTGAAAAGGAACTGGGACGAGTTCGCGAAGAGATCGAGACCATGCAGGGCGAGTTGAAGTTCATGGATTCGCAGGTGGCATTCGCAACCGTGACGATCACGCTGGCGGAAAAAAACATGAACGTGCCGGCGGCGTTCCTCTTGAAGGAGCGGGCGCAGTTATCGCTCTACGCGACGGAAGTCGAGAAGACCTATAACGACATCAAAGCGTTGGCGTCGCCGAAAGTGCAGATCACGAATGCGCAGATCGACCGCGACAATACCGGGCGCGTCTCGGCGCGGCTGAGCCTGTTGCTCGCGCCAGAGGAGAGCGACGTCGTGATCAACAAGATCAAAGGCATGGCGCGCGTCGAGAATTTCCAGGTCACGACGGACCGCGTCTCGCAGGGCGGCGACGGTCTCGGCGAAAACGCGAAGACGGAACGCGACAAGGTGGAGTTGAACATCACGCTGTCGCGCGACGAACAGGAGATCGCGTTGCAATCGACTTCGCTCCGAATCCAGACACCGGAGGTGAACGACAAGACGAAGCAACTGCGCGCGATTGCCGAGCAACAGGGCGGCCGGATCCGCAGCTCGTCGTTCTCGCGCGATCCGAACGGACGCGAATACTCTAACGTGTCGCTGCGTGTCCCGATGAAAAACTACAACGCGCTGATGCAATCGTTGAACGGGCTCGGCAAAGTCGAGAACGTCAGCGTGCGCCGGGACGATCGGCCGAATTCGCAGATCGATGAAGCGAGCGCTCCGGCAGACGTGACGATCCAGGTCTACAGCCAGGGCAACATCGTTTCAGAAGAAACGGGCATCTGGGCGACGCTCCGCCGGACGATCGGACAAGGCGCGGCCGCGTTGATGTGGAGTGTGCGCATGATCGGCGTCGCGATTGCGTTCCTCGCTCCGTGGGCGCTAATTCTTGGCGCGGTGGGTTGGATCGCGCGACGCGTTTCCCGCGCGCGCGCGGCGCGAAAGCAGTCGGCGGAGCAATAACCCGCACAAAATTGATTCTCTTGTTGTAGCGACGGTCCCGCAATGCGGGACCGTCGCTACAACTTGAGATCATTGTTTCCGCCACAACTCGGATTTCAGCATTCCATGCCGGAGCAGATTTTGTCGCTCGAGAGTAAAGCCGGCCGCGCGGAGGAATGGCGATGGGTCAACCAACTGTCGCGCCTCGATGCCGGCAGCAACTCGAAAGAACGCATACATCGTCGCGAGCCAGGCTCGGGCACGTAAACGATCAAAGCTCTCACTCGGAATCCGAAAGTCGGCGAGCAACCAAACCGTGTTCCCTGTCGCAGAGTGCGACAACTTTCGGACGATGTCGGCCACCTGGTCCGCGGGGAAGCAATCGAGCGAGAAATGAGTTACGATCAGATCGTATTGGCCGGCCGGCGGCGCCCAGAATGTGATGTCGTCTCGCACAAAGCGGACGCGGCTCGAATCGTGGCCAAGCCTTTGTTGGGCGAGATGGAGCATCCGTTCGCTTGCGTCAACGCAATCGATTTCAATGGCGGGTTGCGTGCGCAGCAGTTCGGCCAGGAATCTTCCATTCCCCTCACCTACGATTAAACCGTGGCGCGGTGAACCGATTTCATCGAGACAGGCGACACGCGCGCGCTGGAGCGCGTTCCCGAACGCAATCGTTTCGAGCGTCCGATACCAGGGCGCGACCGCGTCGAAGCTCACAGCATCGCCACGATCAGCGTAATCACGGGCGTGAGCAGAACCAAGTCGGCGAGCGCCGTGCGTTCATCAACCCCCAAGGAAGGGCGATTTACAAATCGCCCACGGCGGTTTGTAAACCGCCGCTCCTTGATGTCGCACGACGCACCCAGCCAAATGAGCAGCAACGCGCTCACGCCGATGCACACAAAAACCAATGCCGCCTCTCGAAAGACGACCGCGAGAACAAGGGCAGCGAGGCCGAGTGCGAGACAGGCCTTTCCGACAAGGCGAGTAACGCCCGGGTGCCGCGTCGCTACAGAGACTTTTCGTTGCGCCCAATCCAGTTCTCGCTCCCAGGAAGCGATGGAAACGCAGTTGAGCGAGCAAAGGGCAGCGAACGCGATAACCGCGACCGCGAAGGCCGGCGCCGTTGGAAATTGAGGGAGCAAGGCCACCGCCGTTCCGGCGGCAAACAAAGTGCCGATGGCCAGTTCCTTCGCCGGGAGCGAACGCCAGATCAAACCGAGCGGATGGTTCGCAACGAGATAAATCAGGGCGAGAACTCCAACGGCGGCGCCGACGAGAAATGTTTCCCACGCCGTCGTTCGCCAGATCACGTAGGCATCGAAGCCAGCCACGAGTGCGACCGTCGTAATCCAACTCTCTCGATGACGCAGACAAAAATCCTGCCGCAACGAGCGCGGTAGACCCGGCTTCAACGAGATCGCATCGGCGAAGCGATCGGCGAGATAGATCAGCCACGCCGTGAGAAAGAGCGCGACAACGTTTCCGATTCGGAGCGGCACGTGAAAGGTGCGCGCGAAAAACCAAAGCCAGGCGACGGCAACAACCGGCGCGTCGAGACAAACCAGGTTCAGCCAGACCGCCGGAGGGACATGCTTCCGCATGTCCATGGACGCGCGGAAGCGCGTCCCTCCGAGGGAATCGGCTTGCTCAGCTTTCATTCGATCTTATTTTAAATCGCGTCGCACGGGCGCGCCCAGCCTATGAATTCAAATGCCATCTCGATGAACAACAAGGCGGTCGCGTCGTTGCCCAAACATCTTCTCCAGTTCGCGGTCGACCAGCGCTACGAAGATTATACCTCCGTCGATCATGCCGTCTGGCGTTTCATCATGCGCCAGAACACTTTTTTTCTCCGCGAATACGCGCACAAAGTTTATTTCCAGGGACTGCTCGACACCGGCATTTCCTTCGAACGGATTCCGCGCATCCAGGAGATGAACGACATCCTGGGCAAGATCGGCTGGGGCGCGGTAGCGGTGGACGGTTTCATTCCGCCGGCGGCGTTCATGGAATTCCAGGCCTACAAGGTCCTCGTCATCGCGTGCGACATGCGCCAGATCCATCATATCGAATACACTCCCGCGCCCGACATCGTCCACGAAGCGGCGGGGCACGCGCCGATTATCGTCGATCGCGAATACTCAGATTACCTCCAGCGTTTTGGGGAAGTCGGCGCGAAAGCGATGCAATCGCGGAAAGACTTCGAGCTCTACGAAGCGATCAGGCATTTGTCGATTTTGAAGGAGCTGCCGAACTCGAAGGAGGAGGAAGTCACCGCCGCGACGCGCGAAGTGGAGAATCGTTTCGCGAATTTGGGCGAGCCGTCCGAGATGGCGTTGCTCTCGCGGCTGCATTGGTGGACCGTCGAATACGGGCTCATTGGGACGCTGGAGAACCCGAAGATTTACGGCGCGGGTTTGCTCTCATCGATTGGCGAATCGGTTTCGTGCCTGGAGCCGCAGGTAAAAAAAATCTGGTATTCGATCGACGCGCAGAATCAGCCCTTCGACATCACGACGCGGCAACCGCAGCTTTTCGTTTGCCGGGATTTCCAGCATCTCCGCGACGTGCTCGAGGAATTCGCCAGCAAAATGGCGTATCGGGTCGGTGGAAGCGAAGGGGTGAACAAGGCAATCGAATGCGAACGGGCCGCGACGGCAGAGTATTCATCCGGCCTGCAAGTCACCGGCGTCTTCAGTGAAGTGCTGACCGACAAAAATGGCGAGCCGATCTATTTGCGCACGACGGGTCCAACGGCACTGGCCTTCAACTGCAAGCAACTGGAAGGGCAGGGCAAGGAGCGGCATGCGGAAGGGTTCGGCGCCCCGATCGGGAATTGGAAAGAGACGACGCTGCGCGAAGGCGAGAACGCGAAATTGGAATTTACCAGCGGCGTCACGGTCGCCGGCCGCGTCGAACGACTCGTTAGGCAGGACGGCAAACTGCTGCTCGTCACGTTCTCGAATTGCACCGCGAAGCTGGGCGATCGCGTCCTGTTCGATCCGGCGTGGGGAGAATACGACATGGCGGTTGGCGACCGGATTGTTTCGGTCTTTAACGGCCCGGCCGACAAGGACGCTTATCTTGAAGTCGCGCTCGTGCCGAAGGAGCGCACGATCAAAGTGCCGTCGGACGAAAAACGCAAAAAGCTCGAGAGCCTTTACCAGCAGGTTCGCGACATTCGTGAACGCAAGGTCGGTTACGAGCGCCTCGGCGAAATCTGGGAAACGCAGCAAGCCGAACACGCGGACGACTGGCTGCTTTCGATGGAAATCTTCGAACTCCTCGATGACGCCGGCGAACAAAACGATCTCAAACAGCGGATCATGACCTTCCTTAATCAGAAAAAGCTAATCGACAAAGATAAGGCGACGTTGATCGAGTGGGGCTTCCGGCTCGTGACCTATCACAGGGCCGGATTGGAAACGGCGGGGCAATCTCTGTAGCCGCTTCGCTGTGCGAAGCGTAGACGAGAAACAGCACTGACACTCACGTCGCCCACAGGGCGACGGCTACAGGGTGCCGGTCAAATTTAAGAGATCGATGTTTTCGACCACCACGCCGGGCGGTCGAGAAAGCGCGTAGGCCACCGCGTCGCCGATCTCTTCAGGCAACAGCATTTTCTCCCGCGGCCATTTACCCTCCACCGCGTTCCAGATTTCGGTGTTGGTCGCTGCCGGATAAATATTCAGAACGCGAATTCCGCGGTCGCGGACCTCTTCACGCACACATTGGGAAAAACCTTCGAGAGCGAACTTGGTCATGCAATAGCAGCTCCAGCCCGGAAAACCATTTTTGGCTGCGATGGAAAGAATATTTACGATGCTGGCGCCGGCTTTCATGCTCGGGACAAGGCGTTGGGTGAGAAGAAATGGAGCGGTGACGTTCACGGCGAAAAGAGTGTCCCATTCCGCGAGGGTGATTTCCTCGAACGGCTTCACAAGGGCAACGCCGGCGTTGTTAATCAATGCGTCCAACGGCTCCGGCCCGACAGCATCGATCATTTTCTCGACGCGGGCGGCGCGCCGCAAGTCGTAGGACAGGGCGATCGCCTTGCCCGATTTCTTTTCGACGAGCCGGCAGGTTTTTGCGAGCGCTTCGCGATTGCGTCCGTGCAAAAGCAGGAGGCAATCCGGCGCGGCCAGCTTCTCGGCAATCGCCCGGCCGATCCCACGGCTGGCGCCGGTGATAAGGTAACGTTTCATGAGGAGCGGACGAAGAATTTCAACTGCAACGCATCAAAAACAAGGAGGGGCGCTTTCCTAACCGCCCCGTTTCCTCGGCGGTTTGTAAACCGCCGCTCCTTGGGGCGTCACGTTTTGCGGAGCGTGAAACGGTTATTCGCGGTTTCCCACAAACGGAGGCGAACAAGCCGGCTGTCCAGTTGCGAGTCGAACCGCGGCCAGAGCGACTCCACGATGTTTTCGCCCGTCGAGGTGCGATGCCGGAACTCCTCCATCTCCAAATCGAGATGCTTGTTTTGCCAGGGCTCGAGCGCCGTCTCGATGCCGTTTCGCAACCAGTCAAAGGAAGCGAGCGTCCCGCTGCGCTCGTCGAACTCGCCGCCGATGGTCGCTTCGGTCAGATAAAGATGACCGTGGCCGCGCGCGTTATTGCATTTGCCGTAGAGCTTAACGTTTTCTTCGGCGCTGAGCGTTTCGCTCTTCAGGCAATGGGCCGCACCAAAAGCGTGGCGAAGACCGAGGAAAAATTTCGGGCCGGGCCAGGACTCCGCGAAAAAGTCCGGGCGCTCATGGAGGCGAATGCGACGGACCGGAATGATAGCGGCGGCGCGACCGTGAATATATCTGGCGAGCGTTTCTGTCGTGATCGGTTGATTCGTTAGGCCGGACACTTCGCGGTTAAGGTTCTTGTGATCGAGCTCGCCTCGGAGCGAATCGAGGCAGCTCTGGATTTGATCGTACCTTGCCGTGCCCGTAGTCGTCAGGCGGGCCCGGTAATTGTGTCCGTGCCCGAACGGCGACGCGGCGGCGCCAAAAAGTTTTTGGTTTTCTTCCTCGCTCAGCTGCGGCGACATCGTCTGCCGGGCAGCGGAAAACTCGAACCAGTAATTTCCTTCCGCCGTTCCGTTCGCATAGAACGTGGCGCTGCGATCGTCGGACTCGGACAAATGACAGGCGACGAGCCGCGCCTTTCCGTCGGCGAATAGCGATGCGGCCGCATTGAAAAGTTCGCGCGCGACGTTTTCAGTCGTGGGCGGAACGCTGGCGAACGCCGGGTTGTCCTCGTTCAAGAACTTGTGATCGAATCCCTCGTACAAGACCTGCCCGGCGCGTTCCTTGATCTCGCTGATATTCATCAGCATTCCGGTCGCTGGATCGACCGACCCTGAAAAGACAAAGTAGGCGACGTAGTTTCGCCCGGTCCCGTAGCGCGCCGTCGTTTCGGGACCGAACGCGGCCACGTTCTCCGCGTCGCTCCATTCCTCGACGAATAAACGGCGCGACGCCGAAAACTCGAGGCGCTTGCTGACCGTCAGGAGCATGCCGGCGCCTGTCGTTAGGCCAGGAGGGACAGAAACTCGCCGCGGGTCCGAGCGTCGTCTTTGAAGGAGCCGAGAAGGCAGGACGTTTTCATCAATGAATTCTGTTTCTCCACGCCACGCATCATCATGCAGAGATGCTTCGCTTCGATGACGACAGCGACGCCGGTCGGCCGCAATGTCTTCATCAGCGCGTCGGCGATCTGGATAGTAAGGTTCTCCTGGATTTGGAGCCGGCGCGCGAACATGTCCACAATGCGCGCCACTTTCGACAAACCGATGACTTTTCCATTCGGAATGTAGGCGACGTGCGCTTTCCCCACGAACGGCAAGAGATGATGCTCACACATGGAGTAAAGCTCGATGTCCTTCACCAACACGATCTCGCTCGCCTCGGAATCGAAGATGGCGTCGTTAACCAAAGCGTCGAGGCTTTGGCGGTAACCCGCCGTCAAAAAATCGAAGGCGCGCGCCGCGCGGTTTGGCGTTCTCCGCAATCCCTGCCGCTCGGGATCCTCGCCGACGGATTCGAGCAGGCTGCGGAACGATTCTTCCATGCCGGCCAGCTTCGCCGCGGCGCAAGGTCGCAAGCTCGCGATGCGCCGCTCGGCTGCTTGCAGTTCGGTCTCGCCATTGCGGGTTCCGCTTATCTTAAGATCAGAATCTCCATCCGCCTCCATGGCCCTACGCTAATCCGCAACGGCCCGAAGACAAACTGATGGCCTGTTGTTACAGGTGCGTGCCGGTTTGCGACGCAGGAGTGGGAGTCAAATTTTTCCGCCGAGTCTCAGTAGCTTTTTCGGCGGCTGTCTGACCCTCCTCGGCGGCGGACCGATTACCAGCCGACTTATTTCGCGGCGTCAACTTCGCCGGATTCTCCAGGGCAAGCTTGCCCGGCGGGTTCGGAAAGGTCTTTCCGGCTTTCGCGGTGGTTCGGAGGACTTTGTTATTCACGAATTTGTAGCCATCGGGATGCACCCATTCGCCGTTTACGTAGATCCACCCGTTGGCCGACTCAATGAGCTGATTGCGCGTCGGGCCCCCGTTTGTCGTTTTTTTCACATCCCTGGAGCTGCGTGTCCGCTCCGGTTTTGCCGGCGGTTCGGCCCAAAGCCCGATTCCGGGCAAGACAAGAAGCGCGGCGATGACAAGAAAGGTTACTCGTTGCACATAATGAAATGCAATAACGAGCGCGAAAACCTATCAAAAAAGATTTCTCCTGCATTCCCTTCTCCGCTGTATGATTTAAAGCCGGATGGAATTAGCCGTGGCTCTCGCTGCAACTTCGACGACGGCGGCTGCCAATTCGTTGGACGAGATGATTCCCACCGTCTACGACGAGTTGCTGCGCCTGGCGGAAATCTATCTTCGAAAAGAACGATCGGATCACACCCTCCAGCGGACCGCGCTGGTCCACGAAGCTTTTTTGCGGATGGAAAATCGGCAGAATGCTTCCTGGGAAAATCGCGCGCATTTCCTTGGAATTTTCTCGCGCACCATGCGCCAGACATTGACCAATTACGCGATCGCTCGCAGCCGGAAGAAGCGCGGCGGCAAAGATCGCCTGGAACTCGCCGCCGAATTCTACGAATCGCGCCAGATCGATGTGGCTCGCGTGGACGAAGCGCTACGGGAATTGGAAAAACTTGATCCGCGGCAAAGCCAGGTCGTGGAGCTGCGCTTCTTTGGAGGGCTGACAGTTCCGGAAATCAGCTCGGCCATGGACATTTCGCCAGCGACGGTCCAACGCGAGTGGGCGCTCGCAAAAATCTGGCTCCATCGCGAATTGTCCCGCCCGGATTGACGATATGGATGCGCAGCGATGGCAGCGGCTGAAGTCGATTCTGAATGAGGCGTTTGAGGAGGAATCGACCAGCGCCCGTCTGGCGTTTGTAGAACGCTCGTGTTCCGACGATCAGATGCTGCTCCAGGAGGCCGAGTCGCTCCTCGCGGAGGCGGAAATTCTGCGTCGAAGCGCCAGCGACGACCTGGAAGCGTGCGCGGAAAACGCCGCGAGACGGATTCGGCGCGACGCCGTTTCCCACATCGGCAAGCGAATCGGCGCCTATGTCGTCACCGGCGAGATCGGACGTGGCGGGATGGGAACCGTTTATCTCGCCGCCCGGGCAGACGGATACTTCGAGAAAGAAGTCGCGATCAAGCTCCTGAACTCGGGCGTCGCGACTGACGAAATGGTGCGGCGTTTCCATTCCGAACGCCAGGTCCTCGCCCGGCTCGACCATCCGAATATCGCGCGGCTGTTGGACGCCGGCATCACTGACGATGGCGGTCAGTATTTCGTCATGGAGTACGTCGAGGGCGTACCGGTTACTCATTTCCTGGAGCAAGGAAATGCGCCTGTCTCCACGCGGCTCGAACTGTTCCTGAAAATCTGTTCAGCGGTAGAAGCTGCTCACGCCAACTCGGTCGTACATCGCGACCTCAAAGCGAGCAACATTCTCGTGACAGCAAAAGGTGATGTGAAGCTGCTCGACTTCGGCATCGCGAAGGTCATGCTGCCCGCGGTCGACCCAGTAGAATCCGTCACATCGGGTTCCGAATTGTTTACGCCAGTTTCGGCTTCACCCGAGCAGGCCAGAGGCGAGGCCGTTACGGAATCGACCGATGTTTACGCGCTCGGTGTCCTTCTCTACGAAATCCTTTCGGGATGCAGACCGCATCGCTTTCCGCATCGAAACCCAACTCTCGAGGAACTGCTTACAGTCCTTTGTGAACAAAAGCCGCATCCGCCAAGTTCCGTAGTCAACGATGCGGCGCGCCAGCGCCATCTTCGAGGCGACCTGGACGCAATCGTTCTCTGCGCCCTTCAGAAAAATCCAGCGCGACGTTACCTCTCCGTAAGAAGCTTCGCCGATGACGTCCAGCGTCATCTGACTGGTAAACCGATCCGTGCGCGTTCGGGCGAGTGGGCTTACGTCCTTCGTCGCAACCTATCCAGAAGCCGGTTGGTGCGATTTGCTCTCGTCCTTCTTTTCGTTGCTTCAGGTTTGAGCTTCGTCCTCCTAAGTGGTCGCTTTTTTTCAAACCGCAAACAGGTGGGGCCGTCGACTATCGCTCTGCCATCCAGGAACTCGATCGCCGTTCTGCCGTTTGCGAGCCTCACGGCTGGCAGTGTCGTCCTGCCTTTCGAAAGCCTCGGCGCGAATGCCGCAGACGCATACTTTGTCGATGGCATTCATGACGACATCCTGGACGGGCTCACCCAGATACCCGAGTTAAAGGTTATAAGTCGCAACAGCGTGGCTCCCTATCGTGGCGGGACGACTAGCAGCGCCGAAATCGCACGAATCCTCGGGATCGCCTATCTCCTCCAAGGGACGGTGCAGAAAGCCGGGGAGCATCTGCTAATCAATCTCCGCCTCGTTGACGCCAGGACCGATTCCAAACTTTGGGAGCAACGCTACGAAAAGAAACTGGCGGATCTCTTTTCGCTCGAAAGCGAAATCGTCCAAACGATCGCATCGCACATGAATGCGAAGTTATCGCCAGAAAACGTAAGAGCATTAGCCAACGAGCCGACGCGCGACCTGGCAGCTTATGATCTCTACTTGCGCGCCCTCCAGGCCTTCTACCAACGCGACTATTCCCACGCGATCGACTTGCTCCGATCCGCCGTCGAGCGCGATCCGCAGTTTGTTCTCGCCTACTGCCTCTTATCGAAAGCGTATTTCGACTCTTACCGTTATGTTCTACCGTCGGAACCAACCCTGATCGCAGGCAAGGATGCCGCTGAGACGGCCGTGCGCCTGGCTCCTAAACTGCCTGACGCGCATCTCGCGATGGCGCGCTATTATCGTGCGGCACACGATTTTGACCGCGCTCTGGAGGAACTGTCGGGCATCGGCATTCCCCGAGATAAGACGGAGTTTGCCGAACTCCTCGCGTTAGGAGAGCGGCGACATGGGCGCTGGAAGAATGCGTTGAGAGATGCCAAGACTGCTGTCGAATTAGATCCGCACAATCATTTCACTTCCATCGAGCTCCTGGAGAACTACATCGCCTTGCGGCAATTCAAGGAAGCTGAAGAGTTCGCCGATCGCGCCATCAAGCAGTTTCCTCCGGATTACGACGTTCTCTCGATTTACCGATCGTATTGCCGCCTGGGTTTGGGAAAGTTGGAGGAAGCTCGATCGGTCCTGGAAACCGCGCCGGTCCGGACGGACTGGGGCACCGACCGGCTGATTCAACTGGCTATTTTCGCACACGACTTCGATCGCGCTTCTGCGCTGCTCGCCACACTCCCCGCCGAGAAAAAATATTCGATGCTTTGGGAAGGAATAATAGCAAGGATGCGCGGCGACCACGAGAAGGCGCAGGAATATTATACCGGCGCCATCGATTATTATCAGACGGCGTTGGCGCGAAGAAGTGATGATCTCCACATCCTGAGCAGTCTTAGTTTCGCTTACGCCGCCCTCGGCCGGAAGGAAGAGGCCATCCAGAAGGCGAAGCGCGCTGTCGAGTTAGTTCCCTTGTCGCATAACGCGCTGGATGCACCGGCGCAGATCCTGGTGCTGGCCGAGGTCTATGCGCAGCTTGGTGAAGGCGAAGCAGCGCTCGAGCAGCTAGCCAAGGTTGTCCAGCTACCCGCCGGGCCGGACTATGGCCGGTTGAAGTTCGATCCCGTTTGGGACGGCCTTCGGACGGACCCGAAGTTCCAGCAAATCATGGTTCGGGCGACTCAACCGCCTAACTGGAACTAAAACCCGTTGTCTTAATCCAACCAGCTCAGCGGATATTTATCGTCGTCCATCGCGACAGCAGCCTCGGTCAGCTCGAGCGTGTGTTGGGTGTCGAACATGACCGCGAGTTCTTCAGTCCGCTGCGCGTCTTTGCTCGCCATGATCGTGCCGGGATGGGGTCCGTGCGGAATCCCGCGCGGATGCAAGGTGATCGAGGCCGGCTCGATGCCCTTCCGCGATCCGAAATTTCCGCGCACGTAAAACAGGACCTCGTCGGCTTCCACATTGTCGTGCACCCACGGAATCTTCACGGCCTCGGGATGATAATCGAGCATTCGCGGCGCGAAGGTGCAGACCACGTAGCCCCGAATCTCGAAAGTCTGATGAATCGGCGGCGGTTGATGGACCGTGCCGGTAATCGGCTCGAAGTCCTGCGCGTTGAAGGTAAACGGATAGACATAGCCGTCCCAGCCCACGACATCGAAGGGATTGTGCGCCATCGTCACGCAGGTCCAACGCGGTCCGTCCTTTACCAAAATTTCGGTGTCTTCTTCCTCGTCCACGACGTTCAACTCCGTCGGCCCATGGAAATCGCGCTCGGAATAAGGCGATCCCATTTTGATTTGGCCTTCGCTATTCAAATACCGTTTCGGAATTCGGACCGGGCCGGCCGATTCGAGAATCAAATAATCTTCTTCTTCGACGTTGTCCGGCACGAGCCGGTAGGTGATCCCTCGCGGAATGACGATGTAATCTTCCGGCCGGTAACGTTGCTTCCCAAAAGACGTCTCGATTGTCCCTCCCCCTTTATAGACAAAGATGATCTCGTCGGCGCCGCCATTCTTATAATATTGGAATTTGCCGTATGGCTTTTCCGGACGAGCGCGCCACGCCGTCATGTCCTGATTGAACAGGATCGGGATGCGGCCGCTGTAGAGATCGCCGCGACGCTCCATCTTCGCGGTCTTTAGATGATGATGACGGAGCGGACTATCGGCCGCTTTCTTCAGTTCTTCGCACTTCAGTAACTTTACATTCCGCACCCGAGTAGGCGGCCGAAGGTGATACATGATTGAAAAAGCTTCGTTGAACCCTTCGGTCGTGACGACGTGTTCGTAATAGATGCCTTCGTTCTTGTAACCATGTCCCGCTCCATTGCGGTGAAACCAGATGTGGTGCTTGCGTGGAATTTCGCCGAGCTTTTTGTAGTAAGGCATGTTCTTTCCCTTTTCTATTCCTACTCTGTCATTCTGAGCGGAGCGAAGAATCTCTGATCATTTCGGTGCGCAGGGAACCTGCAACAGTCAGAGATGTTTCGCTCCGCTCAACATGACAATCTTATAAGTTACCCCGAGCTTCCTGCTCTTTCTCGAGAGCTTCAAAGAGCGCTTTGAAATTACCTTTACCGAAACTCTTGGCGCCTTTGCGCTGAATGATTTCAAAAAACAACGTGGGCCTGTCTTCGACCGGCTTGGTGAAAATCTGAAGCAGGTAACCTTCGTTGTCACGATCGACCAGGATGCCAAGGCGCGCGAGAGGCTCGAGGTCTTCATCGATGTGACCCACGCGTTCCGGCAAGGTGTCGTAGTAAGTGGTCGGAATCTTGAGAAACTCAACGCCGCGGCTCTGAAGGTCGGTCACGGTCTTAACGATGTCCTTTGTCGCCACCGCGCAATGCTGGACGCCTTCGCCGTTGTAGAACTCCAGATACTCTTCCACCTGCGATTTCTTTTTGCCCTCGGCCGGCTCATTAATCGGAAACTTCACGAAACCATTTCCGTTGCTCATGACTTTGCTCATAAGCGCGGAGTATTCGGTAGAGATGTCCTTATCGTCGAAGCTGAGGATGTTGCGGAAGCCCATCACATCTTCGTAAAACTTGACCCATGGATTCATTTGGTTCCAACCGACATTGCCAACGCAATGGTCAACGTAGAGCAGGCCGGTTTCCGGCGGATTGTAGTCGCTCTCCCATTTGCGGAAGCCCGGCATGAAGACGCCGTTGTAGTCACCGCGCTCGATAAAGAGATGAACCGTATCGCCGTACGTGTGAATGCCGCTTATCACCACTCGACCGTTCTCGTCTTTTAGCGTGGTCGGTTCCATGTAACTCTTGCCGCCGCGCTTGGTCGTTTCCTTCCACGCGGAAGTCGCGTCCTCGACTTTGAGAGCGAGGAACTTCACGCCGTCGCCATGCAAGGCGACGTGGTCCGCGATTTCGTTGCCGGGCCGCACAGCGGTCGTAAGGATGAAGGTCAGCTTGTTCTGCCGGATGACGTAACTGGCCCGATCTTTCACGCCGGTCTCGGGACCGGCATAAGCGAGCGATTGAAAACCGAACGCAGTTTTGTAGTAGTGCGCGGCCTGCTTGGCGTTGCCGACCCAAAACTCCACGTAGTCGGTCCCCAGCAGCGGGAGAAAATCGGTTTCGGTCGAGGGCGTTGTCTTCGAAGCAGCGATAGTCGTTTCCATAAGCGTGAGCGATTCTCGGACGTTGCTTCATATTAACCGAAAGCGATTAGCTTTCAAACCGCGGATCATCTTCACGCTTGCTCTCGGTGCCGCCGCCTCGATAGCCTCCGCGTTTTACACCGAGGTCGGCCAACCGTCGGAACAACCCATCGCAAACCATGAATGATACTCCAACCGCCCAGCGTCCTGTCGCCATCACAGTCATTTGTATCCTCGGCTTTATCGGGGCTGCCCTCAGCATCCCGGTAATCTTCTCCAGCGCCGCGTCGAATATCGGCGGCTGGTATCCGCCAGTCCTTGGGATCAGCGCCCTCGTCGGCGTCATCTGCATGATCGGCCTTTGGAAGATGAAAAAATGGGCGGTTTTCCTTTATACCGCCATGGTCGTCGTCATTCAGATCGTTTTGTTTTCCATGCATCTGTGGGCGCCGTTTTCGTTGCTCTTTCCCGCGATCATCATTGCGATCGGCTTCGCCTACCTCTCCAGGATGAGCTGACCGGGCGCTGCCCAGGCAACGGCCCGCTTGATGACGGCTTGAACGAGCCGCGCTAAAAACTAAATCGCGTCCCGGATAATTTTCCAGACGCGTCCCAAATGGTCTTCGGTCGTCAGAATATTGCCGAGACCGAGCCGCATAACTGCGCGGCCGCGCAGTTTGGTTTGCATCAAATACGCTTCGCCGCCGGCATTGATGGTTTCGACCAATTGGGAATTGCGCCGATCGGATTCGGCGTCGTTCGCGGCCTTGAAGCGAAAGCAGGCCACGCCCATCACGGTCGGCGCCGATAATTCGAAGTGCGCATCTTGTTTCACCCACGTCGTGAACAGCTGGGCGAGCCGCAGATGCTCGCGAATCCGAGCCGCCAGGCCTTCGCGGCCGAAGGTGCGCCAGACCATCCAGGCTTTGATGGCTCGGAACCGCCGGCCGAGCTGAATGCCATAGTCCATGTAATTGATTTCGGCGCCCGCAGCATCGCCACGTAAGTATTCTGGAACCAGAGTAAAAACGCGGCGAAGCCGTTCGATTTCTCGGACATAGAGAACGCTAAAGTCGAACGGCACAAACAGCATCTTGTGTGGATTAATCACGATCGAGTCCGCCAAATCAAAACCATCGGTGACCCAATTGCATTCAGGCACCACGGCCAATCCACCGCCGTAGGCGGCGTCGATGTGAAGCCACATCTGGTGTTCAGCGCAAACGGCCGCAATCTCACGCACGGGGTCCACGCTCGCCGTCGAAGTTGTGCCGACCGTCGCGACAACCGCCAGCGGTCTGAATTCCTTCCGCAAGTCTGCCGAGATCGCTTCGCGCAACGCGGCCACGTTCATCCTGAACTCCGCGTCGCTAGGAATCTTCCTCACGTTGTGCTCCCCCAGCCCAAGCGCGATCGCGGCCTTGTCGATCGAGCTATGCGCCTGATCGGAAACGTAGACGCGAAAGATTGGCAGCTCGGCGCGGCCGGAAAGTCCCTGCGTGCGGACCGACACGCCGGCTTCCTCGCGCGCGACGGCGAGCGCGTGCATGGAACCGATCGAGGCGGTGTCGTAAACCGCGCCACCGAATTCGTCCGGTAACCCGAGCCATTGCCGCAGCCAATTGAGGACGACCGTCTCGAGCTCGGTGGCGACCGGCGACGTGCGCCAGGTCATCGCGTTGATGTTCAATGCAGCCGCGATCATCTCGGCGAAAACGCCGGGCCCCGTCGTGGTGCAACCGAAGTAGCCCATGAATTGCGGATGCGCCCAATGCGCGACACCGGGAACAATCAGGCGATCAACGTCGGCGAAAATTTGTTCAAGCGGCTCGGCGGTTTCAGGCGGCGTCGATGGCAACGCGGAAATGATTGCACCGGGTTTTGCCGTCGGAGAAATGCGCTGCTTCGCGATGTTTTCGCGATAATCCGCCATCCAATCCGCGAGCTCGTGGAGATGTTTGCGGTAAACATCCACGGGAATATCGCCAAGGGAGTCTTTCATTCGTTAGGCCGACGCGCGACAGCCTGCGCTGCGATCCGTCCGCCACTGATCCAATCGCGTCCAATGCCTTTCGACAAGATTTTGTCGCCGAATGGATATCCGCCGCACGCGAGATGCCAGTAAAGCGCCGAGTAGGTGCTGGCGGTACGCTCCAGCACCCAGAGCGGCGCAAAGAAACAAATAGACCAGGGCAAATGTTGTCGTGCTCCGCCCCTCAACAGTCCGGCAACGGCCAGCCCCGTCCCTCCCAGGAAAATCAGTGCGAGCCAGAGCGCGATTCCTTTCCAGCCGAAGAGCGCAGCCGACGCCGCGGCCAAGAAAGGGATCGCGAAAAACAACGCGGTCTTGGTGCGCAGCGCGAAATCTTCGTAGGCCTGACGCGGACGTTGTTCCATCCACTTGCGCAA
This sequence comes from Chthoniobacterales bacterium, assembly GCA_035644055.1. Lineage (GTDB taxonomy): Bacteria > Verrucomicrobiota > Verrucomicrobiia > Chthoniobacterales > UBA10450 > AV80. The sequence goes on from DASQPH010000125.1 coordinate 36,203, forward strand.
AGTCGGCGGACGTTTCCGGACGAACAGGTCGATCGCGTAATTCACGGTCGCGCCTTCGTGGGCGAAATGGCGAATGATCTCTTCATTGTCGAAGAGAACATCGCCATCATAGGGACCGACGCGCAGCATGGTTTCGCGGCGAAAGGCGCAGGTGCCCGGATAATCGGCGGTGCGAAGCGTCGCACGATTGATCAACATGCGGGCCGCTTCGATCCGGCCCCACCAGGGCAGCGGCGAGAGAAAATTCTGTGGACGCACGACTTCGAACTCGTCGAGGAGCTCGGAGACGCGATCGATTTCTGCCGCGGCATAGCGAATATCGTCATCGGCGAGGATGATTTTCTCCATCGCGGCGAGACGAACGCCAGTGTGAATGCCGTTCACCTTGTCGTTCAGGTATCCGAATGAGCGATCGACTTTTTCGTGGCGGCAAACGGAACGCCAGGCCTCGCTATGTTCGGCGAAGACCTGGGAGGGCGAGCCATCTAGCACCAAAACTTCGCAACCTGCTTCCGCCAAGTCGCGAAAATAATCCGTCAGCTCCGAAGCTTCCGAGGCGGAAAATCGCGTTCTTCGGAGCGGAAGGAGATAGGTAACTCGTGGCATTGGCTATAACATCAAGGAAGGGCGCTTTCCAAACCGCCCAGTTTCCGACGGCGGTTTGTAAACCGCCGCTCCTTGAAGCTTACACGCATCACAATGCCAACGCCCGTGCCCGGCGTTTCGGCCTCAAAACGCGAAACCAAAACTGAAATGGAATGCGCCCTGGTCTTCGCCGGCGCGCCTGTCGGGATTGTATCCGTAATCGAGGCGGACGGGGCCGATGGGCAGTTTGTAGCGGAGACCGACGCCGACCGCGTAACGCATGTCGTCGAGGCCAGCGGTGACGTGCTCGAATGGATCGGTCGAGTTTGGGAGCAGATTGCCGGCATCAACGAAAACCGCGCCGAGGAGCTCACCGTAAATCGGGAAGGTGTACTCAACGTTGAACACGGAGTAGAATTCACCGCCGATCGGATCCCCATTATTATGCGGGCCGAGGTCGCGTTCGCCGAAGCTCCGGACGGTCGTGCTGCCGCCGTTGAAGAAGCGTTCGTCAATCGGGATCTCGGCCGCGGTTGCATCGCCATTGAAGGGATGAATGATTCCCGCCCGCGCGCCGAGGGCGAGCAGCGTCCGCTTGTCGGGGTGACCCGGCGCCGGCGCGTGACCGATCGGGATAAAGTAAGTCACGCGCGCCGTCGCCCGGACGAAATCAACGTTGCTGCCGAGCGCGCTGGTGGCGAAATCGAACGTGTTATCGACCACCAGACCGCGATTTGGGTTTACCTTGCTGTCGCGTAGGTCAAGCGTCTGCGTCAGGCCGATCGAACTGACGAAATACGACGTGTTGCCGAGCAGGCTGGGATCGATAGACGCGCTGGTTACATCGACATGGCGTGCGGAGAGAACCAGGCCGACCTCATATTGTTTCGAAAGTTGCCGGGTGAAATCGAGCCGCAGCCCGCTCTCGAACTTTGAGTAACCATCGAAGTCGAAAGTCAGCGCGGCCAATTTTGCTTTGAATCCGAAATCGCTGTCGAAGAAGTACGGATCCTCCCAAAGAATTTCGAATTTGTAACCGCGCTCCGACCATTCCGCGAGAGTCGAGAGCGGCCGGCCATAACCAAAAAGATCGCGATCGCGAAAACTCGCCCCGACGATCGCGCCGGTGTACGACCCATAGCCCAACGCGAGGCCAATCTCTTTGCTCTTCGCTTCCTCCGCCGAAATGTCGAGACGCAGCGCATTCCCGCCGATCGGCGTCGGCTTGATCTGAAGCACCGTGAACAATCCGGACTTCATCAACTCGCGGAATTTCTCGTCGACCAGCTCCGGGCTGTAAGTCTGCCCGCTGAACTTACTGAAGCGGCGCGTGACGTAGCTTGGCCGCAGACGCTGGAGACCAGTCACCTGCACGCCGTCGAAATGATAGAGCGGTCCCGGCGTTACCGACACGAACACCGGCACCTTGCCATTCGTCGCAGCTTCCGGATTCCCGGTCGCGTCCACTTTCGCTTCGTAATAGCCGCGCGAGCGATAATAGGTCTGGAGACGGCGTGGAATATCGGAGATCCGTCCATCCGTGTAAGGCTGCTCGACCAGGTCGAGAAGCTGCCCGTGCAACGCTTCCGCACCGTAAATCGTCTGTCCGGAAAAATTGATCGTGCCGAACGAATACTGGCGGCCTTCCGTGATCGGGATCGTCGCGTCGACTTGCGAGCCGTCGTCCGCGTAATGGTAAATGGGCGGATCAACCTTCGCGTTGAGGTAACCGTTTGCGATGTAAAGGCGATGGACGAGGTCCGCGCCTTCTTCCACGTCGGCGGCAACGAACGGCAGCTTCTGCTGCATGCTCGAATACCTCTCCCGCGTCGGGCCGACCGCGTAATTAAAAAGAACTTCCGCGGGTTGGTGCTGATTGCCGACGAAATTCACCAGGCCCAGCGTCACGAGCGGCCCTTCATTGATGTCGAGCACTAGCCGATCGCCATCGATCGAGTAACGGACACTCACTTTCGCATAACCGTGTTTGCGATAGAACAACTCGAGAAAGAACGCCGCGTCATCTCCGCGCGCCGGCGTGAGGCCGTAGTCGTCAATGGTCGTAATCTGCTCTTTCAGGATCGAGCGCAGCTCCGTCTCCTTAAAGGCGGCCTGCCCGCGGAATTCTATTACGCTCGTCCGTTGCGCCTTCTTTTCCTGCTCCTTCTTGATCGCCTTCTCGGCCTTGTCCTTTTCCTCGACTTTCGGAACCTTGACCGCGCTTTGGCCGAATGCCGCCACGCCGATAAACGAGAGCGCGATCGCCAGGCCTAACGAGGCGATTTGCAGCCAGGTTCGCTTCCCGGCGTGTCGTAGTTTGGCAATCGCGCGGCTCATTTCACCTGAATCGGATTAAATACTTCACCATCCCGCGGAAATCTCCGTTCACCTGGAGATCACCTATCAGCATAAACTGTTCGTTTAATTTGTAGCGGGCGGTCGCCGTTTGCTGGCCGGTTCGCGGATCGACCGTGCCTACGTCCACCTGCAGTCTGTCGAACACCGAGTTGCTCTTGGTCGCCTCCCCCTTCTTGAACATTTTCCGGTAAAGCTGCTGGATCAGCAGCATCGCGGCGCGTCCAGCCAGGACGTTGTTATTGCCGGTGAGTTCCTCGCGGGTCGTTCCGGTCGCGAGAAGGGAGATGATGTCTTCCTGCGGCAACGGCGGTTCACTGCTGAAAACGGCCTCGGGCGCGAGCGACGTCCCGAAGACATAAACGTGGACGGTGTAGTCCCGGACCAGCGAGGTCCCCTGCAAATCGATTTTTGGATTGAAGGAATCGCTCGGATCGAACGAAAGAAGTCCGGACGAAATTTCGAGGCGACTGAAGGGCAATGTTGCCTCGACGTTTTGCAAACGAACCACGCCCTGGAGCAACGGGCGTAATCCGGTGCCGGTCAGGTGCAGATCCACGACCGCGCCGCCCGTTGCCAGGTTCCCTCGGACCAGGAACGGGTCCTTTGTTGTCACCTTGATATCGAATTTCCAATCGCGGATCGGCGGCTGCGGCACCGAAAAATCAGGGCGATCCGATGGCGGCTGCGGCGCGGGACGCCCCGGCAAACCGATCGGAAGCAAGTCCACGTTCTTGAGCAGGGAACTGTTGGTCAGGGCGACGTTGCCGGTAACGTTTGCCGCTTTCAATGGCCCGTTGATTCTCACGTCGGCGTCCGCGCGCGCGGTGAGCGTATCGTTGCGCGCCACCAGGACGCTCTGGGCCTTCACCTGAAAATCGAGAGTAGGCTCGGTGAGCTTCGGAAATGTGACCTGCCCGGCGACGCTGAACGGCCCGCCGGCGAGATCGCCGTTGAAGCGCTCGAAGTGGAGAGTGTCGCCGGCAAAAGTCATTCGCGAATGAAATCCGCTGAGCGAGGGCAGCGTCGTGTTTGTGAACCGCGCCATGTTGATCGTGATCTCGCCCGAGCCGCTCAACTCCGGTTTCGCGATCGTGCCGTTGATGTTTACGTCGAGCGCGAGATCGCCGTCGATCTGCATGATGCCCGGAACAAATTGCCGGAGGAAATTCACCGAGCTGCGCGACATCTGCACTTTCGCATTCAGCGGCGTCTCCTCATTGAACCGCTTTTCTTCGATCATCTTTGGAATGTCGAAGGGAATATTGCCGGTGATCGAGACCGGCTGAATCTTCGCCTGCTGCAAGCGGCCGTTGAAGGCGAGCTGATCGTTTTGCAATTCCGCCACCAGGTCGAACGTGGCCGGCTCCAGTTTCGGATACTCGGCGCTGCGCAAATCGCGCATCTGCACATCCACGCGGCCCCTTACCTGCGCGAGCGTCCCTTGCGCGTCCACTTTCACATTGAACAAACCGGTCCCGAATGGCGGCGCGCCAATGTCGGAAAACAGTTTCTTCAAATCCAGGTTCTCGGATTGAAACGTCACCAGCACCTTCCCATCCGACGGAAAAAGCGGTTTGCCCGTTCCAAGATTCTTCCAGACGAATGGCAGCGCGACATAACCGGCCGCGTATTTCGCCTGGCCCTGGTCGATCTGGATTTTGCTGATCTCCAGGGTCTCGCCTTTCGCGGTCAGGTTCGCCTGGAAATCCATCTTGTCGCTGCCAAGAAAAATCGTCGGCACGTTCAATCCGTCCGGCGAATAATCCGCGTCAATGTTCGCCTGGAGCGCCTGGAGGTTCGCGTAACGACCTTTCTCCAGCTTCAACTTCAGTTTGCCTGAGTTTTTGAATTCAGCTGCTTGCCCGGAGCCCTCCCAATCAATTACGAGCGACCCGGCGATCTCATTGTTGTTTCCCATTGCAACCAACAACGGTTTGAAGCGCGCGAGATCCGATACGTTCGCGACCAGCCTGCCCGAGTACGAGTAAGGCTTGTCGAGCGAGAAAATGCCGTGACCGCCGATGAAATCGCGCTCGTTTAGCTTCGCGGTGAAATCATTCACATACACGACATTGTTCGTAATCACCGTCTCCGCGCTGATCTCGGGGATCACCAGATTGCGGAACTTTAGGTTCGAGCCGTAAACCGAAAGCTGACCGTTCATTACCCCGTTTGTGATCGTGACATTGCCGGAAAACTGCAACGGCCCAGTAACGCGATTCGGCGAATCTACCGGCCAGTAATCGCCAAGCTCGATCGCCCCTAACGAAACCGTCACGCTGCCGGGCTGCGATCGCAGGTTCTTGAGATCGTCCGGTAAAACGTAACTGCCGACGACCGTGAAGGTATTTTCTTTTCGAAGCGCGACAAAGCGCTCGATCTTCACGTCCCGCCCGTCGATCGCGATGTCAGCCACGGCCGAATCGAAAATGTTTTCGCCGGAATGGCCGTCGGTCATCTCGACGTGGATCTGTGAATGGAGATCCGCATAGTACAGCTTCCGCTCGTTCGCCGGCGGCATTTGCTTGCTCGCTTTCAACGTTCCGGTGAACTGCGCCGCCCCAACCTCGCCGCACGCCAGGGGCCCGCCGGAGAACGAAAGATCGGAGCTGAGAACGGCGTTCTTGATTTCCGCCGTGCCGGTAACGGTGCCCGCTCCGCTCACCGGTTGATCGAATCGCGCGGTGAGCGATTGCAGATCTGGAAGAGAAGCGTTGAGCTCAAACCGCGCGCCGTTGCGACCGAACTCGCGGATGTGATTCGGTAACTCCGCCGTCCCGGTGAACGCGATCTTATTCGCGCCGTTCGTCGCTTCGCCTGAATCGATTATCGCAATGCCATTACGCGATGTGGCCGACACGACGACGTGATCGAAGAAGATGCTTTCCTGCCGGAGATTATTGATCTGCGCTTGCAGTGAACCGCTCCAGGTTTTCGGGGCGTCGAGCGTGCCGTCGGCTTGCACCTTGAGACTCTGGACATCACCCGCCAAAAATTCCGGCGGTCGCCCGAGATAACCGCGCAAGGTGTCGAGGGAAACGTTTTCCGCCACGAGGCGCAGCTTCATGTGCAACGACTCCGCGGTTTCGCTGAGCGCGAGCGATCCCGCGATCGTCCCGCCCGCGATCGACGAATCGAGCACGACCTCGATCGATCGTCCCGCGATGTGAGAAGCGTCGAATGCAATCAGCCGAAACTGATTCTGGTCATCGAGGGCCAGCCCGCTGATCACGAGATTTTTGTTCGTATAGGATGTCTTGGCGGAAATGTTCCGCCACGCATCGGCGTTTGGAATTTGCAATACCGCCGCCCGCAACTCGCCCGGATTCTTTGGATCGAGTGAAAGATTGAAATGCTCGAGAACGAAATCCGGTTTCTCGGTCGTTGAGCGGACGAGGAGGTTCACGTCGGAAATCACCAGGCGTTCCGGAAAGATCGCGAACAACCGCAGCCGTTCGTCCGGCGGCGGAATTTTCGGTTTCAGCGACGCCTTGGCTGGATCGAGAACGACGCGCGCCGTCCGCAGCTCCGCGCTCTTCAACAGCTCGGTCGGGCCGCGGCGCATCCAGTCCCACAAACTGTAATCCGCGCGTAGATAATCCACGTCGATCGATTCCACGATCGTCGGACCGATCGGCGTCACGTGGATATTCCTAATCGCGAGGCTCGTGAAAATGCTGCCTTCGAACGCACAATCGACCCGAAGGTTTGCCTTGGCGGCGTTGCGGTTAATCAGCGAACGCGCGACGCCAAAAATGATCGGCCGATGGAAGATGAGGACGAGCGCGAGCAAACCCAGCACGACGCGGACAGCCCACCATCGCCAGGTGCGCCGCCGTTTGTCGGAGCCGTTGCCGATTTCATCCACGCGGCGAATAACTTATTTCCACGAGGGTAAAGAGCAACCCGCGACGGTTCGTTGCGACCGAGGAGGGCAGCAAGCGCGTATTCCGCGTAAATACGCAATGAGGACGAACCAATTCGCCGCGGAAGCTGAAGCCGCCTTTCGCCAATTCGTTCTCCGTCCGGAATTTCCCTGTCTCGGCGCGAAGGCGGCCTTCAATTCCGATTCGCAGACGTTGCGCGCTTTCGACGAACTGGGCAGCGTCCAATCTACGAACGCGCTGGCTGAATCACTTCGCGTTTTCAGCCGAGGCGAACAGCGAACGGCCGAATACGCCTCATTCATCGCGATCTTCGAGCGGCCTCGACAGACCAACGAACAAGAATTCGAGAATCTCTTGTGGAAACAACTGCGCCTTCTCCACGACCGTGATGCCGCCGGGCACGATTGGGATCCCGCCGTCAGCTCCGATCCGGTCGATCCGCATTTCTCCTTCAGTTTCGGCGGGCAAGCAATGTATGTGATCGGAATGCACGCGAACAGCTCGCGAGAGGCGCGCCGTTTTCCCTGGCCAACGCTCGTCTTCAACCCGCACGAGCAATTCGAACGGTTGCGAGCCGATGGAAAATGGAAGCATATGCGGGAAACGATTCGCGAGCGCGATTTGGAATTGCAGGGAACAATCAACCCGATGCTGAGCGATTTCGGCGAACGCTCCGAAGCACGGCAGTATTCCGGGCGTGCGGTCGAGGAGAATTGGCGCGCGCCATTTCCAGCGGCGTCAGGTAAGTGTCCTTTCGCGCATTGAATGCAAGTTGCGCATTGTAGCGACGGCGCTCTGTCGCCGTAACACGCGTCGACACGGCGCAGAGCGCCGTCGCTACAACAAGAGATGAATCAAACAATATTGGCACCGCAAACCGGAACGGCGTTCGAACTGCGCGCCGGCCAGCAACTGCGCGTGATCGACCTCGAAGGTGAGCAGGTCGCTGATCTCATCGCGTTCAATCTCTCGGACAAAAGCGAGTGGCTCTCCTCCGGTCGGAGCATCGATTACGCAAACCGAATCTATCTCACCAAAGGAGACATCCTCTACACGAACCGCAGCCGGCCGATGCTGACGATCGTGGAGGACGACGTCGGCCGGCATGATTTTCTGCTCACGCCATGCAGTCCGGAAACGTTCCAGATCATCTATAAAAACAACGCTCCCCATCCGAGCTGTTTCGCGAATCTCGCAACGAATCTGGCGCCCTACGGCATCGCCCCCGATTCCATTCCGACCACGTTCAACATTTTCATGAACGTCGAGATCGACGGGAAGGGTGAGCTGAAAATTCTGCCGCCTCGATCAAACGCCGGCGATTCGATTCTGCTGCGGGCCGAAATGGATTTGATCGTCGGCCTCACCGCGTGCTCTGCGGAGATGTCGAATAATTACCGGTTCAAACCGATCGGGTTCGAGATCACCTAACGAACGTCATTCTTCTGTAGCCGCCGCCCTGTGGGCGGCGTCGCGTTCAGGAAAAATCGCTTCGCACAACGAAGCGGCTACAGAAGCTTGCCCATAGCGGAACGCATTGCGATGCTTGTCGCCCACCGATGAGCCCGGAAAAACTGTTCGATTATCTCGAGGGAAAATTTAGCGACGAAGAACGTGCCGCTTTCGAACAGCAACTCGCCACTGACCCACAGCTCCAGCGCGAACTCACCATCGCGCGCGAAATGCATCGGCGCGCGCGCGGTTCGCGCGAGGTGGTGGGAGATCAGGATCCCGACATTCCTTTGCCGGCGAAAGGGCTGGGCAGGAAAGTTATCACGGCATTTGCAGCGCTCGTGCTGCTCAACGTCATCGTTGGGATTCTCTTCATCATCGGAAAGAAAAGTGGGACGGGCGAATTGCGCGCGCGTGAAGAAGCGATGCGCCAGCAGCTCGCCACCTCATTACAGAAACCGGCGGAAAATTCTTTGCCGTTGCCGACAATCGGCAGTGAAATCCGTTTGCCCGCCGCTCTCGCCGAACGCGACCGGATCGCCGACAACGTGATTCAACTCGCTCAACAAGCCGGCGGCTCCGCCGCGAAAGCGCCGCCGGACGATAAGGGCGTCACGATCGTCATCGATTTGCCGTCGACTCGCGCCGATGAATTCCGGCGTTCGCTCGCGCCGCTTGCGCCGCCCGATTATTCGCCGGCTCCCGAACCATCACCATCGGCAGACAAGCGATCGATCCTTCAGGTGCGCGTCGGCGATTCCGCTTCCTCGCCTACTCCGTGATCGCAAGACGAAATGATCGCGATCACTTTTGCATTGCCCGCGGAGAGTTCCGATTTCGTTCGGCTGCTTGAAAAGCCGAGTCTGAATTCGCGCGAAGGCGTCGAGAACATTCGGGGCCGGCTTCATGGCAAACTCGTCGATGTCATTCACACCGGCGTTGGCAAGATGGCTTGTCGCGAACGGATGGAAGTGATGTTGCGCCGCGAACGGTTTGATTACCTGATCAGCACCGGTTTCGCCGGCGCGCTCGAAAAAGAGCTGCGGGTCGGACATCTTCTGGTCGCGGATAATTATTCGAGTCCGAAACTTCTCGCGTCGCCTGAGCTCGAGCTGGCCGATGAAACAACTTTTCTCGGCCGATTGGCAACGGTGCCGCGGATGATTGAGTCGATCGAGCAGCGCGAAATGTTGAACAAACGAACGGGCGCCGCCGCCGTGGATATGGAAACGGAAACCATCGCCGAACTTTGTGCGGCGCATGATCTGCCGATCCTTTCCCTGCGGGCGATCAGCGACACGGCAGAGGAACCGTTCCCGGCTCCGGCCAATGTTCTGTTCGATCTGGCGGCGCAGAAGACCAATTTTGCGCGTCTTGGTTCCTATCTGGTCACGCATCCCGCCGCGTTCCACCGGCTGAACGCTTTTCGGCAGCGGATCGGGATCGCCCGGAGAATGCTCGCGGCAGCGCTCGACAAAATTCTACGGGCGAATCTGATTTAAATTGCCGGCTCGATGTGGACGAGCACATCGGCGATGCGCGCGTCGATTTGTTTGATGGCGTCTTTCACCAAATGCGCGATGTCATGGCCTTCGCGGACGGAAATCGCACCATCGACGCCGACGTGCAGATCCACGTAAAACGAAATTCCCATTTTGCGGACGAGACACTTCTCGACGTTGACCACGCCCGCGACGGAGGCCGCCGCCTGCTGGATCTTTGAAACAATTTCGCCGCGCGGCGCCGTGTCGAGCATCTCCTGCAACGCGGGTAAAAGAAGCCGGAATCCATTTGTTCCGATCACCGCGCAGGCGAACAGCGCGGCCCAGTCATCGGCGCTGTACCATTTTTCGCCGCCGATGAGGGCGACCGAAATGCCGATGAACGCTGCGATCGACGTCAACGCGTCGGCTCGGTGATGCCAGGCGTCGGTTTGGATCGCGGTGCTCTCCACGTTTTTGCCGAGACGAATCACGACGTGATAGAGAATTTCCTTCACGGCCACGACCACGATCAACACGACGAGCGTGAACGGCGCCGGACCGTGATGCGGGACAAAGATTTCGCGAACGCTTTGAATCGCGAGACCAATGGATGCCAGGAGGACCCCCATGGCCACAATCGCCGCCGCCAGCGGCTCGGCTTTTCCATGTCCGTAGGGATGCGTTTCGTCCGGCGGTCGCGCGGCAAACTTGAGACCGCCCCAGATCACGACCGATCCCGCGATATCAAGCGCGGATTCGATTCCATCGGCGATCAGGACGTAAGAATTACCGAAGAGGCCCGCGGAAATTTTCGCGGCGGCAAGGACCACGTTCACCAGCATCCCGATGAGCGCGATCCGCGCGCCGCTTTGCATATTGCCGGCCGGATCGTTCGCGATAGGCTGAGCTCGCTGCGCCATTATGGAGAAAACTTTTAAGGCCGCCGTTTACGAAACGCACGGAAATCCGGCGGAGGTTTTGCGCGTGGTCGAACTTCCCCGGGCGCAGCCGGCGGCAAACGAAGTCGTCGTCAAGATGTCGGCGGCGCCGATTAATCCAGCGGATCTGAATGGCATTGAAGGCAAGTATCCGATCAAGGCGCCGTTACCGGCCATACCGGGAATGGAAGGCGCGGGATCGGTGATCGAAATCGGGTCGGCGGTGCGCGATCTCGCGGTTGGGACGCAGGTTATTTTGCCGCACAACTTCGGGACGTGGCGCGAGATTGCCGTGATTCCCGCGGACAGACTCGTCGCCGTCCCGAAAGAGATCGAGCCGATCCAGGCTGCGATGTTGAAAGTGAATCCAATCACCGCCTGGCGCATGATCCACGACTTTGTTTCGTTGCGGAAAGGCGATTGGCTGATTCAGAACGCGGCGAATTCCGGCGCGGGCCAGTGCGTGATCCAAATCGCCCGCGAACTGGGATTCAAAACCGTGAACGTGGTCCGGCGACCTGAATTGGTCGAAGAACTGCACTCGTTAGGCGGCGATGTCGTTCTGGTCGACGGCGAAAATCTACGTGATGAAGTGGCTGGCGCGACTGGCAAAGCGCCAATTCGACTGGGGTTGAATGCGGTTGGTGGCGAGAACGGATTGCGCGTCGCGAAATGCCTGGCATCGGACGGAACAATGGTGACGTATGGCGCGATGAGTTTGGAGCCGCTCTGCATTCCAAACGGCATGTTCATTTTCAAGAACCTGCGGTTTACCGGATTTTGGGTAAACAAATGGTACGAAGCCGCGACGGCTCAAGAGCGCGCCGAAACTTTTGCGCCGCTCTTTGAAATGGGGAAACGCGGATTGTTGCGGACGAAAGTGGAAAGGGTGTATTCGCTGGAGGAAGCGAAAGCGGCCATTGCTCATGCGTCCCAGAACAAACGAACCGGGAAGATCGTGTTTCGGTTTTAAGCTCCAAGCACCAAGCACCAAGCTCCAGAGAAGCTCCAAACATCAAGCTCCAAACGTTGCCGCGGAGTTTGGAATTTGGTGCTTGGGATTTCTCTGGAGCTTGGTGCTTGGAATTTGGAGCTTTCGGCCGCAGGCCGATCACTGCTGCGGTGCGGGTTCTTTTTTCGGCTGGCGCTTGAGGAGCGTGATCTGTTTGATCCTCGCGGAATCAGACGGGCTCCAGGTCGCGACATCTGGGTCGTCTTTGAAGGCGTTGTGCACCAGTCGGCGTTCGTAGGAATTCATCGGCTCGAGTTGCAACGATCGGCCGGAAATCCGCACACGCTCGGCCAGCTCCCGCACCCGTTGCACAATGCGATCTTCGCGCATCGAGCGGTAATGCTCGCAATCGACGATCACTTTCGGCGCGTCTTTGTCTTTCGACTGAATGAGCCGGTTCAACAGAAACTGGATCGCCTCCAGCGTCTCGCCATCGCGGCCGATCAGAGTGTGCGCTTCTTCCATGTAAATCTGTAACGTCGGATTGCCGCCTTCGCTTTGAGTTTCGTCGATCTGCACGACGAAACCGAGATAGCCGAGGATCGTGTCGAGTAATTCCTTGGGCGTCATCGTCGTCCTTTTTTCTTCCCCGGCGCTGCAATCTTTTCCAGGACCGGCGCCGGCAGTCTCCGGTTCTGGTAAAGCTGCAGAATCGTGAACAGGTTCTGCGTCGTGTAATATAATGCCAAGGCCGCCGCGAAATTGTAGCAGAAAATCAAAAAGATCAGCGGCATGAACATCATCACGCGTTGTTGCGTGGAATCGCCCGTCTTCGGCGTCATCCGCATCAGCCAAAGATTGGTCGCGCCCATGATGAGCGGGAGAATATTGATCGGCAACCCCGCGGGGCTCCCGAGAATCGGAATCCAGCCGAGGCCCGGAATGGTGAAAAGCGTGTCGGGCTGGGAAAGATCTCTGACCCAGAGGAAGCGCGCGTTCCGCAATTCCGCCGCCTGCCCGAGCATGCTGAAAAGTCCGAAGAAAATCGGGATCTGAATCATCATCGGCAAACAACCGCCGACCGGATTCACCCCGTGCTCTTTGTAGAGCTTCATGACTTCCTGGTTCATCCGGGTCGGATCGTCCTTATATTTTTCCTTCAGCTCCTGCATTTTCGGCGCGAGCGCCGACATCTTGCGCATCGATCGGTTGGCTTTGTTTTGAAGCGGCCAGAGCACGCCTTTCACGCAGGCGGTGAGGAGCACGATGGAGAACCCGTAATTGCCGATCCAGCTGTGGATCAGGTTCATGAAATTGAGCAGGAACTGGCTGATCAACTTCCACATCCCGAAATTCATGATCTCGGCTTCGTTGTGCTCGAGTTTCGCGAGACGGCCGTAAAGTTTCGGGCCGGCGTAAAGTTGGAAGCGAACCGTGGTCGTTTGTCCTGGCTGGACTTGGAACCCCGGCATGCCGATCGCGCCTTCGATGCCGAGCAGCGCCGGGCCTTCAGCTTGTTTGATGTCGAACGGCTTCGCCCAAAGCTCGACGCCTTTCGCGTTCAGCGGCGTGATCAAATCCGTGAAGAACTGGTTGGTCATGCCAGCCCATTCGACGTTGTTGATTTTCTCGCGGTAAACCTCCTGGGCCGCACGTTTCTGCACCCCGATGAGGGGATAGTTTTGCACGGCGAACCAATTCACATCGGTGCTGCCCGCCTTCCCATTCGCGTACCAGGCGAGGCGAGTGTAAGCCGGCATATCCTTGGGATGAATCGGGCGGGTTGAGCCGAGGGTGACGAAATAGCCGGCGTTGCTGTAGGGCTGCGCGCCATCATTCCGAAAATCGATGTCCATTTCCGCGACGAAGTTGTCTTTCTTCTCTGTCGCCGGCGGAAAGAAAAAACGCTTGCGAACGGTCACGCCTTCCGGCGTCTTGCGTTCGAACTGGACGCTGCCGTCGGGCTGTTTCTCCATCGAGAATTCGGGTAACGAAACTGCGTCCGGCTGTTCAACGATCGCGCCGATCGGCGTTCGGTCCGGCGAATTGAGTTCGACGCGGTTTCCGCTATCGACGGTGTGATTGAGAAGAACCGCTTCCGTGATTGCGCCGCCGCGATTCGTCAGCCGCAACTCGACGTCGCCGTTCGTAAGCGTTTCCGTTTTCTCGGCGAACGCCGGAACAGAGTCGGCGGGTGTGGCCGAGGGCGAGCTGACTGCAAGCGGCGATGCAGAAGCGGTCGGTGAAGTTGCCGCCGCTGGCGAACTACCTGGCGTGGGCGACGCGGCAATCGGCCCGGGCACCGGCTGAGGCGGCCGCAAATGCGTTGCCGTGTAAGCGTACCAGCCGATCAGCCCGAGGACGCAAACGGTAATGGCAACCCATGCTTGGCGATCCATAATCGTTGCCCGCCGGGCTATTCACAGACAATCGAGGCAGCGTGCGCGTGTTCGCATTCAGCCGTCCGCGGCGGAACGGGGTCAGGGCCGCGGCCGCCCCATGGATTGCAGCGACCGACCCGGCAGATACCCAGCCACGTTCCGCGCAAAATCCCGTGCGTCTCCAACGCCTGAAGAAAATAGACCGAGCACGTCGGTTCAAAGCGGCAGCCGCCGCCGGGCCCGGCCAAAAAATGGAGCACGGGCGAAAGCACGATTTGGTAACCGCGAATAAGAATACGCGCCAGAAAAAGCATCAGGGCGCTAGAATAGAAGCGCGCTCCGCGAGGCGCAACCACTCATCTTTTAACTGCTGATGAGTTGCGTTCGCCGCATACGGCCGCGCCACGACCACGATCCAGAGGCCGGTTTGCAATCGCGGTTGTTCCGTTCGCACAATGTCGCGCAGCCGCCGGCGGACTCGGTTCCGGGTCACAGCGGTTCCGATATGTTTCGGCGTGATGAAGCCGGCCCGAAAAGATTGCTCCTCTTTCACTTTCGCAGCGCCGAGGACCAAGTAGCGACCACGCTCGGTCGTCCCCTGCCCTTTCACCCGGGCGAACTCGGATGAGAGCGTAAGGCGTTTCGTTTTCGGAAACGACAGTGATGTCCTGCTCATGCTCCTGATCCTTCTGGAAAGATTAGGATCAGGATCATGAGCATGAGCAAGAATAGAAAAAGCAAAAGGCTTCCCGCAGCGGAACCGCGGGAAGCCTTTCGTTAATCGACAGGGCGCTGGATTACGGGCTCGGACTGGAAGTCGTCGTCGTCGTGTTCGTCGTCTCCTTCGTTTCCTTCGTCTTTTCCGTGGTCGGGTTCACGACCGTCGTGTTTTTCTCCACTTTCTTCTCCGGCGCCGGGGAAGAAGCGGTGGTGGGAGCGACGACGGTCTTTTCTTCGCAGGCTCCGAGAAGCGCAGCGCTGGCTAAAATGCAGATTAATTTTTTCATAAGTTTGGATTGGTTGACCATCTTGGACATTGCTGAATCGAATCGCACGAAGCTCGCGGCCTTGCCGAAGAATTACTTTGGCGAAAACCGCGTCCGCCCTAGAACGGCGCTTTGTACTTCAGTCCGTGCGCTTCCGCTACGGCGGCGTAAGTAACTTTGCCATCGCGCGTGTTAATGCCGCCGATCAGCGCCGGCTGTTTCTTGCAGGCTTTTTCGAGCCCGTGGTCGGCGAGCAGCTCGGCGTAGCGCGCGGTCGCGTTGCTCAAGGCCTGCGTCGAAGTGCGGGCATATGCGCCGGGCATGTTCGCGACGCAGTAATGCACCACCTCTTCTTTCACGTAGACGGGATTTTGGTGTGTCGTCGCATGTGAGGTTTCCGCGCAACCACCCTGATCGATCGCGATGTCCACGAAGACACTGCCCGGCCTCATTTTCCGCAACATTTCGCGAGTGATCAGCTTCGGCGCTTTCGCCCCGGGAACGAGCACCGCGCCGATGAGAAGATCGGTCGTCGGCATTAGTTCCGTGAGATTCGCTTCGTTCGAATAGAGCGTCTTCACATTGGGCATCGTTAAATCGAGGAAGCGCATCCGTTCGCCGTCGACTTCGAGGATCGTCACATCGGCCTTCAATCCGAGCGCCATCCGCGCCGCGTTCACTCCCGACGTTCCCCCGCCGATGACAACCACCTTGCCCGGCAACACTCCCGGCACACCGCCCAGCAACACCCCGCTCCCGCCGTTGTGCTTCGCCAAATAATACGCGCCCATCACGACCGACATGCGTCCCGCAATCTCGCTCATCGGTTCGAGCAACGGCAGCTTGTTGCCGACCTGGATTGTTTCGTAAGCAACCCCAGTCACGCCCGATTTCAGCAGCGCTTCCGTCAACGGTTTGCTCGCCGCCAGATGCAGATAGGTGAAAAGGATCTGCTCCTTGCGCAGAAGTCCATACTCCGCCTTCAACGGTTCCTTCACTTTCACGATCATCTCCGCCTGCGCGTAAACTTTTTTTGCGGTGTCGATGATCTGCGCCCCGGCGTCGATGTAAGCCTGGTCAGGATAACCGGAGCCAATGCCTGCGCTTTTCTGCACGAGGACGGTGTGTCCTTTCCGCGTCAACATCAACGCCGTGGAAGGAATCAGCCCGACCCGATGCTCTTGCGCTTTAATTTCTTTCGGAACGCCGATGATCATGGAGAAGAGAGTGATGAGTGATCAGTGACCAGTGACAAGTTAAAAATGCGCGCGCTGCCTGATTTTCTGGTCACTGCCCACTGGTCACTGATCACTTTCTAATTCAACGACGGATCGTCCGGCGCGGCGGCGAGCATTTTGTACCACGGGCCCAGATCGCGCATGATTTCGAACCAAAGCTTCGGCAAACGGGCCGGCGCCAGAGCAGCGCGCGTCGGTTTTTGCAGAATCCAGGCTTTCTGTTTCATCTCTTCCTCGAGCTGACCTGCACTCCAGCCGGCGTAACCGACAAAGGCCCGAATCGATGCCGGATCTTCGTCCACCAGCTGATGCGCTTCGTCGATCCCGACGTTGTGATTCAACTTCAATCCCTCGCCTTTCTGCCACTCGAACGCGGCGAACATCAGCTGGTTTTTTCCAACTGGTCCGCCGAGAAAGACCGGAATGTCGCCGAGACCTTCGGGCGCCGGCTCATTGACGAGATCGGCTACCTGCTTGTCGAGCGGGCGATTAAGAATCACACCGAGCGCGCCATCTTCGGCGTCGTGCTCGGAGATGAAGAGCACCGCGCGCCGAAAATTCGGATCGAGCATATTCGGATGGGCGACGAGCAGCGAACCCGCCAGGCTCAGCGGCATTCCCTCACCAAGATTGCGCATGAGAAACTAGAAGGCGCGTGCTCCGGGCGCGCAAGCGCTTTCAGGCTCTTCCTTCGTAATCGTGCTCCTGCTCGTGCTCGTGCTCGACGACCACGGAAGGAAGATCGATCACGAGCAGGAGCACGAGCACGATTACGACTTTGTGCTGATCAGCGCGCGGTCGCGCAGCTCAAACACTGGACCGCCGAGGTGTTGGTCGCGCCACTGCATGGTCGTCGCGGTCACGAGCTTTTGGGCGTCTGCCGGCAAATGCGCGAGCAAGGCATTGCGGCGAACCGGATCCAGCTCGCCGAAAATATCGTCGATCAACAGCAGCGGAAGGACGCCTTCTTCCTCCGCGAACAACTGCGCCTGGGCAATTTTCAACGCGAGCGTGATCGTCCGCTGTTGGCCCTCGGAAGCGAATTGCGGCGCTTTCTTTCCCTGGACGACCAATTCGATGTCGTCGCGATGCGGACCGACAATCGTCTGGCGCAATCGCAATTCCTGGGCGTGCGAATCGTGGAGGTCTCGCGCGAAATCGTCCTCATTCCCCGGAGCGAATCGAAGCTCGATGTTTTCTTCCACGCCGCTGATCTGCCGATGTGCCTGGGCCGCAAGCGGCGTCAAACGCTCGACCAATCGTCCTCTCGTGGCGCTCAATTTTGTTCCGTGCTCGATGAGCGGCTGTTCGTACGCGGCAATCTCGCGCGGTCGTGACGGCGCTGACTTCAGCAGCGCATTACGCGAACGCAAAGCTCGTTCGTAGGCACGCAAGCTTGGCCGGTAAAGCGGATCGATCTGGCTCCCAAGAAAATCGAGATAACGCCGGCGCGCGTCCGAGCCGCCGCGGACAAGCTCAATATCCATGTTCGCGAACGAAACCACGCGAGCCAGACTCAGATATTCGCCAAGTGTTTTCTGTTCGACCTCGTCGATCGAGACCTTTCGCCGCAATCCGCTGTAACGAAATTCGA
Organism: Chthoniobacterales bacterium; assembly: GCA_035644055.1. Taxonomy (GTDB): domain Bacteria; phylum Verrucomicrobiota; class Verrucomicrobiia; order Chthoniobacterales; family UBA10450; genus AV80. Next base: position 54,058 of record DASQPH010000125.1, read on the forward strand.
GCCGATGATTTTCGATTCGACCGGAAACGCCGAAGGACTTTTCACCAAATCGGATCACCGGCGCGAGCGTGGAACTTCGCTGGGATTGGAGCCGGAGAAGAACGCACGCCGCTTCCAGGATCGAAGTCTTACCCTGGCCGTTGCGTCCGAGAAAAAAGTTAAAGCCCGGGGCGAGCTCGACTCGAAGCGATTCGAAGCAGCGAAAATGTCGGAGCTGAAGTTCGGAAAGCATTTGGCAGGGACGGCGCGCTGCGCCGTCCGCAGGCTAGCACACCAATGTGCGGATTGCCGCGGACGCATGGCTGCACCGTCGCGGACGCCGCAGCGCGGCGTCCCTACCTCACAGATTGAGCAATTGAAGCTTGCTCGTCATCTGCGTCACGACAGGCGCGGGATGACAATACGCTCCGCTGATCGGCGTGATATCGGCTGGCGCGAGTCCAGCCGCGGCGGCGATAAAATTGTGATTGGCCAGCACACCATTTGTCGCATCGAGCCCGATCCAGCCCGCCCCCGGCAGAAAAACTTCCGTCCAGGCATGAAGCGAACCTTCGGCGCGCTTCGTCTCGGAATCGCTTTCCCGCAAATAACCACTCGTTAGGCGAGCCGCCAATCCCATTTGGCGCAGTATCTCCGCCAGCAAGACCGCGACGTCGCGGCACGCGGCCCGTCCGCGACGAAGCGTTTCCACCGGGGAGAGCGCTTCGCCTTCCTCTCGCCGCTCGTAACCGATGCACTCGTGCAACCGCTTATTGAGATCGACCAGCGCCTCGACTGTTCCCCTTCGCTTTTTCGCGGTCGGGGCGGCCCAGCCCGGCACTTTCAGTTCCTGTTTCACCCGCGGTTCCCGATAAGCGGCCAGCAAATCCCGCGTGCGCTTGTCGTATTCGAACGGCATTTCCACGGCGTCGCGCTCGAGAATGAAATGGAACGGATCTTTTTCATCCAGATCGAGATTGATCGCGAGCCGGAAGGTCAACTCCTTCGAGCGCTCGGGAAAATAACAGGACGCGACGGTGTTTTCGAAAACGTCTCGCGAGTATCGGACTGTCGCTTTCGGTGTCGTCGTAAAATCGAGGCGGCGCACCCGGCTGAAGCGATCGCTTCGCGGAAAAAGGCGCACGTCGTGGGGCGAAAAACCGACCGGCTCCTCGTAACGATAGGTCGTTTGATAGCGCAAACCGAGCTTCACGGCGTAACCTATGGCACTCCCCGTTCCTCGTCCCACAAAGAATAAGTAGAAGTACTATAAAAAAAAGTTTGCAGGCGCGGCAGGCGTAGATTAAAAAGGGCTCAGATTAAAAAATGTTCTGGGGGGAACAGCCGCCCTTCACGTCCATCGGATGTGGGGGGCGGTACTTTTTTGGGGACATGCGATCGTGAATCCTGACCAGTCCGGACGCCGCCGAAAATTTTCCTGGCCGGCTGCGTTTACCCTCAGCGTCCTGATCGTCGCCGCGCTTTCGGTGTTCGTTTTTCTGCGGCTGGAAACGTGGCCCGCTCGCACCGCCAAGCAGGGCACGGCGGAACTCGAACGGGTCGGCCGCGAGGTGCGCGACGCGCTCGTCGAAATGGCGCAGCTCAAGCCGCGGGTGACGGTCAACAATCGGATTTATCTCGAGCGCACGACGGCCACAGCAGAGCTGGCGATTCTTTCGCGCCAGATCGAAGTCGAACACGAATTCGAGCACACCTGGGCGGGAAGCACGAAACGCGTGAAGTTGCACGGGACGTTCACGGCAAAAGCCGGCTTCGATTTGCAACACGACGTGGCGGTCGATCTCCAGCCGGAAGCGATCGCGATCAATCTGCCGCACGCGACGATTCTCGGCGTCGAACAAAAACAGGTCGAAGTGCTCGCATTCGAAAATGGTTTTTGGAACCGAATCTCGGCGGCGGATGTGGAAGCGCAGCTCGCCACCTTGCCGGAACTCGCGCGACAAAAGGCAGCCGAGAGCGGCATTCTCGCCGAAGCGGAGACGGCATTGCAGACTCAGCTCAACGAACGCATCCACGCCGACCGGCCGGTGCGGCTGAGCTTTCAAGATACCGCGGCGAAAGATTAGCGCCGCCTCGATCCATCTTTCCGCCCCGGCATTTTGCGGCTAAAGGATGAACCCGCACAATGCGCCTTCGACGACCCGTCCTCATTTTGGCTGCGACGCTCCTCGTCGTGTCGCTCCTGGTCGTTTGCTTCGCTCCGCTTCTCGTTTCCGGCGGACTAAGATGGTGGGCGCAACGCGCGGCCAGTCGCGAAGGCTTGCGCCTCGAGCTCGGAGAAATTGAAGCGCCGTATCTTCATCCGGTAATCATTCGCAATCTGCGGCTGCGCAACGGAGCGGACGCGCAATTTCAAATTGATGGCACGGCTCAACGTCTCGAAGTCGGTCTCAGCCTCGCCGGAATTTTCTCCGGCTCCAAACGTTCACTGCGTTCTCTGAAGATCGAAGGCCTGACCCTCGGCATCACCCGAAATCCAGCGGCGAGTGCGCGCCCAAGCCGAATCGCCTGGTCGCTTCTCCAGCATTTGCAGGCCGACAATTTCAATTTCTCGTCAGTCAACCTTCACCTCGACGACGGCGTCACTACGATGGATGTGCGCGATGGCACGCTCACCGGTTCCGAGTTGGAAGCCGGCTCGCTCACGGCCCGTGAAATCACCATCGCGGCACCCTGGTTTCGCGAGACCTTCGCGAATGTGCGCGGCGCGACTTCCTGGCAGGAGAACCGGCTTTCCATCGGCGCGCTCAGCCTGATTCGCGGGCTCGATATCGACACCATCACGATCGATCTCTCGCAGATCGGCGAGAGCCGCGTCGGGATGGAGGTGAACGTCGACGCCTTCGGCGGAAAGATCCGCGCCAGCATTTCGAGCAACGATCGCGACGGAAAACGCACCTGGGATGTGGCCGGCAATGGCACCGGCATCTCGCTCGCGCAAATGTCGGACGCGCTCGAATGGACGAATCGGGCCAGCGGTTCGCTGCACGCCAGCAAATTCACCTTTCGCGGCGAAATGAACGATCTTTCCAACGCCTCCGCCGCTCTTTGGGCCGAGATCAGCGGCCTGACCTGGCGCGATCGCACCGCCGACACGGTGATGATCGGCGCGTCGCTCTACAACCGCGAAATCCAGGTGGAGCAACTTTACATTAAGCAGCGCAACAACCAGCTCACCTTGACCGGCGAATTTGGCTGGCCGGAAAAATGGACGAACGAATTCAGGCCGGCGTTTCGCGGCGATCTGACGGCATCGATCAACGATCTCGGTGAATTCGCGCGACTATTCGGATGGAGTCCGCCGGATTTCGCCGGTCAACTTTCCGCTAACGGAAGCGTCAATGCGCACGAAGGAAAACTCGGCGGCCATCTTTCAGTTACTGGAAATTCTCTGGTCCTTTTCCGTTCCCCGATCGAATCGCTCGAGATGAAGCTCGACCTGGAGGAAGCGCGCGTCACGATCACCCAGCTTGAGCTTCGCCAGACCGGCGACTTCTTTCATGGCGAAGGAAGTTTCACGCTCAGCGGCGACCACTCTTACAGCGGCGCGTTTCAAGTTTCCGTCGCGCAGATCGCGAATTACCGCGGTTTCATTCCGCAAGAAATGATGCCCTGGCCTCTGGAAGGTTCGGTGGCGGCGGAATGGAAAGGCCGCGGGGCGACCGACAGCGGTTCCGGAACGTGGCACGCACGGGCGCAGAATCTTCGCCTCACCAGCGGCGCCCTCGTTCCGTTCGATGTCGAACTGGAAGCGGATTACTCACCGGAAGACATTTTCTTTCGGCAGTTCCACTTCTGGAATCAACACGCTGACTTGAGCGCATTTGTCGGCGTGGCGAAAAATTACTTTCAGGTGCAGGACCTGCGCTTCAAATTAAACGGACATTCGCGATTGAGCGGGAACGTCTTCCTGCCGATCTCCGCGGCAAAAATTCGAGAGAACTTCTCGTGGCTGGTCTCGCTCAGCGCCGACCCGTTCTTCGACGTCGATCTCACGCTTGATGCGCTCGATCTCGCCGAATTCGCCGGTGCGGTAAAAACAAAACCTGACTTGTCCGGCCAGGCGACCGCCCAACTCCAACTCTCCGGAACGCCTGGCTCACTCCAGGGCAAAAGCGAAATTCATTTTCGCGATTTCGTTCTCGATAACTCGCCGGCGATGAGCGCCGATCTGGATGCGAATCTCACCTTCGGCATGGCTAACCTCAAAGCGAGCGTCGCCGTCCGCGGTTCCAATCCGGCGACGATCGCAGCGGCCGTGCCGATCCAATTGGAGAAACACGAATCCGAGTTTGCCCTAGCTAGCAACGGCCCATTGTCCGCGACCCTGAATTGCCCGCCCCTTTTCCTCACGCAATTGCCCAGTTTCATTTCACGCGGTGTTTTCACGCGCGGAATTCTGAGCGGAAATCTGCTCGTCTCGGATTCCCTTCGGCATCCGCTCGTCTTCGGCAGTGTGAATCTCGTGGACGGCCAGCTTCTGCGCGGCTCCGCGATCTCAGCTGGAGTGAACTTCAAAGGCCGGAATGCGATCATCGATTTCGCTCACTTAAAAGACCGCGACGCCGACGTCTCCGCTCGCGGCGAGATCAATTTCGAGGATGTCTTCGATATCCGTGTCGCTCTCGCGCCGAGCACACCGCTAACTCCAACGATGGCGTTGAGCGGCGAAGACTGCGTCGGTGACGTTGCGTTTCACGCCTCGCCAGCCGTGACGCGGCTCGGCGGTTCTGCCGATCAAATCAATCTTCGCGGAAACATTGACGGCTCAGGCTGGATGATCTCCCTTCGCCAGGAAAAATCGCCCGATACCGAAAGCGCGGACGAGACGGTTTCGCCTGTCACTTGGGCCGTGTGCCGTGACGGCAAGACCCTTTCGCTCGGCTTTGCGCCGGTGCTATTTCCCTAGCCATGGTCCCAGCTTCTCGCGCAGTTCCGGCGTCAGATTGATCCGAAGATTGGCATCCATCTGGACGAAGCCACCGTCGGCCCGGCACAACATCAGGCGCACGGAACGCGTCCCCGGCGATCCGGCGAGAATCGTTTGCACCTCCCGGAGCTCTTCTCCGGTCGTCGCCGGCGAGAACGACAGAACCAACGGCGATTCCGTCTCCGAATGGCCGTTGCCGTTGCCGTTCGACTCGTTAGGCAACGTCGCCGCATTGCTCTTGGTCGTCAGGATTTTCGCCCGTTGCGCGACCGCCCGCAGCCCGTCATCGCGCCGGTCCAGCGTTCCATGAACGGCGAGAACGCGTCCGAGGACGAGAGCCTCGGCGACGGTCGTGTAAACTTCGTTCCAGAGAACGACCTCGAGAGTTGCGGTGAGGTCCTCGAGAAAAACAACCGCGAACGGCTTGCCTTCCTTCTTGGTGAACTTCTTGTCTACCTGGACGATAGCGCCCGCGATCTTGAACGACGCGCGATCTGCCAGCTCGTTCAGCGAGGTGATCGTCAAATACTTCCCTTCCACCAGGACGTTCGCGTAAGCGTCCAGCGGATGTCCGGTCACGTAAAAACCAAGCAGCTCTTTTTCGTACGACATCTTTTCGTGTTCGGTCCACGGAATGATGCGGCGCGATGTTGGTTTTGGGGCCGGCGCAGGCATGTCGTCGAACAGTGAAACCTGGCCGCTCGCGCGATCGCGTTGCGAGGCCGCCGCGGCCGCCATCGATTCGTCGATGCACCCGAAGAGCTCCGCGCGTTCGCGCCCGAGAAAATCGAACGCTCCGCATTTGATGAGGTTCTCGAGGATCTTTTTGTTCGCCACCCGCGAGTCGAGCCGTTTGCAAAAATCTTCCAGCGAAGAGAACTCGCCGCCAGCTTCGCGTTCTTTGATCGCGATCTCCATCGCCCCCTCGCCCACGTTCTTGATCGCCGCCAGTCCGTAGCGGATGGCGTTGTAGCCGGGATCGATGATCCCGGCCTTTGGTTGCGGCGCGTTTTCGAGGCCGGGATCAGCGATCCCGGCTACAGCTTCCGGCGTGAACTTCAGGCTGCTTCGATTCACGTCCGGCGGCAGAATCGGAATGCCCATCCGTTTGCACTCGCCCACGAACGTCGAAATCTTGTCCGTGTTATTGATTTCGTTGCTCAGCAATCCCGCCATGAATTCGACGGGATAATTCGCCTTCAGATACGCGGTCTGATAACTGATCAACCCATACGCCGCGCTGTGGCTCTTGTTGAATCCGTAGCCGGCAAACTTCTCCAGCAAATCGAAAATCGCGTTCGCTTTTTTTTCCGGGATTTTGTTTTCGCGTGCGCACCCTTCGATGAAATTGGCGCGCTCTTTTGCCATCTTCTCCTTGTCCTTTTTTCCCATCGCGCGCCGGAGAAGATCGGCCTGGCCTAACGAGTAACCGGCCAGGCGGCTCGCCGCCGCCATCACTTGTTCCTGATAAATCATCACGCCGTAGGTGTCGGCGCAGACTTCTTCGAGGAGCGGGTGTTCGTAGCGGATTTTCGCGAGCCCCTTTTTGCGCTTGATATAATCCGGGATCAGGTCCATCGGCCCCGGCCGATAAAGCGCGCTCAACGCGATGATGTCGTCGATCGATTTGAAATCGAATTGCTTGCAGAACCCGGTCATGCCGCCTTCCAGCTGGAAGATGCCGATCGTCTCGGCGCGGTTGAGGAGCGCGAACGTTGCCGGATCGTCGAGCGAAACCTGGGCGAGCGAAAATTCCGGAATCCGTTTTCGGATCAACTCCTCGGCATCGTGGAGCACGGTCAGGGTGCGTAACCCGAGGAAATCCATCTTGAGCAGGCCGAGATCGTTTAGCGGCCCCATCGGATACTGGGTGATAACTTCTTTCTCTTTCGGATCGCGGCGGAGCGGGACGTATTCGGAGAGATCGCGGTCGCCAATCACGATGCCGGCAGCGTGGACCCCAAAATTGCGCGAACGGCCTTCGAGCAAGGTGGCGTGGTCCCAGAGCTGGCGCGTCGCCGGTTCGGTCTCGATCGCGCGCCGCAATTCCGGATTCGCCAGCGCGGATTCCGCGAGCGTGATGTTCTGTTGTCCCGGTCCGCTCGGGATCATGCGCGCGAGCCGATCGGCTTCACCATAGGAAAGTCCAATCACGCGGCCAACGTCGCGCACCGCGCTCTTTGCATTCATTTTGTTGAACGTCACGATTTGGGAGACCCGGCGTTCGCCATATTTTTGGCGGACGTATTCCAGCACTTCGCCGCGCCGGTCCTTACAAAAATCGACGTCGATATCGGGCGGAGAAACTCGTTCCGGATTCAGGAATCGCTCAAAGATCAATCCGAACTGAAGCGGATCGATATCTGTGATTCCCAAAACGTAGGCGACGAGCGACCCGGCCGCGGAACCACGACCCGGTCCCACCGGAATCCCGCGTTGCTTCGCGAAATGGATGAAGTCCCAGACGATCAAAAAATAACTGACGAATCCCGTGCGCTCCAGAATGTCGACCTCGTAGTCGAGCCGCTTGATCAATTCCGAATCCGTCCCGGCGCGTTCCCCGTAGCGTTCGTGCAGACCTTTGTAACAAAGCTCGCGCAGATAAGCCTCACGCGTCTTTCCTTCCGGCACCGGATATTCGGGATACTTCGAAACGCCGAATTCCAATTCCAGATTGATTCGGTCGGCAATAGCGAGCGTGTTCGTGATTGCCTCGGGGTAGTCCGGAAACAACGCCCGCATTTCATCGGGCGACTTGAAATAGAGGTCCGGCTGGTAGCGCATTCGCCGCTCATCGTGCACCATCCGGCCCGTCCCGATGCAAACCATCACGTCGTGAGTCTCGTGATGACTGCGCTCGAGAAAATGGACGTCGTTCGCCGCGACTAATCCAAGTCCGAATTCCTGCGCAAGACGCGGCAACACCTGGTTGCATTTGTGCTGCGCCTCGATGCCGTGGTCGTGCATTTCGAGGAAAAAATTTTCCGCGCCGAGAATGTCGCGAAACTCAGCCACGCTTTGCCGCGCCTTGGCGAGATTATCTGATTGGATCGCCATGTTGATCTCGCCTTTGAGGCAACCGCTCAGCCCGATCAATCCGGCCGAATGTTTCGCGAGGAGTTCCTTGTCGATCCGCGGCTTGTAATGAAACCCATCGAGATGCGCGATGGAGATCATCTTTACCAGGTTGCGGTAGCCGGTTTCGTCCTTCGCCAGGAGCGTGAAATGATAGGCGGCGTCGCGCTGGTTCGCCGGCCGGTCTTTGATCGTGCCGGGCGCCATGTAGGCCTCGCAACCGATGATCGGTTTGATCCCGGCGTTCGTGGCCGCCTGGTAAAACTCAATCGCGCCGTGAAGATTTCCGTGGTCGGTGATCGCGACCGCGGGCATCCCGAGTTCCTTCGCCTTTTTCATCAGCTCCTTCATCCGCACCGCGCCGTCGAGAAACGAGTATTCGGTGTGGAGATGAAGGTGGACGAAAGAATCGGAAGGCATCCGACGGCACTATAACCATAAGCCGTCCGAGGCGGTCAAATTCACGAGGGAACGCGGTGCGCCTCAGCTTGGTAGGGACGCCGCGCTGCGGCGTCCATGGGGTCAGATACAACCTCGCCCGAAGGAAAAATCGCCGTGCGGCGGACGGCGCAGCGCGCCGTCCCTACCATTTCATTGAAAGAAAACATTTCGATGTTGCACGAATTCGGGCGCGTTGCTAAGAGAGCACGTGCGGCGAATCTCCGAAACGGATTTGAAAGAGCGCAGGCGTTTCGGCATGCTCGTTGTGCGACTGAAAACAAACACGCGCCGCAATTGAATCCGACATGAAAAAGCTCGAAGCGATCATCAAGCCGTTCAAACTCGAGGAAGTGAAGGAAGCCCTGGCCGAGCTCGGCATCGAGGGCATGACGGTCACGGAAGTGAAAGGCTTCGGACGGCAGAAGGGCCACACCGAGATTTATCGCGGCAGCGAATACACCGTAGATTTCCTGCCGAAAGTGAAAGTCGAAGTCGTGCTCGCTGACGAAATGGTGGACAAGGCGGTGAGCGTGGTCGTTGGCGCAGCCAAGACCGGCAAGATCGGCGACGGAAAAGTTTTTGTGCTCCCGGTCGAGCACGCCGTGCGCATTCGCACGGAAGAAATCGGCGAGAAAGCAGTCTAGCGTTGAAGCGATAAAGGGTTGAAGCGTTGAAGCGGGAAGAGACCGACCGCTGCAACGCTTCAACTTTTTAACCCTATAACCAACACCAATGGCCAAAGACAAAACCGCCTCTGACGTAACCAAGATGATCAAGGACCACGACGTGAAGCTCGTGGATTTCAAATTCACCGATCTGCCGGGCTCCTGGCAGCATTTCACCACCACGCTCACCGAATATAACGAGGAGATCTTTACCGACGGCCTCGGCTTCGACGGTTCGAGCATCCGCGGCTGGCGCGCCATCAACGCCAGCGACATGCTCGTCATCCCCGATCCGACGACGGCGTGGGTCGATGTTTTTAATGCCGAGCCGACGTTGAGCCTGATCTGCACCATCGTCGATCCGATCACGCGCGAGCCCTACGATCGCGACCCGCGGGGCGTCGCGGAAAAAGCGGAAGCCTACCTGCAAAGCACCGGCATCGCCGATACCGCGTTCTTCGGGCCGGAAGCGGAATTCTTTATTTTCGACGAAGTCCGTTACAGCTACAGCGGCAATTCGTCATTTCACCTTGTCGATAGCGCGGAAGGCCATTGGAACAGCGCGCGGGAAGAGTTTCCAAATCTCGGTTACAAGATCCGCGCGAAAGAAGGCTACTTCCCCGTCGGGCCCGCAGACAGTTTGCAGGACATACGCAACGAGATGTGTCTGGAGCTGGAGAAAGCCGGGATCCCGATCGAGCGCCAGCATCATGAAGTCGCGACCGCGGGCCAGGCCGAGATCGACATTCGTTTTGCCTCGATGAAATCGATGGCGGACCATCTGCAATATTACAAATACATCGTGCGCAATGTGGCGAAGCGGCACAACAAGAGCGTCACGTTCATGCCCAAACCGCTTTATGGCGATAACGGATCCGGCATGCATACCCACATGTCGCTCTGGAAAGATGGGAAACCGCTTTTCGCTGGGAACGGTTACGCCGGTCTGAGCGAGATGGCGCTGTTTTTCATTGGCGGAATTTTGCGCCATGCGCCGGCGCTCACCTGCCTGACGAATCCGACAACGAACAGCTACAAGCGCCTCGTCCCGGGCTTCGAAGCGCCCGTCAACCTTGCCTACTCCGCGCGCAATCGCTCCGCCTCGATCCGCATTCCGACGTACTCGGCGAATCCGAAAGCGAAACGGATCGAGTTCCGCACCCCGGACCCCGCAGCGAATCCGTATCTCGCCTTCTCCGCACTTTTGCTCGCCGGCTTGGACGGAATCCAAAGCCGGATCGATCCCGGCGATCCACTCGATAAGAACCTCTACGAACTCCCGCCGGAAGAACTCGCCAACGTGCCGAGCGTGCCCGATTCGCTCCGCGGCGCCATCGAAGCCTTGACCGAAGACCACAACTTCCTTCTTAAAGGCGACGTGTTTAACGAGGACTTCGTCGCGAACTGGATCGAGATGAAACAGAAAGAATACGATGCCCTGCGTCTCCGCCCGCACCCGTACGAGTTCGCGATGTATTACGACGTGTAACGACAGCCAACGAATTCGCGCGCATCCCCAGACATGCCTGAGATCCTCCGCATTGCCGGCTTTCGTTTCTTCTTTTTCAGTCGCGAAGGACGAGAGCCGCGGCATGTCCACGTCGAGCAAGCCGAGCGGTATGCCAAGTTTTGGTTGGAACCCATTCAGTTGGCAGAATCGAGCGGTTTTCGCGGCGCAGAGTTGAGAGAACTCCATTCTCTCGTTGCGCAGAATCGCGACAAGTTTATCCTCGCGTGGGATGAGCACTTTGGCCAATAAACCCATCGCCGACGCGGTCGATGTCGCGTGCACAGCAGATGAATTGGTCGTGACGCTGGCCGATGGCCGTCGGGTATCAGCGCCTTTGGCGTGGTTTCCGCGGCTGCTTGGAGCTACTCCGGCGCAACGCGCAAAGTGGCGATTGATCGGCAAAGGCGTCGGCATTCATTGGGACGACGTAGATGAGGACATTTCAGTCCGGAGCCTTCTTGCCTCGTAGCACTGATCAGCTCATCCCAGCCGTGGATGCGCAATGCGCAAGATAAACATCAAAGACATCCCTGATGAAACCTGGGCGTCGCCAGGTGGAAAATTCGGAGGCGCAGAGAAGGAAATCTCGATTGCGCTGGGACGGAATCCGGTTTCGACAGATCTGAAGGAAAGGCATCCCTTTGATGTCGAGATCGCGCGCATTCCGCCAGGCAAAATCCCTTACCCGTATCATTCCCACAGCGCGCAGTGGGAATTTTACTACGTGCTTTCAGGTAAAGGCGTGGCACGGCACAAGGATGGGACGACGCTAATCGAGGCAGGCGACGCATTCATTTTTCAACCGGAACAGCCGCACACTTTCCTCAACGATGGAACTGAAGACCTCGTGATGTTTCTCGTCGCGGACAATCCGATCGGCGAATCGGCCTATTATCCCGACAGCAAGAAGTGGCTGGTTCGTTCGCCCGAACGACGGCTGATGCGCGGCGAATCGCTCGATTATTACGACGCCGAGGAATGAAACGGCCCCCGCCGTTGCCGGTCATCTTTGCGATCGCGCTGGCGATTGTGTGCTTCCTGCCGCTGTATGCAGAGCGCACGATGACCGAAATTATGTTCGCCGATGGAAGCGGCGGTGCGATCGAGTGGGGTTGGAAACGCTGCACGCTCCGCGAATATTGCGCGGACTATCGCTACATGGGGCGCGAGCAAACACCAGCCCTCTGGTTGGCGGTCGACATCGCGCTGGCGATTAGTTACGCGTCAGTGGCTACCGTCGTGTTTGCGTTCGTGACGCAAAGGAAATCTTAAAACCGGCCGAGCTGCCGGGAACCATTGCAGCGGCGGCATCATTTCTGGGAGACTAAATCGTTGCGGCGAAATGTCGCGTTGGCCTGGACGAGGTCGCCATTCGCCGCGTGGACGATGTTCGCAAGGCCGCATAGTTTGAAGTCGTGGCCGGAAAGAAATTCATTTAATTCCCCGAACAGCCACGCGTTTTCATAAAGGCGCTCGAAGAAAACTTCGGCGTAAATCACCCGCACGCGATCGAGCACTTCTGCCGCGCTCCTCAACACGAGTCGCTCAGCGCCCTGAAGATCGAGCTTCAGCAAGTCGACGGCCTCCAGCTTTTCGCGCGCCATTAATTCGGAGAGCTTGATTGTCGGAACGATGATCGCGTTGGCGACGCTCAGATCGCGGCCGAACCATTCCGAATTTCGCGGATCGATCGGAAGCAGCGAGCTGGACGCTTCCGAGCGATTGATCTCAAATCGCGCGTCGCCGTTGCGATCCGACAACGCCGCCGCGACGACGGAGATTCGCGAATCGCGCTCGTATTTCGCGCACAGTTTCAGGGCGAGCTCCGGAATTGCTTCGACCAGGATCATTCGCTCCGGCGCATGCAGTCGCAGAAAAGCATCGGTGAAGGCGCCGCGATTGGCTCCGGCATCGATCACTCTGCGGTATTCCAGCCGCGGCAAATGCCGGAGATTCCGGAACGCGCGCCGGTATTGCCGATCGAAAAGCGAACGGATTTCCTGGGCGATGCGGGCCATCGCTCTTACATAGCATGCCCGGGCCCGCCCATGAAATGCCTTGCAACTTATGGAGATAAGCAGATGCTTGCCGCATGAGCTTGCTCGCCCTGCTGCCCAATCTCGGCGGACCCGACCTGATCATCATTCTGCTGATCATCCTGGTTTTGTTCGGCGCGAAGAAATTGCCGGAACTGGCGCGCGGCATGGGCTCGGCCATCAAGGAATTCCAGAAAGCGAAGGACGAATTTACCGACGAACTGCATTCGGCCAAAACCGACGTGGCCAAGACCACGCCGCCGGCCGCAACGGTTCCGCAGATCGAGAACCAGCCGCCCGCGGCAACTCCGCCCGCCGCGGCTCCTGCGCCGAATCCGGATAGGACAGATCGCGTTTAGTTGGTAGGGGCGATTGACCTCAATCGCCCGGGCGGTTCGGGTCAACCGCCCCTACCTAATATTTGACGCAACACGCACCCTGCGACACAGTCGCGACTCGCGTTCGCCCATTGCCATGCCAGAAACCGATTTGCGCCAGAGCATCAAGGAAATGCTCGTGAAAAATTTGATGCTGCAAACCACCCCGGATCAGATCGGCGATGATTTGCCGCTCTTTGGTCCCGGCGGTCTCGGGCTCGATTCAATCGACGCGCTCGAACTCGTCGTAAGCATGGAAAAAACCTTCGGCGTCGGCGTTCCAAATTCCGAAGTGGCCGCGAAAGCGCTCCGAAGCGTGAATACGATTCACGATTACATCCTGGAAAAGCGCGCCGCGGCTTAAGCGGCGCCCAGGGCGTTGATCGCGTCAATGAGCTGACGGAAGCGCCCGAAGCTGCGGCGATGCGGCGTGAAAACCAGCCGCGGCAGTTCCCAGATTTCCGGCTCGTTCTTTTCCTGGCGGAGTGCGCTGCCCTGGACGATCGAGCCGGTGCGCAGGATATCGGAGAAGGTTTTGTTCAATTCGGCAAGCGCGCCGCTCGAAAGTTTTTTGCTGAGCCGGACGACGAGTTGTTCGCCCACCCAGCGCGAAGATTGATAGACGCTGTAGAAGTTCACGATCTCGCGAACTGCTTCGGCCACGTTCGGCATGATCTTGAAAAAATGAAAATCCTCGGGACCGATGTAACCGAACTTGCAGAGATGGTCGGTGAGGAACTTCATCCAGGTTTCCCAGTAGCTTCCACCCGGCCGATCGAGCAGCACGACGGGAATGATGCGCGCCTTGCCGGTTTGCATCAGCGTTAGCACCTCAAATCCCTCGTCCATCGTCCCGAAGCCGCCGGGAAAAAGCGCGAAGGCGTGCGTTTCCTTCACGAAGTTCAATTTCCGGGTGAAAAAATAATTGAAGTTAATCAGCTTGGGATCGCCTTCGATGATCGGATTCGCACGCTGCTCAAATGGCAGACGAATGTTAAGACCGAACCCGTGCTCCCGTCCGGCGCCTTTCTGGGCGGCACCCATGATGCCGTCGCCGCCACCGGTGATGACCATGTAATTCTGCGCGACCATTTCGCGCGCGAATTCCTCGGCGACGGCGTACTGCGCTTCGCTCGGTGGCGTGCGGGCGGAGCCGAACACGCAGACTTTTCGGAAGGCGCGGTAGTTGGAAAAAACTTTTGCGGCATACCGCATTTCCTTGAGCGACCGATTCATCAGCTTCAAGTCGCCCGTGCCCATTTTGTCGCGCGCCATCTTCAGCGCGGTGATGATCATTTCCTCGATGAGCTCGGGCGATTTTTCCGCGCCCCAATCTTTTACGAGCTCGTGGACACGCTCGTCGAACGGCGCGCCGATCGATGATTGGCGGCGTGTCGGCTGATCGTGAGTAGCGCCCGCGGTAAAATCTTCCACTGCGAAGTTTCAGCCGAGCCTGCGCGGTGTGCACGCGAAAAATGTCAGGCGAGCAGATCGGCCAGAATTTCCCGAATGTAACGGATGGGCAGCGAGTAATGACCGGCGCCTTCGACCAGGTGGAAATCGCAATTCCGAAGACGGGACGCGACGTCCTTCGCCAGCCGATGCGCAAACGTGCGGTCCTTCGTCCCGTGCCAAAGTGCGACGGGCACGCGCACTTCCTCGAGCGCGAACCCCCACGGCGTCGCGTAGATTTCGGCATCGGTGATTACGCCCTTCGCCGACGAACGCCAGGCTTGCCGGGCGCTTTCGAAGCAAATATCGAAAGCACGCGATTCCCGCAGAACGTTCGCGTCGCAGGGCTGGAGAAATTTCAGGAGGAGTGGGCGGAACCGGATCGGCATTCGGATTGCGACAAACGGCCGCGCGAGATGAAAGAGCGTTTTCATTAATCCCGGCCGGCGCGCGCGGAGCCGCAGCATCTGGCGATGGATCGGCAACAAGCCATCGTATTCCTTCAGTTGGTCGAGCGGTGGCGCGCCGCTCACCACCGCGATTTTCTCCAGGCGTTCGGGCGTCATCCAACCGCTCGCATAGGCGTAAGGGGCGCCCCCGGAAACCGCGAGAATCCGAAAACGATCGATCGCCAACCGATCAGCGATTTCATTCAACAACGGCGGCCAATCGATCAATCGCCGGTCGCCTTGAAATTGCGAGTCGCGAATTCCCGGCCGGTCCGGCGAAATAATTCGAGCGCCGAGATCGCGCGCCGCTTCGTGCGCCAGCTCGGCCATTGTCCGCGAGCTGGGCCAACCGTGACAGAAAAAAATCGGCACGCCGCGCGGATCGCCGTATTCGCTGAGCGCGACGGCCGACCCATTCGATAACGTGAGGCTCCGGATTCGATCACTCATTAATCATAAAACCGAGGTTTGCCTTTCGCAGCAGCGGGCCGGATAATGAAATAATTCCATGCGGACACAGCCCCTCTTTCTATCGAATTTATTTATATGAACGACAACTCTCATCCGGCAGGAAAAATTTCGGTTCATGGCAACGGCTTCGGCGCACCTTCGCCCGATGAAGTGGAAAAGCGCGCGCGCGAAATCGCGCTCATCGCGGAGCGGGAGCCGGATGAATTCACGGACGCCGATTGGAACCAGGCGCGCCGGGAGTTGCTCGGGGCGCAGGACTCGGCCGCGCCGGAAGAAACCGAGAACAACGCCGATGTTGTTGAAGAGTGGAACGTGGTAGCCGCATCGAAAGGGCATCACACGCCGCGAATCGAAGATGACGAAAATCTCGGAGAGCAATTGGTCGAGGACGGCCTGGACGAAGCGGCGCGCGATCAAATGCTCGAGGCGCGCAAGGAAGAGCTCAAACAGGAAGGCTGAGTTACTTTGAAAGCGCCCGAGACTCTCGTGGCCGAGTCACCGCACGGGCGCGGAGAAGTGCAGCCGCGCGCCGAATCGCACGGGCGTGCGGAACAATTGCTGGAACGCTATCGCGCCGTCCGCAATTTCACGGCCCGTCTTTGCCGCGATCTCGAGCCGGAAGATTACGTCGTGCAATCAATGCCCGACGTGAGTCCGACAAAATGGCACCTCGCCCATACGAGCTGGTTTTTCGAAACTTTCATCGTGAAAGTCTGGATGCCACGCTATCGCCCTGAGGTTCCACAGTACGCTTATCTTTTTAATTCCTACTACAATGCTGCCGGCAACATGCACCGGCGCGACCTGCGCGGATTGATTTCGCGGCCGACCGTGGCCGAAACCTATCGTTTTCGGGAATCAATCGACCACTGCGTGGGGCAACTCCTTGCGGAAGCCGATGAGGCAACGCTCAACGAGATCGAACCGATCCTGATTCTCGGTCTCAATCACGAACAACAGCACCAGGAACTTCTTCTCACCGACATCAAACACGTTCTCGCGCAGAACCCGCTTTACCCGGTGTTTGCTGTAGCCGGGATCGATGATCCCGGCCGTGGAGAGAACGGCGACGCGCCGAAGGGGACGGGATCAACGATCCCGGCTACAACGCCGCAACGCTTCATCGAGTTCGACGAAGTAATCGCAATGATCGGTCACGACGGCGCCGGATTTTCTTACGACAATGAAAGCCCGCAACATCGCGCCCTCGTTCCACGCTTCTCGCTTGCGAATCGATTGATCACCAACGGCGAGTATCTCGAGTTCATGGAAGCCGGCGGTTACACGCGTCCGGAATTTTGGCTTTCGCTCGGCTGGACGACTGTGAACGATCCGGCCTCCGGCGGATGGCGCGCGCCGCTTTACTGGGTCGAACGCGACGGGGAGTGGTGGAATTTCACGCTCTCCGGTTTCCGTCGCGTCAATGAATCCGAGCCGGTCACGCATGTCAGTTATTTCGAGGCGGACGCGTACGCGAACTGGGCCGGCGCGAGATTGCCAACGGAATTCGAATGGGAACGCGCCGCGGCGCCGATGCCGATTGCCGGAAATTTCGTCGACGACGAACGCTTTCATCCGACGCCCGCGCCGGGATCTGATAACGGCGCGCTTCAACAAATCTTCGGCGACGCGTGGGAATGGACGCGGAGCGCCTATCTCCCCTACCCCGGTTATCGTGCGGGTCCCGGCGCGCTCGGCGAATACAACGGCAAATTCATGTGCAACCAGATGGTGCTGCGCGGCGGATCGTGCGCGACTTCGCGCAATCACGTTCGTCTCACCTACCGCAATTTCTTTCAGCCGGAAAAACGCTGGCAGTTCACCGGCATCCGGCTCGCCCGCGATCCATCATGAGCGGCGCCGCTGGCCGCGTGGCCGTGCTCGATCTCGAGCCGGTCAAAGCGGATTTTCTCGCGGAAGTCGTCGCCGGTCTTTCCAGCTCGCCTCGAACGTTGCCGTGCAAATTTTTTTACGACGAGCGCGGCGCTGATTTGTTCCTGCGAATTTGCGAACTGCCCGAGTATTACATCACCCGGATAGAAACCGATCTGCTCCGCCGTTACGCCGGGGAGATTTCCGAATCGATCGGCGCTAATGCCGTGTTGATCGGTTTCGGAACCGGCGCGGGAATCAAGACGCGGATGTTGCTCGAACACCTGCAGAATCCGATCGCCTACATTCCCATCGATATATCAAAACAACGGCTGATCGATTCAGCGATCGAGCTGAGCAAAGCGATGCCGGCGCTCGAAATCCTTCCGGTCTGCGCCGATTACCTCCAGGAGTTGCAGCTGCCCAAACCGCTGCGAAAACCCGACCACGTCGCGGTCTTCTTTCCCGGCTCGACAATTGGAAACCTGGAGCCGCCGGTGGCGCAGGATTTTTTGCACCGCGTCTGCCAATTATGCGGAAGAGACGGCGGCCTCATCATCGGGATCGATTTGCAAAAGAGCCGCCAAGTTTTGGAAGCGGCCTACAACGACGGCGCCGGCGTCACTGCGCAATTCAATCTGAATCTACTGGCGCGGGCGAACCGCGAGCTGGGCGCGAGCTTCGATCTTTCGCGGTGGAAACATCGAGCGGTTTATAACGAAGGAGAGGGCCGCATCGAGATGCACCTTGTAAGCCAGGGCGAGCAACGCGTCCATGTCGGTGGACACGAATTCCACTTCAGCGACGGCGAAAAAATCATCACCGAGTTTTCCTACAAACACACGCTCGAGAATTTTGCGCGGCTGGCTGCGTCCGCCGGTTTCCGCGAGGCGTCGCGCGTTTGGACCGATCCGGCGAAGATGTTCGCCATTTTCCATTTCGCGGTGGCCGAATAAAAGACGTTTCCCTTTTCATGTCATTCTGAGCGGAGCGCAGCGGAGTCGAAGAATCTCTGACTATTTCACCGCGTCTTCCGCGCCGAAAATTCAGAGATGCTTCGACTTCGCTCAGCATGACAAGCTAGGGTAGGGACATTTCAATGAACGCGTTCGTTGAACTGACCGACGTCAGCAAAAAATATGGCGGCGCCATCGCGCTGCAGCCCACCGATCTTGATTTCGCCCGCGGCAAAACCACCGTCCTCATCGGCCCGAGCGGCTGCGGGAAGTCAACTCTGCTGCGTCTCGTCATTCGGCTTCTCGATCCGGACACAGGCACGATTCGTTTCGACGGCGCCGCCATCACGCCGGCGAATATTTCCGATCTGCGCCGCCGGATCGGCTACGTGATCCAGGACGGCGGGCTCTTCCCTCACCTGACTGCGCGCAAAAATATTCTTCTCATGGCGACCCATCTTAAATGGCCGGCTGAGAAAATGAACCAACGCCTATCGGAACTTTGTACCCTCACTCGCTTCCCCGAGAGCGCGCTCGGCCGTTACCCGCTCGAACTCTCCGGCGGTCAACGTCAGCGCATCAGTTTGATGCGCGCGCTCATGCTTTCGCCTGAGCTCCTGCTGCTCGACGAACCGCTCGGCGCTCTCGATCCCCTCGTCCGCGCCGCGCTGCAAAAGGATCTGAAGGAAATTTTCGCGCGTCTGAACCAAACCGCGATCCTCGTCACTCACGATCTCGCCGAGGCGGCGTATCTCGGAGACGAGATTGTGCTCATGGGCGAAGGCCGAGTCGCCCAGCGGGGGACGCTGAACGATCTGCGCACAAGACCGGCCAGCACTTTCGTCACCGAATTCATCAACGCGCAACGCAGTCTCGTCGCGTTATGAATGCGGATGCAGCATCAAGGAGCGGCGGTTTATCCCGCGACTGCGGGACCGAAGGATTAAAGAGGGCGGTTTGGAAAGCGCCCCTCCTTGGCCTGCTGATCACGCTCGTCCTCTCGCAGCCATCGCTCTGTTCCCCTGATACTGTCCTGATCGGCTCGAAAAAATTCACCGAATCGTACGTGCTGGCCGAGATCGCGAAGCGGTCGCTGGAAAATGCCGGCCTAACGACTGAGCACCGCGCGGGCATGGGCGGCACGATTATTCTCTGGCAGGCATTGAAGGGCGATCAGATCTCAGTTTATCCGGAATACACCGGCACGATCGCGGAAGAAATTTTGAAGTCGCCCGAGATCGATCTCGCAGCAATGCGCGAAGAGCTCGCGAAATCCGGCGTGGGGATGACTGGCGAGCTCGGGTTCAACAACACGTATGCGCTCGTCATGCGTCGAGCCGCGGCGGAACAGAAAGCGATCCGCACGATCAGCGATCTGCGTAGCCATCCCGAGCTCAAGTTCGGGCTCACTCACGAATTTCTGGATCGACACGATGGCTGGCGGCCGCTCACGGAAAAATATCAGTTGGCTCCGCCGAATCTGATCGGGATCGATCACGGACTCGGTTACGCGGCGCTCGGCAACGGCTCGATTGACGTGAAGGACGCGTATTCGACCGACGCCAAAGTCGGCGAGAACGACCTGGTCGTGTTGGAGGATGATCTGCAATTCTTTCCCCAGTACAAAGCGGTCTTTCTCTATCGGCTTAGTCTGCCGGCAAACGCTGTCGCTGTTTTGCGCGGGCTGGAAGGACAGCTCGACGCCAAGCGCATGATCCGGCTCAACGCCGAAGCGGAGCGCACAAAAAATTACGCGCGCGCTGCCGCATTGTTTTTCCCGGATGCAGGAGCGACTGCTAGTTCAAGCGCGGGCGAATCGTTCCCGGACAAGCTTCGACGCTGGACATTGCGTCATCTCGAGCTCGCCGGACTTTCGTTGCTCCTTTCGATTCTTGTCGGGGTTCCGCTGGGAATTGCGGCCAGCCGCGGCGGGATCATCGGCCAAATCATTCTCGGAATCACCAGCGCCGTGCAAACGATTCCATCCCTCGCCTTGCTGGCGCTGCTTGTGCCTCTACCCTTTTTCGGGATCAGTGTGCGGACCGCGATTGCCGCGCTGTTTCTGTACGGGTTGCTCCCGATCGTCCGCAACACCGCGACCGGATTGCAGGACATCGCCCACCCGCTGCGCGAATCGGCGGTCGCGCTCGGCCTCGAGCCGTCCGCACGGCTGCGGAAAGTTTATTTGCCGATGGCGTCGCGCTCGATTCTCGGTGGAATCAAAACCAGCGCGGTGATCAATATTGGAACTGCGACGCTCGCCGCGCTCATCGGCGCCGGCGGTTTGGGCGAACCGATCCTCAGCGGTCTCAATCTGAACGATCACATTACGATTTTGCAGGGCGCAATCCCGGCGGCAATCCTCGCGCTTCTCGTGCAATGGAGTTTCGATTTACTCGATCGCTTGCTTATCCCGAAAGGCCTGCGCTTATAGGTGGATCGAGCGCTCCGTCGCTCGATGTTAAATAATGCGCCGAAGACTTTCGGCGGTAGAATCCCGCATCGCGCGCGGAGCGCACGATCCACCATGATCGCGTCCATTAATCCAGCTAGCGGCGAAACCGTGAAAGAATTTACCGCGATTGATTCGCGGCAGATCGAAGAGAAGCTCGCGAAGGCCGATCGCGCATTTCGCTCCTATCGCAAAACCTCATTCGAGCAGCGGACGAACTGGCTGAGCGCGACCGCCGATGTGCTCGAGAAAGATAAAGCGGATCTCGCGCGGACGATGACGCTGGAGATGGGCAAACTGCTCCGAGCGGCGGAGGACGAGATCGTGAAATGCGCGCGCGGTTGCCGCTTTTATGCTGAGAACGCGGAGCGATTCCTGACCGAGCGGAGAATCGAAACGGAATCAGCCCACAACTTTATTCGCTACGAACCGATGGGTCCGGTCCTGGCGATCATGCCATGGAATTTTCCATTCTGGCAGGTGTTTCGGTTCGCGGCACCGGCCTTGATGGCGGGCAATGTGGCGCTGCTCAAGCACGCCGCGAACGTTCCGCAATGCGCCCTGGCGATTGAAGATATTTTTCAGCGCGCCGGATTTCCCGACGGCGTTTTTCAAACGTTGCTGATCGAAACTAAACAGGTGCAGGCCATCATCGAAGATCCGCGCGTGAAAGCGGTCACGCTGACCGGCAGCGAGCGGGCCGGCAGCGAAGTCGCGAGCGAAGCGGCACGGCAAATCAAGAAAAGTGTGCTCGAGCTCGGCGGCAGCGATCCCTACATCGTTATGCCGAGCGCGGATCTGGCGGCGGCAGTGAAAACTGGGGTTGCTGCTCGGATCCAAAACGCCGGACAATCGTGCATCGCCGCAAAGCGTTTCATCGTCGCGGAGAAAATTTACGACGAGTTTGTCTCCGAGTTTGTCGCGAGGATGCGCGTGCTCAAAGTCGGCGACCCGCTCGATCCGGAGACAGAAATTGGACCGTTGGCGAGCGAAGCGATTTTGGAAGGGGTCGACGAGCAGGTGCGGAAATCTGTCGAGGCCGGGGCGAAATTGCTCACCGGAGGAAAGCGAATCGATCGCCCCGGTTTTTTCTATGAACCGACTGTGCTGACGGACATCGCGAGCCAGTCACCAGCGTATCGCGAAGAGATTTTCGGACCCGTTGCTTGTTGCTTCCGAGCGAACGATGTCGCGCAGGCAATCAACATCGCGAACGACAGCTCGTTTGGACTCGGCGCAACCGCGTGGACAAACGATTCGGCCGAGAAAGAGCTTTTCGCGAAGGAACTAGAAGCCGGCATGGTCTTCATCAACAGCATGGTGGTATCAGACCCGCGCCTGCCCTTCGGTGGCGCGAAGCGTTCCGGCTTCGGCCGCGAGCTCGGCGCGGAAGGAATCCGCGAGTTCGTGAACATCAAGACCGTGTCGATCGCCAGTCCCACAACCGATTGACAGGGGCCCCATCTTGACGGCTTTAAGCCGTCAAGATTCTTGCGGCCTTCGAGGGAGGGCAAACGGTTTTAGTCCCAAAATTCCGTTCGTTGCGGTCCCGCATCGCACAGCCTCACAGCTTGACGGCTTTAAGCCGTCAAGAGGCCAGGGCCAACTCGCGGATTCTCGGGACGTCGAGGATCTGAACATCGTCGGGCGGATGGTCGACGGCCCAGACCAGCGCGTTGAGCATTTGCGAAATGCTGACCAGTCCCAGACGCCGCGCTGACTCGCGTGTCGGCGGCAGAAGTTCGGCGATCCAATAGAACGGCACGAGCGCGTATGGCCACCAATGTCCCGGGCCGAGGACGTACCACGGGCGCACAAACGTCGCCTTCATTCCACTGTCCCGGATGAGCGCCTCGCCTTCCGCGCGCACCGCGATAAACGCCTCCATCATCGAAGCCGGTTGCGCGACACTGAGATAAATGAAGTGCCGAATGCCGGCGTCGCGTGCGCTTTTCACCGCGATCTGGATGGATGGCAGATCAACGGTGCGAAATTGCGCGGCCTTCGCCGGGCTCGGATGCGGGACACCGATCAGATGAACGAAGGTGTCGCAGCCGCGGATCGATTCCGTGTAAGAACCGTCCTGCAACGGATCGGCGCTAACAATGGAAACGTTCGCCGGAATTTTCCTTTCCGATCCGGGCCTGACGACCGCTTTCAATTCATGCCCACGATTCGCCAGGAGCGGAATCAATCGCGATCCGATATAGCCGGTCCCACCGGTAACAAAGATGGAGGACACGCGCTAGTTCCCGAGCGGCCGGATTTCGCCGGTCACTTCGATGAGGACTGGATAGCCCTCGAGCGTTTTCGGAATCGCGCGTTCGGTTTCCGGCGATTTCCGGGCGAGCATCACTTTGAGGCAGGGCGTCTTTCCGTCGTCAAGGACCGCAACGTAAACGCCGACTACGCCGGGAATCGCGAGCAGTTCCTTGTCGTGCGCGCGCAAGACTTCGTTGATATCGCGCCGCGGACTCGGTGAATTTTGTTGCGCCATCGTCTGGCTGCATAAGAACATGAAGGCGCCGAGCGCGCCAAAAAGAAAAGCACCCGTTCGCGCGAACGAACGGGTGCTTCGAAGTTTCAGTTGAGGTTAGTGTTTAGTTTCCGACCATCGTTGCACCGAGAAAAGTCAGCACTTCGTTGATCGGGTTGGCGATCGCGGTGCTGCTGCTGCCCGCGAAGAGCAGGCCGACGGCGCGCGGATTCGTCGCTACGTCTTCCACCATGAGTGAACCGGAGTCGCCGCTATTCAGGAAGCGGCTTCCGTTATTCCTGACGACGATCTGGCCGGTGAAGGTCTTGGTGAAGGCCACGCCGCCCGCGCACTCGTTGTCGTACTGAACGCTGATGGTCGCATTCAAACCCGAGATCGAGCTGCGGGTGAGGCCAGTGGTACGGCCACTCTTTTTCACGGCCTGGCCGATCGACGCGGCCACGGTTTGCGACGAGATGGTGCCGATCTCGAGGATGGCGCCATCCGTTCGGACCTGGCCGGGAATTACCGACGCGATCGCACAATCGACATTGCTGGCGGGGAGGGAGCTTCTCTTTACCAGAAGTGCCACGTCCTGCGCGTTAGCTGCGTTGCAATTCACGTCAATGAGACCTGGTTGAATGATCGGGTCGCCGGTCAGCGCAATCCTGTTGTTGCCGCCCAGGACAATGTCCGACTCGAAGACGTGATAGTTGCTGAGGATGTGCTGCACCCCCGCGATCGAGACAAGCGAGCCGAGCGTTCCGCCACAGCAAAAGCCATTGGCGAGATCATAGCGCCAGCCGCCGGAGGTTCCGAGTTGAATAGGCGGAGTCTGTATCGCCGTGTGGCTCGTGCCGCCGCCCGGTTTGGCCATCGAACGGAACTTATCCGTCATCTCGACCTGCACCCGGACGCCGCGCACTTCGCGTGGCAGATTGCGGATCACTTCGCCGGCATTTTTCGCGTCCTGGTCGATATAAACAAGGAGTGAAGTATTTCCGGAGGAATCGAGACCGACGGCGGTGCCGAGCACTTCAGGCTGGCGCATCCAGTCGGCAGTCACTTCTTTTTGCGCGGCCATGACGGCCCGGACATTAGCGTGAGTTTCATCGAGCACGCCTGCTGGCGGACCCGCGAACGCGCTGAGGGAGACAAAACCGGAGAGAACTCCGGCCGATAGCGCCACGAGGGCGCGGAGGAACTGACGGGGTGTTATCATGATAGAGTTGTAGAGAATCGCGGCGATTACAGCAAGACTAAAAACGTCGGGCGCGAAATTTTTGCGCCTGGTCAAGCGCCTGGTAGTGTCCTAATTTGAAATGTGATTCATTTCTGCCGTGCTTTTGCAGCAATCGCCACCTTGACCGCGCTCTCGGGCGAATCCACGGGTGGAACCGGCACCCGCAGAATGTATGGTCCGCAGTGCTGTCACGCGCGAAATTCCAATCTTCCCCGCCAGCTTCGCGGCTGAGAGTTTCTGTTTAAGGCGTTGCGCTCTCAGCCAGAGCACAAGTTTTCTCTCTCGCGGATCGCATTGGCATTTGAGGGATTGCACATGGCAACGCTCCATGCTGAAAAAAGGCTTGGCACGGGTAATAAATTACCCGCATTATCCGACCTTGGATGCGCGTTCTCGCCCTATTGGCATTCATTTGCGTAATTTCGTCCGGCTGCGACGGTCCGCGTTCCAGGGCCTGCACGGGAAGCGCCAGCTGCAAAGTCTGCCGGACGTGCGCCAAATGCCGCCATTGCGCCATAGAGGGCGGCTGGTGCGGCGTCAAAGATCATTCCCGGTCCCGTTATCGCCAATGATGGAAGCCGTCGCTGCGAAACATGAATTTCGTCAATGAACTCGTCGGCGCGGCCATTGGCGGGATTCTGGCGGCGTTTGCCGTTGGCGTCTTAATTGAAATGCTGGAACATAAAAAGCCGTTGAATCGCGGCTTTTCGGCAGATCAAAAATACATTCTCTCTCAATATACTATCCGGGTTTTCTACTGTGTTTGGCTCGTGGCTTTTATCCTTTGCCTCATTCTCAGGAACGATTGAGATTCAAATTAGGACACTACCAAGCGCCTCCTCTCATTGACATTAACAGGGGGTTGTGAATAACATCGCTTCACTATGCGCACGATCTGGAAGGGCAGTATCAGCTTTGGCCTGGTTTATATTCCGATAGCCGTCTATCCGGCGACGCGGGAAGAGAAGCTCAGTTTCCGTCAACTCCGGGCCAGCGACCTGAGCCCGATCCGGTATAAAAAAGTCGCCGACGCCGACCAAAGGGAAGTGACGGCAGACCAGATCGTGAAAGGGTTTGAGTACGAGCGCGGCCGGTACGTTATCCTGAAGGACGAGGATTTCGCCAAAGTCCGGATCGAATCCACTCACTCGATCGATATCACCGATTTTGTGGACCTGACGCAGGTGGATCCCAAGTTTTTCTACAAGCCGTATTTCCTCGAACCGCAAAAAGGCGGGGAGAAAGCCTACGCCCTTTTGCATAAGGCGCTCGCCGGAACGGGCAAGATCGGCATTGCCAAAGTCGTCATCAGTAACCGCGAGTATCTCGCTTCAGTGAAGCCGGACGGATTATTCCTCGTCCTCGACCTGATGCATTTCGCGTCGGAGATCCTGGCTCCGGAAGAATTGAAGAACGGCAGCGCCACCGCGATCACCGACAAGGAATTGAAGATGGCGCAGTCGCTCGTCGAAAGCATGTCCACGGCGTGGGAACCGGAGAAGTATCGCGATGAGTATCGGACCGCGATGATGGAAATCATCGAGCAGAAGGCGCAACACAAGGAGATCGCCAAGAGACCGGCTCCTGCGGTGCGAGCGACGAACGTGGTCGACCTGGTGAAGGTGCTGCAGGAGAGCTTGAACCGGAATCAATCACTGAAACCGAAGCGCAACGGGACCAAGCCCGCCGCCCGCTCGACCGCAGCGCTCATGAAGCAAAAGCGCCGCGTCGCGGCGTAATCCAGGTGGATCGAGCGCTCCGCCGCTCGATGCCATGCAGACGCGGCTTCGCCGCCACTTTCAAACATCGCGCGACGGAGCGCGCGATCCACCTTAGGACGGGGCAGAGCCCGTCCCTCCAAGCAGCTTCGTCAACTGCTGCGCCAGCTTCGGTCCCATGCCGCTTTCTTCGTGCTTGAGATAGACGAACACATCCGGCCACACCTTATCCTTTTCTTTGATCGCTTTCGCCCACCGTTCCATGTCCGCCTTGGTGTAATCTTCGCGGCGCAATCGCAAATAGCCATAGTCCGCGGTCGCGACGACGGGTGCGCTTAAGTCGGCACTCTCATTGATACAAAGCGCGATGTTCTTAGCATTGAGGACTGCGAACACTTCCTCGTCGAACCACGACGCGTTCCGGAACTCGAAGGCTGCGCGCAAGCCGGCCGGCACGCATTCGAGAAACTCCGACAACAGCACGGAGTCCTTCTTCATGTTCGGCGGCAACTGAAACAAGACCGGCCCGAGCTTCGCCTCCAGGTCGCAGATGACCTGGCAAAAGTAGCTCATGGTGTCGCCGCAGTTCTTAAGTCTCGCGAAATGCGTCACCTTCTGCGGCGCTTTAAGGCTGAACTTGAATCGTTCCGGCGTTCCCTGGTACCAATTCTGAATCGTCTTCGGGCTCGGGATCCGGCGAAAACTGTAATTGACTTCCGTCGTCGCGAACCTTTCCGCGTAGAACGCCAGCATTTTGCTCGTCGGCAAGTCCTCCGGATAAAAGGTCCCCTTCCATTCGGCGTATTGAAAGCCTGACGTGCCAATCCAATGGTTCATGAAGCTGCGGATGCTTTAGGATAATGTTGCGTGATGCGCCGGATCAACTGCGCTTCCAGCATGAAATCGTGATTTCGCAGCGGGCGCGTGGCTGCCTTCCGTTTCGATTCCCCGGGTGCGATCATCGAAAAGCAATCGATCAGTCGGCGTCCCCGCCAGTTTACCAGCTCCTGACAAAGACACTGCAAGCCGTATTGCTCGGCCAACTGGCGAAACAAACCCGCCGTCATTTCCGGATCGCGTTGATGATCGGACGCCATGCCTTTTCCCCTGAGCGTCCGCACCCGGCGCGCCAGCGACGACGCATATTCACCCAGGTTTGAATGATGGATAAAACCGAGGCCGCTGGGGGTCAGCTTCGCGGCGAACTGGCTCAGGTAAGTCTCGATCGTCTGTCGTTGGACATGGACCAACGAGTCGAAGCTGAAGATGAAATCGACGGAGTTATCCGCAATGCCCGCCAGGCTGTCTCCCTCATTCCTATAAAACCTCACCTTTGAATCGGTCGCGAACCGTTCCTGACACGCCTGCATACACCGCGTGTCTGGGTCGACGAGGTACAGCTGCGTGCAATGTTCGCGCAGATAATGGCTCCAGCGACCAAACCCCGACCCGATCTCAAGGATCGTTTTTGCCGATAACGCCCCTTGGATCCTCGGCAAAATGCTGCCGAACCATTGCCCCGCCGACCCGCCCCACGGTTCCGACCATTCCTCCCCCGCCGCGATCCATTCGTAATCGGGTTTGCCCATCGCCCTTCTCATTCCGCGTTTCCCTCCCATTCGCAAACTGCAAATCGGTGGATCGCATACTGGCGAAAGCTCCAAGCTCCAAAATCCAAGCACGAGAGAAGCTCCAATAATCAAACAATCGTGAATCGGCGCCATTTATTGTTTGGTGTTTGGAGATTCTCTGGAGCTTGAAGCTTGGCATTGGGACGCGCGTTTCCCGCATTCACGCGTGACAATTCAGAGTGCTACCCGTCAAGATCCCCGCATGATCACCAAAAACCTCGGCATGCTTCTGCTCGGCATTTATCTCATTCTCGTCGGCATCATCTCACTCATTCCCGGCCTGGCGATACCTGGCATCATTACCGGTATTTTGGCTCTCGTCGCCGGCATCCTGATCCTCCTCGGGAAATAGACCGCTCAAAAATACTTGACCCGCTACTTTTCTCCATCACGTGTTCAGTCTGGCCTCGTCCGCGACTCCAAAAATAAACGGAAAAGTCTTCGCCTTTAATTGCACGCATCCATCGGTAGAGCTATGAGCGCCTCCTTTCAAGGCAACAAGACCGTTAGCGTTCGCCCACGGGTTGTGCATTGGTTTGCGGAGCTTCTTCTTGTTTTTCTAGGCGTTTACGGCGCTTTTTGGCTGAATGGCTTTCAGGAGCGACAGCATGCAGCACAACGCCACGACCGGATTTTGGCGACGCTCGAAGAATCGGTCCAAAAATCGGCCAAGCGCTACGAGATCGCGGCGGAACAACAGGACCGTGTCGCTGCCGATTTTCGGCGTAGACTTGACTCGGGGGAGATGCCACCACTCAGTCCGTTTTTCTTTAGCAGCGGCTACAGCGCAAGTGACGCCGCGACTTTGCTTCAATCGGGGGGTTTGGATTTGCTCGATGCCACGACGATTTCAGCGTTGCGCAATGCTGAATCAGTGGCGCGAACTGGCAATAGCGAGATGCAGCAAATCCAGACTTTGAGTAATGAATTAATCGCGCCCAATCTGGATCAAGACATTTCATTCTTCTATGACCCGGCCACGAAGCACCTGCGTAAACGCTTCGCTTCTTATCCGGATGCTCTTCAGGCGGCTACCGACTTTCTGCACAATCTCGCTGCCGCGTATCAGCAATTACTAGAGCGACTTCACGCAGAACGACAACGTCGCTAAACAACACGCGTCGAGAATATTTCCAAATTAATCAGTCAGAAGGATGCTCAAGCCCTGAATCGTGACAAAGAATACGGAAACCCTAATCCTAAAGCGCCTCCTGAACTCTCCCAGTTCGCCTTCATCATTGGCAAATGGTGTTGTGATGCCAGAAATCAAAAAAGGAGATGATGGGACGTGGCAACCATATGAGGCCACCTGGGTCGGCCGATACATTCTAGATGGCCACGTGATTGCTGATGAGTATCGAATGACAAATCAAAAAGGTGAACTGATTGTCCTATGAACGCGAGATATAGGATCAACAGCTGTGACGGACTCGGCCTCGTGAATAGTGTCTGCACGGCAACTAAACACTCTTTTTACGTCCCGGAGCTCGCAAGTCTTCTTTCGATCAAAGCAGTTCTTTCAGGCAGAGCCGTTCTGACCATCGATGGACGCAAGCTAATGGCCCGCGACGGCACCTTTGTGGTCGTGAATGATCGTCAGCGATTCGCACTCACGATCGAATCGCGGGAACTAACGACAATGTTTTGCATTTTCTTCGCGCGCGGTTTTGTTGAGGATATCTGGCGGAGTACGGTCACACCAACTTCTGAGTTACTCGACGACTCCAGACCGGATCCACGACAAACTAGATTTTTTGACCGGGTCGAAACGCAGACTGGATCTGTGCTTCCAAGTCTCCAGCCATTTCAACGATTGATTGCCAGTGGTCAGCTTACACCGGCTCGATGGGACGAGACCTTTCTCCGTCTCGGGACTGAGCTTGTGCAGGCACAAGAGGAGGTGCTTCGCCGAGCACAGAAAATTCCGGCCGCAAAGACCTCGACCCGGCTGGAACTCTGTAGGCGCTTGCTTCGCGGCCGCGATTTCTTGCTTTCTTCCTGGGATCACCGCTTGAAACTCAATGATGTTGCAAGGCAGGCTTGTCTCTCCCCCTATCACTTTCATCGCGCGTTTACGCGTTTCTTTGGCAAGACGCCGCACCATTTTCTGTCGGATTACCGACTTGAGCGCGCTGCCGCCCAGCTCCGACTCAGTGAGCGGAGCGTGACCGAGCTTTCGGCTGACTGCGGGTTCGAAAGTTTGCCCTCGTTCAGTAATCTGTTTCAGCGGCGGTATGGAATTTCGCCCCGGGAGTACCGTCGCACTTCGGCGCGCAATTCTAAAATTCGCAAGATCGGATAAGAATTGTTCTTTCAAGATCGCTAGTGTGAAGACATGCGCACGGAAACAAAAGTAGTATTGAGTGTCTTCACAGTCGTCGCCCTTCCCATCTGCTGTATCCATGCCCAAGATCGAGAGCCTGCTTCTGGCGCGAAGGCTCCTGAGAAGAGCAGTGAGTCAACCTCTGGCGCGAAAACCTCTGAGAAAACACCGGAAAAAAGCGACGTAGAGAAACCGATAAACCGCGCTTCAGAACCTATGGACAAAACGGAGAAAGCAACTATGAAGCGCGTAACGGGAATTGGCGGGGTTTTTATCAAGGCTAAAGACCCCACCAAACTGCGCGCCTGGTATAAAACGCATCTCGGCATCGACGTTCAGACGTGGGGTGGCGCATCCTTTCGCTGGGTCGACGCAGCGGGCGTTCCTGCAAATGGCAAAACCGCCTGGTTCGTCGGTGACGGCTCCAATTTCGCACCGAGCAATGCCTCGTTCATGATCAACTACCGCGTGGCGGATCTTCATGGGCTCTTGAGGCTGCTTCGTGAAGAGGGCTGTTATGTCCTCGATAAGGTAGAGCAGTCGGATTTCGGGATATTCGGTTGGGTCATGGACCCGGAGGGAAACAAGGTTGAGCTATGGGAGCCGCCTAAGGGTCAATAGGCAGGGTCTGGGCCGCATCTCGTTAGTCCGGCCCGCGCTATGAACAAACCAGCATTAACTTCCAGCGCCGCCGTTTTGCTTGTGAAAGATGTTTCTGCGGCTGCCGACTACTACCGCGAAAAGCTCGGTTTCGGATGCGACGACCTTTTCGGTGAGCCGCCCTCGTTTTGTATTCTGCATCGTGAGTCTTGTTATCTCATGCTCAAGCAGGCGGACGATCCCAAACACATCGTTCCGCATTGGACCGTCTCAGGTAAACTCTGGAATGTTTATTTCTGGGTCACCGATGCTAATGGACTGTTTCGGGAGTTCAGGGATCGCGGGGCTATTGTTGACTATGGTCTATGCAACAAGCCTTATGGTTGCCGCGAGTTTGGCGTCCGTGACTTAGACGGCTATGACCTCGGTTTTGGTCAACACATGCCGAACCACGGCCTCTCCTCATGTTTACCTTTTTTCTAAATTCACTCATAGTTCACGCCATGGCTGATCTTGCGTCTCGTTAGATCAAAATAAAGTTATCTTGGAGCGGGCAAATTATTATCTGAACACCTGAATATGAAAATGAAAATGAACTGGAAATTCCTTATCGCAATTGTCGGAACTGTATTCATCTCCGAACGAAGCTCAGCGAGTCCTGAACCGACCGCGACCACGTGGGATCAGTGGCGTCCGCTGGTGGGAGAGTGGCAAGCTGCGGGAAAGGGAAGCCCCGGCGAGGGTGCAGGAGGCTTCTCTTTTGCATTCGATCTGCAGAACAAAGTGCTCGTGCGGAAAAGCCATACGGATTATCCGCCGGCAGAAGGGCGGCCGGCATTTTCACATGATGATTTGATGGTGGTTTATACCGACGAAGCAGCGCATAAGTTTCGCGCTGATTATTTTGACAACGAGGGCCATGTGATTCGCTACACAGCCGCCTTTTCCTCCGATGGCGGAACTCTAACGTTCATCAGCGACCCAGCGCCTTCACAGCCGAGCTTTCGCTTGACCTATGTTAAGAATCCAGATGACACGCTCGGCATTAAATTCGAGATAGCTCCGCCTAATGCTCCAGACAAATTCAAAATGTATGTGGAGGGCTCGGCTCGCAAGCGGTAGTTGCCCAACTCACTTAGACGGCAGAATGCACGTCATGGAAATCAAACCTTATGCCAGACATCACGGTTAAGCATCTTGACGAGATGGAACGTTACACCGGCTCATTTCAGAAGGGGCAACAGTTCTTCTTTGCGGGCAAGAGTCTTGGCCTCGCGAAGATTGGCATGAACGCCGCCAGGTTGCCCCCGCATTGGGAGCACTACCCGGAGCATGACCATGCCGCAGACAATGAGGAAGAGCTTTATATTCCCCTAGAAGGTAGCGGGACTCTTCACGCAGAGGGGCAGACTTACCCGATGGAGCGTGGCGTCCTGATTCGTGTCGGCGCGACCACTAGACGCAAGATTGTTCCTGGTCCAGAGGGTATGACCCTTTTGGTGCTGAGTGACCGGCCAGACTCCAAGTGACTAGTCCGCCTAACCATGCGATGGAGCGACGACTACCGATACGACGCTGACCAGCTGATGCACCGCAGCGCCTCGTCCCTAAATGTTATGTTCGAGTTCGCATACAGGTGCGCCAGGCGAGCAACGCGCCGACGCTGATCGTGATCACGAGACCGATACCGAATTCGTCGATGACGTATTTGGTAGGACCGGTGTCGCGGGTAAGCGGAGTGAAGATGGATTGAATAAAAAGATTGTGGCTGCCGTGAAAGATGGCGGCGGGCCAAAGACTCCTTGAACGCAATGTGAGCCACGCCATGATAAACGAGTCGGCGACGACCATAAGCGTGAAGCAGGTGAGACTGTACCACGCCGGGGCACCTTTGTTGTAATCGCCAAAGAGCAAAACGGGAAAATGGTAGGCGGCCCACATCAGGCCGCTGATCACACTTACCCCGGTAAAGCCGACTACCTTGTTTAACTCCGGAACGAGAAAACCGCGCCAGCCAATTTCTTCACCGAGAGCGCGCCCGGTCTTGGCCACAAGGCCGATCGTCGAAGTGATGAGGACGAACAAAATCAGAATCACGACCGGTGATAAGCCGGACCAGCCGAACTGCGTGGCCGTCCGCGTAAGAAAATCGCGCTCGAGAAAGCCACCAAGCGGCGTCAGCCACGCAACCAGGTAAACTGGGAGCGCATAGGCAACAGGGATAAGGTAAGCAAGCCACGCGTAGCGCGCGCCGCCCCATTTCCAGGGAAGTTCGGAAATGGGCTCGCCAAAAAGGCGCTTCGTTAACAAAGCGGCGAGGCCTGGGCTCCACATCGTGCCGGTAACAAAAAGCAGGTTGCCGGCGTCCATCTTTCCGGCGTGAAGCTCAAAGCCATTAAAGACGTTGCTGAAAACCAGCGTCAGGCCGTAAAAGACGGCGATCTTCTTCCAAGTCCGCGCGCTTGCCTGTGTCACGGTGAAGACGAACTACCCGCGCAATGCTTTCGTGAAGCGAATCAATTCATCAGCTAGCTCTTCGATCCGTTCGCCTACTTCCTTATCCTTCAGCTCATCACCTTCGAAGGCGCGGCCGGTGGCGTAGACAAAGCGCGGAATGATAACGCTCCGAAAGTCGAGCATAAGACTATTAGCAAATGCCATGACCGACATGTAGCTGCTCATCCCGCCCGCGGCACAAAGAAAACCGACCACCTTCTCTTCCCAGGCGCTGCCGGTTAACTCGACGAGGTTCTTGGCTGTAGCTGCCACGTCGTAATTATAAACGGGAGTCGCGAGCAGAATGCCGTCAGCGGCTTTGATTAGCTTACTTACTTTCTGCGAGCCGGGCTTGGTGTAACAAACGTCCGCATCGCATAGGGGCAGATCCAGCTCGCTGATATCGAGCCATTGGCATTCGACCTTTGCCTTTTCCAGACGGCGAAACGCAATCCGCCCCATCCGGCGACTGTTGCTATCGGGATTACCGCTGGTGCTGACGACGAGATAACTGGCCATGCCGAGTCTGCTACTCGGCCTTGATGTCGGTATGGAAGGCGAGCCGCCAATCGGTGCCCTCCTTTTTCCAGACCGACGCGGCGTTCATCTTTCCAGAGGCCTCTTTTCCTGCCTCGCTTGCTTCGATCGTGACCGAGTAGCTCAGTAAGGCAGTGTCCTTGTCGATCATGACAACGTCGATGTCGCCGAGGGTGTAGGATTTCAGCTCAACTGTCTTCACCTCGGTCATTTCCTGGTCGAGCTTGTTGATCCCGCTTCCATAGACGCCGCGAAAATCGGCGGAAAAGACTTTCTTAAAGTCGTCCCATTTCTTGTCCTTGATGTCTTGCCAGGCTTTTTTTTCTGCGGTGATGAGGGCATCTTTGTCCGGCGAGGCGAAGAGATTTGCCGACGCGGCGAACAATCCGACCAGGGCGAGAGCGGCTAGTTTTTTCATTGGTTCCTTTGGTTAAGTGAGGCGCGATTAGATGAAAATTGACGGCGGCGGTCAATGCTGCCGTAATCTCCGCGTGCAATCGACTCGTTGGTTCGTGCTGGCAGCCCTCGTTGTTTGGATCATGTTTGCTCCCGCCATGCGCGCTGATCCCACGCCTGCCGAACGCGTCGCCGACATTCAGAAAGCCCTTCAGGCCGCGAAGCTCGATGGCTGGCTCTTCTACGATTTCCGCGGGAGCGATCCCCTCGCCCCGCGCATTTTGAAACTGGGCGAGCATGCCTCGGGGTCGCGCCGCTGGTTCTATTATATCCCAGCCACCGGCGAACCGACCAAGATCGTCCATTCGATCGAGCGCGGGAAACTTGACGCGCTCCCGGGCAAGCGCGTGGCCTATCGCGGCTGGGAAGAACAACACGCGCTCGTCGCCGCCGCGATCCAGGGACCGGACGCGAATCGTTTGCAGAAGAATGCGAAGAAGCGAGTGGCGATGCAATATTCGCCGAACAACGACATTCCCTACATCTCGCGCGTGGATGCCGGCACCGTGGAACTGATCCGCTCGTTTGGCGTCGAAGTGATTACGAGTGCGGAGCTCGTCCAGCAATTCGAAGCGGTCGTTACTCCCGAGCAACATCAGTCGCATGTCGAAGGCTCCGACAAACTGCATCGTGTCCTGATGGACGCGTTCGCCGAGATCGGGCGGAACATTCGCGAAGAAAAACCGATCACCGAATACGACATCCAGCAGTTTATCGCCCGCCGCCTCGATGAAGAAGGCATGACGCGCGAAGACGGCATCGTGGCGGTAAAGGCCAACGCCGCGAACCCGCATTACTTCCCGACCAAGGAATCTTTCTCGCCGATCAAGCGCGGCGATTTCGTTCTGCTCGATATCGTCAGTAAACTCCGCAAGCCCGGCGCGATTTGCACGGATCAAACCTGGACCGGTTTCGTCGGCGACACCGTTCCGGAAGAATACGTGCGCATCTTCAACATCGTCCGCGAAGCGCGCGACGCCGCGACCGAGTTCGTCCGTAAAAATGTGCGCGAAGGCAAACGCATCCATGGGGCCGAAGTCGACGATGTCTCGCGCGGCGTGATCAAGCGCGCCGGGTACGGCGAGCAATTCACCCATCGGACCGGCCATTCCATCGGCGAAGAATGCCACGGCAACGGCGTGAACATCGACAACTTCGAGACGCGCGACTCGCGTTATATCACGCCCGGCGTGCTGTTCTCTATCGAACCCGGCATCTACCTCGAAGGCAAATTCGGCGTCCGCTCTGAGATCGACGTTTACGTCGGCGACAAAGACATCGAAGTCACTGGCCAACCTATCCAGACCGAGATCGTGCCGATCTTGAAAGGTAACTGAGACTTGGTTGCCGGCGCATGAAGCTCCAGCAAATCGATCACGTCGCTCTTCGTTGTGCGTCCCCGGAACGCACCATGAACTGGTATATGAGCACCCTCGGATTTGAGCAGGCATTTCCGGGCCAGTGGTCAGGCGTACCGATCTTTTACGGCTTGGACCCACCGGCATCGCGCTTTTCCCCAAGGCGGAGGGCGATCAGGCGGGAAGGGGCACGGCGCTTTCCCATCTCGCGTTTCTGGCCGCCACCAAGGCCGATTTTCAATCTGCTCAGGCGGAGCTTCAGTCGAAAGGCATCTCCTTCGACTTTCAGGATCACGGCGTCTCCCACTCGATTTACTTCGTCGACCCCGACGGATTTCCACTCGAGATCACAACTTACGATCTGTAAATGAGATCGTTCCGGGCGGCTTTGGAGTCGGCTTTCTTCTGTCGCCGTCGTTAGGCCGGGATTGACAGCAGACGGCTGGCAGACTTATCCCTCGCTCGTGAGTTGTAACTTCCGGATCGTTGGTATCGCGC
This sequence comes from Chthoniobacterales bacterium, assembly GCA_035644055.1. Classification (GTDB taxonomy): domain Bacteria; phylum Verrucomicrobiota; class Verrucomicrobiia; order Chthoniobacterales; family UBA10450; genus AV80. The sequence continues at coordinate 90,080 of DASQPH010000125.1, forward strand.
TACTTCTTTCTTTGATCGGCCGCCTCGACCTGCTGGGCCAGCAAAAGATTCGGGTGGTGACGAAGCCGGTCGAGCCTTTCTCGTTCAACGACGGCGGCCAGACCAAGGGATTCAGCATTGATCTTTGGGAGGCGGTGGCGAAGGAAGCGAATCTTCAATTCGACATGCGGAATCTGGAGAGCGTGCCGCAAATGCTTGAGACCTTGAAGACGAAACAGTCGGACGTGGCGATCGCGGCGATTAGCATTACGGCGGAACGCCATGCGATGATGGATTTTTCCCAGCCCTATTTCGATTCGGGTTTGCAGATTCTCGTGAGGTCAAACGTGTCGCGGAACGGCGGGGTCGTCGCGAACTTGTCCCATCAGTTCATGAACTGGAACACGGTGAAGGTGATCGGGCTCGTCTTACTGGTCATGTTCGCGATCTCACATCTCGTTTGGTGGTTCGAACGGCGACGCAATGCGGAGATGTATCCCGAACCGTACCGCGCCGGCGTTTGGGAATCGTTCTGGTGGACGATCAGCATGCTTTGCACGGGCGGTTGCGAAGCGAAAGGACCGATGGGCGTGCCGGCGCGGCTGGTCGCGATCCTTTGGATGGTGGTGAGCATTGTTCTTATCGCCTATTTCACAGCGGCGGTAACGACGGAGATGACGGTGAAAAGTCTTACCGGCGACATCAGCGGGCCGGGCGATTTGCCGGGAATAAAGGTCGGCACCGTGGCAGCCAGTACAGCGGAGGCGTGGTTAAAGAAAAACAAGGCCAAGGTCTCATCCTACCCCGATGTCGCGAGCGCGATCGCGGCCCTGAACTCGGGAGAGCTGAAGGCCGTTGTCTATGATGCGCCGGTGTTGCGCTATTATCTTTCAAAGAGAATCGGGACGCGGCTACGGCTGGTCGGTCCGATCTTCGAAAAGCAATCTTACGGAATCGGTTTGCAGCAGGACAGTCCGCTGCGGGTGCCCATCAATCGCGCGCTGCTCGCCTTGAATGAGCGCGGTTTCATGGACGAGCTGCAAAAGAAATGGTTCGGCGGGAATGGCGAGCTGTAGCCGGGGTCGATGATCCCGGCTGGGGGAGCCCGCCACATTTGCTCGACCGGGATCCCCGATCCCGGCTACAACCACCACTTATGAAAACAAGAGCTGCGTTGTTGATTTTCGTTTTGTGTTTCGCTGGAGCTTTTGCCCAGCCCAGTGGTAAACCGGAGTACGGCGTGTGGGGGTTCGACACGGATGGCGCCGATCTAAAGACAAAACCGGGCGACGATTTCTTTCGCTACGCGAACGGCGCCTGGCTCGATCGCGTTCAAATTCCGCCGGATAAACCGGGTTACAGCCTGCGGCTCGCGATGAGCGACCTGACCGAACAACGCTTGCACGATCTGATGGAGGAGACGGCGAAGAAGGGGGAACCGAAACCGGCGACGATCGAAGGCAAGGTCGGAGCATTTTACAAATCGTTCATGGACGAAGCGGCCATCGAGAAAGCGGGCGCCTCCTCGATCAAGGACAAGTTAACTGAAGTGCAATCGACAAAAACGCGCGAAGCTTTGGCGGCGATGATGGGCAAACAAACCGCCGATTTTGACGGCGGCATCTTCGCCGTCGGCATCGACGTCGATATCAAGGACCCGAAGCATTACACAGTCTACCTGGGACAAGCCGGCCTGGGATTGCCGGATCGCGATTACTATTTGAAGCCCGACTTCGCCGCGAAGAAGGACAAGTATAAGGCTTACGCCGCGCAATTGCTTAAGCTGCTCGATTGGCCGGACGCGGAGAAACGCGCGACGGAAATTATCGACGTCGAAACGAAGATCGCGGACGCGAGTTGGACCAAGACGCAGCAGCGCGATCCGATCGCGACCTATAATGCAATGTCGATTGCAGAATTGGAAGCGCTCGCGCCAAAGTTCGCCTGGCGGAAATTCCTAACTGAGGCGGGACTTGCGAAGGTGGAGCGCGTCGTAGTCGCGGAGAAATCCGCGTTCCCAAAGATCGCCGATGTTTTCGATACGACCCCGATTGAAACGCTGCAGGCCTGGGAGGCATTTAACATCGCGGACCACGCGGCTCCTTACCTTTCGAAAGCTTTCGGCGACGCGCTCTTCGAGATGCGAAATAAGACGCTGGCGGGCCAGGCAGAACAGCAAGTGCGGTGGAAACGTGGCGTGCATGCGGTGAGCGGCGGAGATTATGGAGCGGGCGATCGTTACGATCGCTTCGGTAATCTGGGATGGGCGGTAGGTCAGCTCTATAGCGCCAAGTATTTTCCACCGGCAGCCAAGGCTAAGATTGAGGAACTGGTCGCGAACCTCAAGGTCGCGATGCATGAAAGGATCAAAGGTCTCGATTGGATGAGCGAAGCGACCAAGGTCCAGGCGCTCAAGAAGCTCGATACCTATAACATCAAGGTCGGCTATCCCGATAAGGCACGCGATTATTCGAAAGTCGAAATCCGTGACAACGATCTCATCGGCAACGTGCGCCGTGCGGCGGTAGCTGACTGGGCATTTTACGTCCAGCGGCTGCCGCAACTGGTCGACATGGCGGACTGGGGTATGACCCCGCAGACGAACGACGCTTATAACGGGGCGTTGCGCGACATTGTATTTCCGGCCGGAATTCTTCAGCCGCCGATGTTCGACGCGAACGCCGATGCGGCAGTGAACTATGGGGCGATCGGTGCGGTGATAGGTCATGAGCTAACTCACGGCTTTGACGATCAAGGCCGGAAATTCGACGCGGAAGGCAAGCTTAACGATTGGTGGACCGCGGAAGACGCCAAGACCTTTGAAGCGCGCGCCAAAGTTTTAGGCGAGCAGTATTCGAAGTTCGAGCCGCTGCCGGGCGCAAAGGTCAATGGCGAGCTAACCATGGGCGAGAACATCGCCGATCTTGGCGGCGTCGTGATAGCGCTCGACGCCTATCGCGCTTCGCTTAAAGGCAAGCCCGCCCCGGTCATCGATGGATTAACTGGCGAGCAACGCGTTTTTCTTGGCTGGGCGCAAGCCTGGCGTGGCAAGGTCAAGGATGATTACGTCCGCCGCCAGGTTGTGAGCGATCCTCATTCGCCGCGGCAATTTCGCGTCAACGGCGTCATGCGGAATATCGATGCCTGGTATGACGTTTTCAAAGTGAAGTCGGACGAGAAATTGTTCGTCGACCCGAAAGCTCGCGTTCGGATCTGGTGAGCAGTTAAGATTTCCGGGACACGCGTGTCTGACTGGTAAAGGACCAGTTATGACACCAGCGTTACTTTATCGCTCAAGACACAATTGGCGATTCACAGCGGCGCTGTTCGCAGCCGCCGCGATCCACGTCGGGGTTATTAGTCTGGCGACAACGCGTCAGGCGGAACCAAGAACGGCGTCAGGTTTTTCAACCGAACCACCCGGGATAATCCTCGAGCCGACAGAACCGATTGCGGACCAGCCACCGGACGCGACCGATCCGTTGCCGACACCACCTGTAATCGACCAACCGTTTATCGAGCCGACAGCAATACCGCCACCGGTGCATCGCACTAGCAGGTTCACGCCGGTCGTTAGGCCAAGAAGCAGTACGATGCCCGGTTCGATGCGCTTGTCCTCGGCCAAGGTGTTCGCCGTAAGTGCGCCGCGGCCTGAGTATCCGTACGAAGCGAGACGACAAAGAGTCACCGGCGATGGAATTGCTCTCCTCACGATCGATCCCGGCACCGGGAACGTGGTTCAAGCCACGATGACGAAGAGCACCGGAAATCAGTTCCTCGATAGTGCCGCTATTAGCGGTTTCAAACGTTGGCGGTTCAAACCTGGAACGGTGTCATGGGTGACCTGCCCGATCACCTTCACGCTCACCGGCGCGTCCTACTAGGCTTTCAGTAGCTGCGTCTGCGCTTCGCGCAGCTCGGAGGTGCGTTCGCGGACAGCGTCAGCGTAAGCGGCGACTTGCATGTCGAGTTGGAGATGAAGCCGGCGCGTTTCGAGCAGGTTGTTCATTCGCAACAGAACTTCAAGTTGATCGAACGGTTTGAGGAGAAAGTCGGTCGCACCGGCGCGCAAAGCGCGAAGCTTCGTCGTTTCATTGGCATCGGCTGTGAGCACGATCACGGGCAAAAAGCTTTCGCCCGCCGCAGCGCGAAGCGATTCGAGAATAGTAAAGCCGTCGACGTGCGGCATCATCAAATCGAGGAGAACGAGATCGGGTTCGAAGGCGATGCAAGTTTCCATTGCTAATCGCGAATCCGTTACTGTCTTCACGCGGGTGTAGCCGCCCTCAGCTAGCATCATTTCCAGTAAGGCGACGTTAGCCGGCTCGTCGTCGATCACGACGATCTTCATCTTCGAATAAAGGGCCGCGTTGGGCAGCCAGCGCTGATCGATTGGTTGTGGTTCGTGACTCATGGCTTCGACTAGGCGACAGCAGGCTCTAACTCTCGATCACGGTCCCGCATGGTCTCATCAATGACGCGAAAGAACTCCGAGATATCGAGCGGCTTGGTGAGATAGCTTCGCGCCCCGGCGGCCTTGAGCTGATTGATTTGTCGCGCCGTTGCGTCCGCACTGATTATTACCACAGGTATATCGCGAGTGACCGCGTCGTTGCGCAAACGTTCCAGGACTTCGTGGCCGCGAAGATCGGGTAAGTGCAGGTCGAGCAAAATGAGGTCAGGCCGATGTTGGCGCGCCAGGTCCAGGCCCAGGCCGCCTTGCATTGCCGTGAGCAAATGAAGTTGCGGCTGTTCGGCCAGCATCTGCTCAACCAAAGTAAGATTCGAGAGGTTGTCCTCGATGTAGAGGATTTTTCCGCCGTCCCCTCCACTGGCTTGTTCCAGCGTGGCAGCATGATTGTTGGGCAAAGCTTTTAGCGGCGAATCAGTCGCAGGCAGCTCGATCCAGAACGCGCTTCCTTTTCCGACAGTGCTATCAACGCCGATGTCGCCGCCCATGGCATGCATGAGTCGTTGGCAAAGTGCGAGACCCAGGCCGGTCCCTTCGACGCCGGATTGTTCGACACCCAATCGATCAAATGGAGTAAATAGCCGCGCCAGCTTTTCCGTCGCGATTCCGGCTCCGGTGTCGGTGACCACTAGTCGTGTCTTCGCTAAATTCGATTGCTGGAGCGAAACAGAGATTTGGCCGCCGACGGCAGTGTATTTAACCGCGTTCGTTAAGAGATTAAGCAGAACCTGTTTCAGCCGCTGACGATCGGCCAGCACGTGAAGGTCCTTATCTAAAAGCTCATCGACGGAGAGCTGCATTGTGCGCTGCGCCGCCAGGGGACGCATAAGGTCGAGCGCTTCTTCCAAGACTTCAGCTACGGCGACTGGCTCCACTGAGAGCTGTAAGTGGCCTGCTTCGATCCGGCTGAGATCGAGCACTTCGTTAATCAGCTTAAGGAGGTGACGTCCGGCGCTCATGATGTGCTCCACGCGCGCTCGTTGCGGCTTAGTTGGGTTTTGCCGTTCAAGTAACTGTCCGAAACCGAGGATCGCGTTCAACGGCGTCCGCAATTCGTGACTCATACGGGAAAGGAATTCGCTTTTGGCGTGGTTCGCGCGGTCGGCCTCCTTTTTCGCTTCGCGCAACGCCTCCTCGACCAGCTTCCGTTCGGTGATGTCTTCCACCATGATCAGGAATTCGCGCGGATTGCTGTCCTTGTCGCAAATCACGCAAGCGGTGCGATTGACCCAAAGCAGCTCGCCGTTCTTACGAATGTAACGCTTTTCGAGGGAACACCGTTCCCTGCCATCGAGCAGCGCTTTCACGAGCCGCTGACTCTCGGCCAGATCATCCGGGTGAGTAAGGTTGAGCGGCGTCCGCTTGAGGAGTTCCGCTTCCGAATAACCGATCATCTGGGTGAAACGAGCATTGACCTGCCTGAATTTCTCATCATCCAGCGCGACGACGGCCATGCCGATGGGCGCGTCGTCGAAAAGCTGGCGCGAACGTTGATCGCTTGCCTCAAGAGACGCAGTCCGGTTAGCGATAAAGCGCATTTCGCGGATACTTCTGAAACACGAGATTACCAGAAAAACATTTTCAAATACCACCCAGCCCGCATGTTCAATCGAGCGCCATGGGCTCGCACTCAATACCCCGTAAACCGAATACGGTAGATAAACGCCGCGCAGGAAATGATCGAGCCCGACGACGATAGTCGCGGGCACAAGCACCCGCCAATCGCGATAAAATGACAGGACGACGAGCGATCCGAAGACGTGGAAGTGGGTCTCAATGCGGCCGCCGGTCAACGCGATCAACAACGCGGACATCAGCATTTGCGCGACCGCGATCACGTTCCGGGTCGCTACGGATCCGGGCCAGACGCGCGTCATCCAAACCGGGAAAAGACTGATCGCGCCGCCAATCAGGAGCGCCGACCAGACGTGAATGTGAACCTGACTGACTTCCCCATCCCAGGTTCGCGGCGAGACGACGAGAGCGATCACGATGCACGCCACCCACTGAAAGAGCATCAGCCTTGCGAAGAGCTTGTCCGTGTCGCGAAAAATTCGCCGCCGGTGCTGCTGGAAAAGTTCTTCCGCGCGTTCGCTATTCGCTGCTGGAATTGGACCGGCTAGTTCGAACATAGTTTTCCTTCCGCCATGGTTGGGCGTTTTGTGAGAGAACAACCGAATACGGGCGTCCGCGCGCGCTCGACGGGTTGGTCAGTAAGCAAGGCGAGGATAGCGCTTTCCCCGGCATTGTTGCCGGCATGGCCACGCGACGCCGTGATGCCGCCACTAAAAACAAGGTTTCCGTCGCTCCCAAACACGACGGTGTGACCGGAGGTTTTGGCGCCAAACCGCGCCGCTTCTTTCCCGTTCTGGTCGGTCATCACTGTGACGCCCGGGATTGCCGCCGCACTAGATCGCAAGTCGGTATCGTCCCAACCCGGTTCCGCATTCTCCGGCTTCACAAAGAACACGTAGGCGTTCACTTTCCCGACCGCGTGCGCCATGATTTGCGCCAGCTCGCCGATGCTTGCCCGAGTGCACGGACAATGCGGATGGGCGAACATCAACAGCGTTGGCTTATTCGGCTGCCGCGGGACAACCGACACCGCAGGCCACTTCGAGGCGATCGTTCCCACCTGTCCTGGTGTCGTTTCGTATTGGAAGAGAGCGCGTCCCCCGAAAGCGAGAGCGGCCATCCAGGTCGCACCCAGCAAGGTAGTAACAAAGATTTTCTTGCGAGAATAGGTCACGATGTGTGCGCGAGCGGCCGCTTCACTTAAGCAGCCGCCATTCCATCGTGACTCGGAATCACCCGGCAACGAGGTCGCCGCACAAATCGCTTGCCCGTTCTGACGGAACTGGATAGGAAAGCCGGCCGCAATGCTGTTCAACTCGCTCACGTTCGTCGTCTTTTTTACCCTCGTCGTCTTCCTTTATTGGAGCATCCGGTCGTGGACTGCGCGGAAGAACTTACTCGTCGTCGCGAGCTACATTTTTTACGGCGCCTGGAACCCGCCCTTCGCCGCTCTCCTATTCTCGACGACTGCGATGGATTTCTGGCTCGGCCGCCAAATCGGCAAAGCCAAAAATCAACGGTCAAAACGCCGCTGGCTGGTCGCGAGCGTCTGCATGAACCTCAGCATGCTGGGGTTTTTCAAATACGGGAATTTTCTCCTGGAAAACTTCCAGTGGTTGCTGGCGCGCGGAGGCGTTATCTATCAACCGCCTCATCTCGATATCCTGTTGCCGGTCGGCATTTCCTTTTACACGTTCCACTCCCTATCCTACACGCTCGACATTTATCGCGGCGTCCTGCAGCCCACGCGGTCGCTCCGCGATTTCGTCCTGGCCGTTTCGTTTTTCCCGCAACTCGTCGCCGGCCCGATTGTCCGGGCGGGCGATTTTCTGCCGCAGCTTGCCTACGCTCCGCGCCTGAAGACCGGACAATTTTTCTGGGGCCTTGCGCTTATGACGCTGGGTCTGTTTGAAAAGATTGTTCTCGCCGACACCTTACTTTCCGGATCGGCCGACCGCGTCTTCAACTACAGCGGACCGCTCGTCGCGCTCGATTCGTGGGCGGGCGTGATCGCGTTCGCGGGACAGATCTTTTTCGATTTCGCCGGCTACTCGATCTGCGCGATCGGGGCTGCGCTTACGCTCGGTTTTCATCTCAAGGACAACTTCCGTTTCCCGTACGCCGCTATCGGCTTTTCCGATTTCTGGCGGCGCTGGCACATATCGCTGTCCACATTTCTGCGCGACTACCTCTACATTCCACTCGGGGGTAATCAGGTCCGGCCATTTCGAGCCGCGCTGAATCTGGTGATCGTCATGTTCATCGGCGGTCTTTGGCACGGCGCCGCGTGGACGTTTGTCGTTTGGGGATTATTGCACGGCTCTTATTTGGTCATCGAGCGCGTTTGCCGGCTCTTTTTCGAAGAAAAGCCGTGGGCGAACACGCCGATCGTTCGGATGCTGGCCGGGTTTGCGACCTATGGAGCGGTTTGCATCGCGTGGGTTTTCTTTCGCGCGTCGGATTTCACCATCGCGAGCCGCATGTTGGCCGGAATGTTCGGCGGGCATCCGACGGGCGACGCGATCCTCAGCACGCGCGAGCTCTTGCAAATTGGAATGGTGAGCGCGGGTATGATCGCGCTCCATTGGGCGATGCGCGACAACAGCTTCGAGATCGCCGTGATGCGACTGCCGCACTGGACCGTCACCGCCATCGGCGCCGTGATGGCGTGCGCGATCATTCTCACGCAGGGAAACAGCAATGCCTTCATCTATTTCCAATTTTAAGGAACGCCTCCGTCTTCCGCGTCTGTTCTTCCGCAGACCGTCGCGCGAAGAACAAATTCACGGCGGCCCGCCCTTGGAATTCGAACGGCCGATTCCGCCCGCGCCGTGGCGCGGCATAGCGGTCGTCATCAGTATCGTCGTTATCGCCGTGACGACGGCGTGGGAGTTGTATTGCCGAGCGCTCGGCTACGGCCCCACTTTGAATGACAACGAGGACCTATGGACGATGGCGCGCCGGCGCGTTCAGCCGGAATCGATCGTTGTCCTCGGCGATTCACGGGCGTGGTTCGATGTCGACCTGGACGAATTCCAAAAGGGTCTGGGCAAACGACCGATCCAGCTCGCGATGGCCGGCTCGACCGCCTGGCCTGTCTTGGATGATCTGGCAAAGGACGAAAGTTTTCATGGCACGATCATTTGCAGTTTCGTCCCCGGTTTGTTTTTCGCGCCGCCGGGTTCTCCGCCGATGGTCCGCGCCGAACTAGGCGAGAAACGATATCGCAACCAGACGCCGGCTCAGCGCGTGAGCGAATATCTCGGCATGTGGCTGGAAGAGCATGTCGCGTTTTTGAAGCCGGACGATTTAAGTCTCGAAGCACTCTTGAATGAGCTCCCGATCCCGAATCGTCCGGGCGCGCTCGTCCCGCCGCGTTTTCCTCCCTATTTTCAGACCGAAGACCGCGAACGCCGCGCCCGGATGTGGGAAAAATGTGCGGCGCCCGGAAGTCCGTTGGCGAAAAAGATCCAGGAAACCTGGCCGCCGCTTTTCACCCCGCCGCCGCCGCCAAGCTACGTCCCGAAGGATGCCTTCTTCGCCGAAATGAAGAAAGGCCTCGAGAAACGTTTTGCTGACGTCGCTGGTGCGATCGAAAAAATTCGACGCCGCGGCGGAAAGATTGTTTTCGTTCGTTTCCCGCACACCGGCGGACTGAAAGAACTCGAGGACCGCCTCACGCCGCGAGCGCAAACCTGGGACCCACTTTTAAAAATAACCAGTTCGCCCGGCATTTATTATTCAGATTTTCCAGAGCTATCCGGCTTCGATTGTCCCGAGTGGTCGCATTTGTCCGCGGGCGACTCCGTGGAGTTCAGTAAACGCCTGGTGCCGCATCTCAAAGCGGCTCTCCAACTGTGAGCGTTCTTACCGGCCTGTTGCCGGAGTGAGTGTGATTCGCTCGAGGAGCAGCGTGCTGAAGGCCGCGAACGGCCTGCCGTTCAGATTCGGGTCGGAATCGAAACGCAGCGCAACGATCGGCGCGAACGCCGGCGCGTCCAGCGTGTAAGTCCGCGCCGGAACTTCGTGCTGATAATCGCAGCGCAATAATCCCTCGCTCTGGGCGCTCAGCTCGTTGCCATCGGCGTCCAGGGCGTGCGCGCTCCAAGCCGGATGTGTGATCCCACTCTCGGTTTCCGGATACAATCGCGGCCGAACGAAACTCACGCTGCTCGCCGGTTGTTTGAACACAAGGGTGAACGACGCCGGCACATTTCCGGTGTCGGTTTGCGTGAGCAGATTCTCGCTCGTCGTCGGATGCACGCCCTGGCCGCCGTAAAGCCCGAGGTTGTTAACCAGAACAATTTTCGAGTCCGGCGGGTCGAGATTTCGGATGCCGACGCCGAACTCGTGCAAATACGGTGAAGCCGCCGTCCTGTAATCAGGCGCTTTCGTCGGCACATTGGGAAACTCGATTACGATCTCTTTCGCCGCCGGAGCCGCGGCCGGCGATTGCACGGGTGAAGTTGCAACTGGGCCTCGCGATTTCGCCGGGTTGTAATAACGCCAGACCGGAAATGCTAATCCAAACAACAATGCAAAGACCACCCAAACCCAGACTGGACCGCGATGCGTCTTCTGGAGCCGTCGCCCTGCGGGCGACGCGAGAATTCGGTCCGCGACCGGAACGGCCGTCGCCGATTCAGTTTCTTCTTTTCCCAACAACGCCTCCACGGCCGCGACCAACCGCTGCAAATGTTTCTCCACCGGCGGCGTGAGCGCGTCGAGCCAATGCGGCGTGCTCAGGAAATAAGTCAGGTCGTCGTTCGGCCGAACCTCTTCGATCCGCAATTGGATGATGTGCAAATGCGACGAGACCGCGAGCTGCACTTCGCGCAAAACTTGTTGGGAGTTGTTCGAATGCGCGGAGAAAATCAGCACCATCGCTTTGCTTTGCTGAATCGCACGCGTGATCTCGCCCGCGAACGATCGCCCCGGCTGAACATCGCGCGGCGCCATCCAGCAACGCACCCCTGCGTTCTCCAGCCCCGCGCAAACTGCGTCCGCGACGGATTTGTCCTGCGCCGAATGCGAAATAAAAACGTCGTGAGCCATGCCGTGCGTGGCACGCCTTGTAAACTTTTCGGGCCGACAAACGCAACGACTATCGCCAAAGTCCCATCGCCGATCTAGATTCAGAAGCGGTCCCTTATTGGCATGAAACTAAAATTGCTGGTTGTCGTTCTTGCGTTGCCATTCGGCACCATCGCAGCTCAGGCCGAGAGCCCCATTCTCTTTCGGGATGATTTTTCGAATCCGGCCAGCGGCTGGATGGTGACTAAGAAGGATTACGCGGAGTTCGGTTACCTCGATGGCGAATATCGAATCCTCCTCAACAAAGCTGATTTTAATACCTACTCGCTTGTTCCGAAGCAGACCTTTGATAATTGCTCGGTGGAAGCGGACGTCCGGCTGGCCGCCGGACCTTCAAATGGCGTGTTCGGCATTCTCTGTCGCGCTGAGGCCGACGCGCAAACCGTCCAAAGAGCCTATGTCTTTGCGATTCGCGGGGACGGGTTTTACGCCATCCTCAAGCGCACGAGCCCGAGTTTCTGGGACGCGATTGCATACGGGAAAGAGTCGAAGGCAATCAAGCCGGGGAACGCGGTGAATCATCTGCGGGCGGATTGCTCCGGTGACACCCTGACGTTCTACGTCAATGGCGAGAAACTCCTGGAGAAAACAGACGCTGCTTTTAAAACCGGCGGCGTCGGCCTGGCTGTGACGACCCAGCCAAAAAGCGAAACCTTGGATGTGCGCTTCGACAATTTTGTCGTTCGCAGCATCACGCCCTAAACTCACCGAGAGCCGGCGATGAGATTCACGGCGTGAGGAAAATCTTGCCGCTGTACGGGTCCTTTACTTCCGTGCCGCTGGGGAAACCGCGCACGTCGACGTAACCGGCCTTGGGAGCAAACGGGCTCGTGACGAAACCGGGCTTGCCCGGAACTGGAATTCCATAGGGAATATCCAGCTTCGAATTCTTAACCGGCGGGACCGAAGCAGGACGAACTGGCGGGCTGGTGGTCGTCGCACTCGGCGTAGGCGTCGGCATGGCCGGGGCTGGCGTGGGCGGATAGTCGGGATTCTGAGTGTTCCCTTTGATCTTGGAGCTTTGCTTCGTCGGCGGTTTAGGTGGCGGCGCCGCCTTCTTCTTCTGGCCCGGATGCGCGATGGAATTGCCAAGCGCCTTGAAGAAATCGCCGATGGAACCAGCCTCCGCGCGCGGTGCCGCGATCAGCGCGCTGATCGTCAGAGCGAGAAAGATTTTTTTTAGCATGCTGCGCATAGATGATCGCGGCGAAGTGTGACGCAGGTCCCGGTCGCGTTCAACACTATGCGGAAAAACCTCGAAATCTTCGGAGCGAAAGAAAATCGATTTGATGCCGAGAACCGCCATCGAGAGCAAGGTCCGCTGCGATTTCGCCGATGACCGGCGCGAACTTGAAACCATGCCCGGAAAAGCCGCCGCAGAGAATCACGTTTGCGTGATGCGGATCGCGGTCGATCACGAAATTGCCATCCGGCGTGAGGCTGTACATGCATGGCTTTGCTTCGCGGAAACTGGCGGCAGCTCCCGGCATCCACGCGTCCGTCGCACGAGCCACTGGCTCGACATCGAGAGCTGGATCGACGTCGCGATTGAGCTCGTCGGCCGTCGTTAGATCTCCGAAGCCGTGAAAGGCGACCTTCACGCCGTCGCCGAAATCAGGGAAACCATAAAGCGGCGCGGGCAGCCCGGCGCGATCGAGCAGAAACGCCGGGAACCGTGGAGCCTGATATTCGTGTGTCGCGGGGATAAACCAGACCTGCACGTTGCGCTGGACGCGAAGCGTTATGCCAAGAGTACCTAGCGCCTCTTTGAACCACGGACCTAACGAGAGGATAAGTCTTGTCGCCGATATCTTGCTGCCATCCTGGAGAGCTATTGTGACCTCGCGATCGCTAGCTTCCCAATTTCGCACTACGGTGTTGAAACGAAGCTCCGCTCCCGAAGACTCCGCCGCCTTCAAGTGCGCGCTAACAGCTTGTTCGGGATCGAGAACTCCACCATCGGGTTCGAACAACGCGATCTCATTCTCCAACAGCCGCAAGCTCGGATACCGCTCCCGAACTTCTCCCCTGCTCCACTTCTCCAACGCTAGTCGATGCCGCGCCGCGGCCCGTTGCGTCCCCGAAATGATTTTGCTGTTCTCCTCGCCGACCGAAAGCACGCCGGTGATTCGCAACAAATCCTGGCCGCTTTGTCTTTCCAGGGCGCGCCATAACTCATAGCTGCGCAAAACCAGCGGGACATAGGCCGGGTCCTCAAAGTAAGCCTGCCGAATCATCCGGCTCTTGCCATGGGACGAGCCGCGGTCGTGCGCAGGAGTGAATTGTTCCAGGCCGATCACCGACGCGCCGCGTCCCGCGCAATGCGCGGCGATAGCACTGCCAATCCCTCCCAGGCCAACGATAGCCACATCGTAGGTCAAAGTTAGTCCTCGATCTCAGCCGCCCAGACCGTGCCCGTATACTTACCCCGGTAATACGCGACCTTGATTCTGTCGCCGACCTTCAACTTATCGTAGTGCGCTCGGTCGCTTTGAATCAGTTTCCGTAAGCCAATGTCTTCGATCTGGACCGTAATCCGCCATTGTTCCTCATTCCTCGCCCTCGGATCCTTGCTCGTTCCACGAACGTCCTTCTTCATGACATAACCATCGACCTCAATCTCGTCCGGCTTCATTTCCACAGACGTAATTTCTGTCTCTACCGGTGTTGGCTGCGGAGAGGGCGAGGGCTTCGCCTCCGCGATATCGATATGCTCTTTCGCCACCACGGCGGCGGCGCTCCGTGTTTTCGAGCACGCCATTAAACTCAGCGCCGCGAACAGAACAACAAGGCCGCGAATCACCATGACGTTGCACAAGACCGAGCGAGTCTTTCGCGTCAAGCGTTCTTCGAGGAGTGATGGCTTTACATCGGCTTCGCCGCGATTATGTGAAGCTTCAGCATGGAATTCACGGTTCGCCACGATGGCCGCGAGCTTGGCCCTTATTCTGAGGCGGAAGTGAAGAACCGCCTCAGCGTGGGAACACTCGCGCCTTCCGATTTGGCACTCGCTCCTGGCGCAAATGAATGGGCGCAACTCTCAACTTTTCCGCAATTCCTTCCGGTTGATTCCACGTCACCGCTGCGGCCGCAACAGTTAGGCGCTTACACCGCGGCAACCTTACAACCGGATGAACGCCCGCTCCACCAAACCCACATCCATTGGATCGCATTGAGCGGATCGGTCATCGGCGCGCTCCTCTGCCTCATCGTCATCGTCCCGATTGCCATGTTCGCTTCCTGGCGTGACTTCTATTGGGCATGGCTGCTTCTCGTGATGCCCGCCGGCATTCTGGTTTCCGCGGCTGTAACAATAAAAACGAGCGAGCTCGTCATTACGGACCGCCGCGTCCTGATCAAGGTTGGATTCATTCAACGCCATACGTTTGAGATGTTCATCTCCAAGATCGAATCCGTCGCTGTCTTCCAAAGTATGCTCGGCCGTTTGCTGAACTACGGCACCGTCGAGATCCGCGGAACCGGTGGCTCGTCCGAATCGTTCGCCACCATCGCCGCGCCATTGCTGTTCCGCGACTCGATCCAATTAGTGCAAACGAGTTCCGAGAAACGCTGAGACTACTGAGGCATTGCGAAGCAAACTATCTGATCTGCCTCGCGATAGTTAGTCCATAAGTGCTGGCCGTCATACGTAAGCGAGCGGCACTGAAACGGCACGCGTGCGAGTTCGCGAATAGTTGGTTTCTCTTCGCGTGGATCGAGCCGCGCCAGTCGCCAGTCGCCGCCGTTTTGTTCCGTTCCGCAGAGAACGTAGAGGAGGCCATCGACGAAAACGTGGCCGCTTATTTCAGCGCCAATGGCGATCTCTCGGACGATATTCCACTCCGAATCCAGTTTTAGAATTCGATGGTTATACCATTGACTGAGATAGAGGTTGCTGCCGTCGTGGCTCAAATACGAGCCAGTGAAATCCGGACACGGGATTCGAGGCTCGTCGGCAAAACCTTTCCCAGGAACATAACGACGCAAATAGCGATCGTCATCCGCCCCCTCGCCGAGAGTGAACCATATAACCTCACCTACCGAAACGGAGGCCCACGGAATGCCCGGTGCTTCCACGTCATCCAGGACCTTCCACGTCTTGGGATCCATTCGGTAAATGCGACCCAGATCGCGGGAGCCGAACCAAAGTTCGCCATTGTGCCATGCCAGGGCTTGCGGCGTCGGCGCCGGCGAAACCCGGCGTTCCACTTCATTGATCACGGGTAACTCTGCCATGCATCTATTCTAGCCCTGCCCGCCGGTTGAACAATTCCGGACTTCCCGCTTCCGATCTCCTGGCGCTCTCTGTATCCTCGCGACCATGGATATCACCACTTCAATTGCAAAACCGGACCCGGCGCCACCTGACGTTGTGGTTCGAGGAGATGCGCGCAGCTTCCGGCAAGGCGTGGTTGCTGGGAAACATCATCTGGTCGCGGATGAGCCCGTGGCCTATGGGGGGCGCGATGAAGGACCCGGGCCCTACGATTACTTACTGGCCGCGCTGGGCGTTTGCACCTCGATGACAATCGGGCTGTTTGCGCGCAAGAAACAGTTTCCGCTCGAAGACATCATCGTGTCGCTCCGCCATTCGCGCATTCACGCGAAGGACTGCGCCGATTGCGAGACGAAAGAAGGAATGCTCGACCGAATTGAGGTTCAGGTGGAGATGACCGGGAAGTTGACGCCGGAGCAACAGGCGCGCTTGATGGCCGTCGCGGCGAAGTGCCCCGTCCATCGCACCCTGAAGTCGGAAATCAATATTCAGCTTCGCGGCGCACCAGCGACTGCCCCTTGACTAGCCGCTTCGTTTCTCCTAGGAATGGGCCGTATTAGAGGAAAGGAAATCTCATGCTGACACTTTCTTGCGGGTTTATTGTTCTCGTCGCCGTCGTGCTGGTTGTCTTTATCGTCGCTGGCTACAATTCGCTCGTTACCCTGCGCAACCGTTATAAGAACGCCTACTCGCAGATCGATGTGCAACTCAAGCGCCGTTACGACCTGATCCCGAACCTGGTCGAAACCGCGAAAGGTTATCTGGCCCATGAGCGCGGGACGCTCGAAGCTGTGATTGCTGCGCGCAATGCCGCTGTTACAGCCAACACCCGCGCGGCCCAGAATCCCGGCGACAGTTCAGCGATGAAAGAAATTTCCTCCGCGGAAACCGCGCTCTCGGGCGTGATGGGACGCTTGTTCGCGCTGGCTGAAAGTTATCCGGACCTCAAAGCGAACACGACCATGCTAAGCCTCATGGAAGAGTTAACCTCGACGGAAAATAAAGTGTCGTTCGCGCGCCAGGCTTATAACGATTCGGTGATGGCTTACAACACCCGGCGCGAAGTTTTTCCGACTAACCTCATCGCCGGGCCGTTCAACTTTGGCCCAGCGGAGCTGTTTGTCATCGATAAACCGGAGCAGAAGGACGCGCCGAAAGTCTCGTTCTAGGTCTGGCTAACTCTCGCGCGCGTGGACTTCTTCGAGCGCCAGGACAAGGCCCGCCGTCACACGGCGTTCCTCGTCTTCTACTTCGTGGTCGCCATCGTTCTGATGATTGGCTCGATCTACCTCGTCGTCGCCACTCTGACCGGCGCCTTTGAGTCGAGGGATACGTCGGACGAAACCACTACCTCAGTGTCGCAGCCCGAGGTATTCCTCGTCACGGCTTTCGGAACCCTGGGTATCATTGGAGCGGGTAGCTTCTTCAAGACCCTTTCCCTCGCCCGCGGCGGCCGCGCCGTCGCGGAGTTACTCGATGGCCGCCTGGTCAATCCTAATTCTACCGATGCGCATGAACGGAAGCTCCTCAATGTTGTTGAAGAAATGGCGATCGCCTCCGGCGTCCCCGTTCCGCAAGTCTACGTAATGGATGGCGAGCCCGGGATCAACGCGTTCGCCGCCGGCCATTCCGCCAGCGACGCCGCTATCTCTGTCACCCGCGGCGCGATGACCATGCTCACGCGAGACGAACTGCAAGGCGTGATCGCCCACGAGTTCAGCCATCTGCTTAATGGCGACATGAAGCTCAACCTCCGGCTCATGGGCCTGATCTTTGGCATACTTTGCCTGACAGTCATCGGACGCATCCTAGTCCGCGCGCGTGGCAAAAATGCCTGGCCAGCAATCCTGGTTGGACTAGCGCTTATCATTGTCGGTTGGGTAGGCGTTTTGTTCGGGCGCCTTATCCAGGCTGCCGTCAGCCGGCAGCGTGAGTTTCTGGCGGATGCTTCCGCCGTGCAATTCACGCGTAATCCTTCCGGCCTGGCCGGCGCATTGAAAAAAATTGGTGGGATATCGGAAGGATCACAGCTGCGTTCCCATCGGGCCGAAGAGGCGAGCCACTTCTTTTTCGCGAATGGCCTAAAGAGCGGGTTCTTTGGCTTCGCAACGCATCCACCATTGATCGAGCGCATTCGCGCGCTGGATCCCAGCTTCGATGGCAAGTATCCATCTGTAGTATTACCGGACACGCCTGTCGAAGTAGCCCCGCCACCATTGCCCAGCGTTTCGCCGTTAGTTCCACCTCCTCAACCGCCGCTGATGCCGACGGCGACACCACCGCCTTTGCCGGTTCTTCCTCCGCCTTTGCCTGCAGCAGCGGTGAGTATCGCTCAACAAGCTATTGTCGAAGATATCGGCCGGCCGCGGCCCGAGCATCTTCAATACGCGGTAGACCTTCATCAGGCAGCTTCAGCGTCAATTAAAACGGCCGCGCGCGATCCGCTCGGCGCGCATGCCCTCGTCTGTGCCTTTCTTCTCGCGGAAGATCCGAGCCTTAGAGAAAAACAACTACAAGAGCTAGGCCGGACAACTTCGGATGCGGTGCGAGATGAAACGCGTCGAATGTGGCCGCAGGTTCAACAGATTCCCGACCAGGGGCGCATCCCACTCGTCGATGTGGCCCTGCCAGCGCTTCGTCGGTTGTCTCCGCAACAGTTTGAGCAGTTCCGCTTATCGGTGAACACACTCATGTCCAGCGATAACCAGAGCAATCTCTTCGACTTCATGATGCAAAAAATCGTGATGCGTCATCTCGACACCCGCTTCTATCCGGAACGGCGGCCGGTCACGCAATTTTACGATTTGCGTCCCCTTGCTCGCGACGCCGGCATTGTGCTTTCTGCGACTGCCTACGCCGGCACCGAAGACGTTACGAAAGCCAAGGCCGCTTTCGTCAAAGGCGCGGAGTTGTTGAGTCGTATCGCTCGAGAGGAAATTCCGTGGCTCCCACCCACTGAATGCGAACTCGCTCATCTTGACGCCGCCCTCGATCGTTTCGCGCAATCAGTCCCACAAATTAAAAAGAATGTCCTGTCGGCCTGCGCAGGAACAGTCGCGTTCGATAACGCCATCCAACCGCGCGAAGCCGAAATTCTCCGCGCCGTCGCCGATAGCCTCGACTGCCCAATTCCGCCCTTCCTCCAATCGTAGGCTTTCTTCCTTTCTACTTTCGCCTTTCTCCTTTCTACTTCTTCCGATGAGCATCATCGGGAAAGTAGACAGTCTTTGGCGTTATCCCGTCAAAAGTATGCGCGGCGAAGAGATGGAGGAAATGTTTGCCGGTTATGCCGGAGTTTATGGCGATCGGCTTTTTGCATTCGTCAGTGCTGGCAGTCCGAAAGGATTTCCTTACTTCACTGGGCGGGACCAGCGACGCATGATTTGCTACCGCGCGCGCTTTCGCGATCCGGTGAACGCAGCCGCCCCGAGTAATCAACGTGAAGCAGAACAAAACGGGGCCTGGCCGCTTCCAGCGAGTGCGACGCAGCTGGCAATCGAGGTTGAAACCCCCGACGGAAAGTTCCTTGCGATCGACGATCCATCCTTAATCAATTCGCTTCGCGACGGGATTGAGCATTCCGATAGAATCACGCTGCTGCGGTCCGACCGCGCCATGACCGATTGCGCGCCGTTGTCCCTGTTCTCCCTCCAAACGGTCCGCCAACTCGAGCGCGAATCTGGAATTCCGATCGATAAGCGGCAGTTCCGCGCCAACGTTTATCTCGACCTTCCCGAAGTCGCTGCTTTCGCCGAAGACGAATTCGTCGGCCGGTCGCTGCGCCTTGGTTCGAAAGTAGTTGTGAGCATTACCAAACGCGATGGCCGCTGCATGATGATCACGCTCAATCCCGATACAGCCGAGAAATCGCCCGGCGTTCTTAAGACCATCGCCCAAAGGCATGAAGGCAAGGCCGGCCTTTACGCGGCCGTGCTTACTGAAGGAATGGTTCGCAAAGGCGATCCCGTTGAGTTACTCGGCTGAAATAGGGGTGGTCGAGTAACGAGCAGAGCGGTGAGCATTTCGGCTGGACTTGCAACAAGCTCATCTACAGAATGCCGGCCAGCCGGGAACGGCGAATGAATCTTCGCGCCAATGAGCGCCCCCAAGAATATCCCATTACCGTGGCAAGGCTTTGCGGCGTTGGCAGCCGCAATCGCCGGTGCGGTGCTCTACTTTGCTCCGTTGGATACCTCGCGACCCACCGATCGCGAAGGCGTGCCCTTGCCAGCAGAAGGCGACGAGGACGTGAATGCCAGGCTTTGGCAGGATCCGCTTGCGCCTGTGTTGGGGCACGAAGCGCAAGTGCAGGCGATCGACGCTACGAAGCACGCTCCGGAAGCCGCGCGCGAGAAGCAACGCCATTCGGTCGAGACATTCCGCCGCCGGATCGCCGAAGTTCAGGCGGCGGGCGACAATCTTGTTGTCTTGGCGATGCTGATGGGAGGCGGTTCTTATCCTGAGCACACCGAGAATCGTCTTAGAGCACGGCGGGCGGTCATCGAAGCACTCGGAACCAACCAGTTGTCGCCTAGTGATGTTGAGCACATTGGTTATGTTCGCATTCCTTTGCTGGCCTCGGATCGTTTCAAAAGCGCTTCTCGCGCCGAGGATGCCGCCGGCACCAACGCGGGACCGGAAGAGTCGTTTCTCCTCCCGTACGAATGGTCGGGTCCGGCCTTCAATATTCGCAGCAGCGCGGATACTAGACGGGTCCTGGTGCTTTGGGTGCCGGAAGAAGAGTTGAACAACAAAATCCTAAGCGGTCTCTCGTCGCTCTTGACCTTTCTTAACATCGCACCGGCGAAAACGAAAATAATCGGCCCTAGCACATCGGCCTCTTTGCGGGCGATGGTAGATGAAGTCACCGGACCATTACCACCCACGGCAAAGCTCAACGGCGCTGTGATGCTGTCTCCGACCGCCACGGTCTGGGACGATCTGTTGTTAGACCCTTCGGTTCGCCAGGCCGGCACTTTTCAGGTTAAACAATTACTTGAGAACAAAGTCGACGGCTTGACCTTCAATCGCGTCACCGCGACTGACGACCAGGTTTGCCGGACATTGATCGTTGAGCTTGGGCGACGGCAGGTCCACCTCAACCTACGGTCCGCTCCGCGCGACCATAAACCCGGGACAGACGACGTGGCTTTGATTTCGGAGTGGGACACTTATTACGGCCGGACCCTCCCGCTTAGCTTTGCGCGCGAAGTTTCCAGCGAGGACCTGAACACGCTCTACCGTAAGTACCCCGAGAACCTTCATCCTTTTCATTATTTGCGAGGCATCGATGGTATGCTGCCAGGTCAGTCGAAAAGCGACTCCGGAACAAAAACGTCGGTCAAAGCGGAAACGACTGCGCGCCCGCACGAAGCGACCGAAGGATTAAATCAGGCAGACTCCTTACGACGCCTCGCCCTGGAGTTGCAGGAGTTAAATCGCACGCTGTGTCGCGACAAAGGCTCGGCGCTCAAAGCCGTGGGAGTTCTAGGCAGCGACGTCTATGACAAGCTGATGGTATTGAAAGCGCTGCGTCCCGCCCTTCCTGGCGTCATCTTCTTCACTAACAGTCTCGACGCTCGGTTCGGACATCCCGACGAATGGCATTGGGCCCGGAACCTGGTGATCGCATCTCCTTTTGGGCTTGAACTCGCGCCCTTTTGGTCCAAAAAGGGACAGAAAGAATTCGATCTCCAAGGCAAGATTCTGCCATTCCGCGATAGCTACCAGACCGCAACCTATGGGGCGGCGCTATTTGCTACCAACGACGCCGCCGCCACGCTTCTGCCCGACCGGAAGCATGTCATAACGCCGGACGATTGTACCGATCGATTATTGGGCGAACCGCGACTGTTCGAGATCGGGCAAAGTGGAGCCTTCGAGCTTCAAGGTGAATTGCCGCGAGCTTCGGATCCGTGCCAAGACATCCAGCCCGAGCGCGACCGGCGCTGGCGTAACCCCTATCGCGAGCACGCGGTGACCTTACTCGGTGCTAGTGTCGCCCTGCTCGGCGGCTGGGCTTGGATTGTCGCCAAAGGCGTAAAGCGCCAACCGCGGAATAGACCTCCGGCGGAGAGTCGCTTGATGGTGCGTCGTGGCTCGAGCAGTCGCAAACGCGCGGCTGCGCGACGCGCCCAGCGTGTTTTCTGCCGGCTATCTTCGTGGGTGGTGTTCGCCATTGGCGGCGCTATTGCCTTCTTTGCCGTGGCGCTGCTGGCTCACCACCAGCGTGAATCTGGGGAGCCCTATCTTTGGACAGAAGGTATTAGTATTTGGCCCACCGAAACCATTCGTGTCCTCGTCGTCTTCATGGCCGGATGGTTCTTTCTTAAGACGAACCATTCGTTAAAAGAAAACGAAGGAACTATTCTCGAGGAATTCGGCCTTTACTCCGACGCGCCGTGGCGGCGATTGACCCGCTTTTCCCGGTCCTGGTGGCGTCGCGCCACACTCCTGCTGAGCGTGAGAACTTGGTGTGCCGATTGTGGCAACAAGGTGATCGCCCAACAACTCTGGCGGCGCTACATCCGTTCAAGCAATCTTTCGATCCGGCTGCTTCGCGTTCTGCCCTTAACTATCTTCTTTCTCCTGGGCGCCTACGCTCTGAGTCAGGCGCTTGGGGCGCCGCCTGTGCCGGCGCGCGGGCAGTTCAGCTTTGAGGTCGATCGATGGCTCGTAGCGCTGGCCGCGGGCTGTTCGATCGGCCTGACCTTTTATATTGCAGACGCCACAATGTTGAACCGTCACCTCATCCATTACCTTGTGGTGAAGGAGACCAAGTGGCCGCGTGAGGCCTACCAGAATCTTCGCCGCCGCTGGAAGGCCTCGCCCCCGCTCACCGTCCCAGCCCCGTTTCAGCCGCGCAGCTCGTTGCAACGACTTTGGTGGCGTCTTTGGCCTCCCCATCTCGAACCCGTGGAGAGCGTGCCGCCGCCAGAAATTCCCCCGGAACGCCTTCTCGATGAGTACCTCGACATCGATCTTATCGCGACGCGGACCGAGGTCGTCGGGAGCTTGATTTACTATCCCTTTGTCCTGATCACTCTGCTTATCGTTTCGCGCATTTCGCTCTTTGATAATTGGACCTGGCCGCCGGCGTTATTTGTTGCTCTCGCCTGTAACGGCGGCTATGCGATTTGGTCGGCCGCCATGCTTCGTCGAACGGCGGAAGACGCGAGACAGGCCGCGCTCAAGAATTTAAATGACATCCTGATC
Source organism: Chthoniobacterales bacterium (assembly GCA_035644055.1). Lineage (GTDB taxonomy): Bacteria > Verrucomicrobiota > Verrucomicrobiia > Chthoniobacterales > UBA10450 > AV80. The sequence continues at coordinate 112,690 of DASQPH010000125.1, forward strand.
GCGCGCACGGCAGAAGGTCAGGCCAGCGGTGCCGAAGCCCAAACCGCTCGCGAAACCATCGCGATGATCAGCGCCGAAGATCGCGGAGCGTTCGCTGCGATCTCGCGCCATCCGCTCATAGGCGCTCTGCTCCTTCCCTCGGGCGGCGCCGGGATTTGGGCGCTGACCCAGTACCTGCCAAACCTGTTCTAAACGCGTCCTCTCGCGACCCTTCCGAAGATCCGTTCTTGAAGAGTGTCATGATATTACTGAATCTTCCGGCAAGATGAAGGGAATCGGTTATGAGCAACGACAAAGATAATGTTCAGTTAAGCGCGGTGGAAGATCACGACGGCATCCTTACCATCCGCGGTGGAGGACCGCGCCGCGACTGGAATGGCATTCATTACAAGCAAGGGATGTCGGCGAAAAATGTTGGCACCACCAGGCTGTCGGCGAATATCGCGACCATCCCTCCGGGCGGCGTCGCCTACGCCCACATCCACGTAGGCTTCGAATTGATCCTTTACATCCTCGAAGGAAAAGTCCGCCATGAATTCGGTCCTGGTCTGAAGCAGGTCCTGGAAAACGAGGCGGGCGATTTCATCTACATCAAACCCGGCGTCCCGCATGAAGTATTTAACATGAGTGATACAGAGCCCGTTGTAGCATTCGTCGCCCGCTCTTCCGCCAAAGAGTGGGATGACATTATTCCTTACGATCGCAATCAGAAGGATAAAAACGTGCAAACATGAAGCGGTTCGTCCTGGTCTGTTTTTTTCCAATGCTACTACAAGCTCAAACCGCGCAGCTCGTCGAACAGTTAGGAAAGACTGTCCTTTATGGAGATGTTGCCATCTCGCCCGATGGCACTCGCGTGGCCTGGGTCCAATCAACCGCTGCCACGACCACGAAGCAGACTTATGTTCGCGAGGTTTCAAGAGAAGCGATAGCCAGGATGATCGATACGGGGACCAGCGGCGATCGGAAGGACTCCACACCTGCCTGGTCGCCGGATTCAAAGACGCTGGCTTTCTTCTCCACTGCTGGCGAAAAAGGCCAGGATCAACTTTGGACCGTCAATGCGGATGGCGGCAGTCCGAAAAAGCAAACGCAGCTAAAAGGATACGCGGCCCGAGCTCGTTGGTCCCACGATGGCAAGCAGATCGCGTTTCTCTACATCGAGAACGCGGGCGGAGGCGGTCCGCTTTTCGCGGCGCCAACGACGACTGGAGTTATCGACACAGCTATCCATAATCAGCGCGTTGCGCTTCTCGAGCTTGCCACAGGAAAAATTCGACAGGTCTCGCCACCGGACCTTCACAGCTACGACTACGATTGGTCTCCGGACGACAAAATGTTTGTCACTTCCGCTGCGCCAGGGCCCGGCGATAACAACTGGTGGATCGCCCAAGTCTACACGATCGATATCGCGAAAGGTAACGCTACCTCAATCTACAAACCTTCTCTCCAGGTTGCGGTGCCGCGTTGGTCGCCGGACGGCAAGTCGGTCGCTTTCACAGAAGGGTTAATGAGCGATGAAGGGTCCCATGGCGGCGACCTTTGCACGATCGCGGCGGATGGCTCCGGCCTAACGAATCGAACCAAAGGCCGCAAGAGTTCGCCCAGCTCTCTTTTCTGGCTCGAACCCGATCGCATTATCTTCACTGAATTCGTCGGCGGCAGCAGCGCCATCGCCGAGCTGAACGTCACCGATAACTCCGTCCGCACGATCTGGAAAGGCGATGAAGAAATGCGCGCCTTCGGCAATTTCCCGAATTTTGCCGTCGCGAAAGACGGCAAGCTGTCCGCCGCGGTCCGAGGCGACTACACCACGCCGCCGGAAGTGTGGGCCGGACCGACAGGTAACTGGCGAAAGCTTACTCAGAATAACTCACCGCTTGCTGCCAGCTGGGGAAAGGCGGAGAGCCTTCAGTGGACGAACGACAACTTCAATATCCAGGGTTGGCTTGTTCCTCCGGCAAAGATCGAGACTGGTAAGAAGCATCCCATGGTTGTTCTTATTCACGGCGGACCCAGCAGCGTTACAACGCCGGAATGGCCCGCCGGCTTCGGCATGTCGCGCGCAATTATCGCCGCGCTTTCGGCGCACGGTTACTACATTCTCCTGCCTAACCCACGAGGCAGTTACGGTCAGGGCGAGGATTTCACTCGCGCGAACGTAAAGGATTTTGGTGGAGGCGATCTTCGCGACATCATGGCAGGTGTAGACGCGGCTCTCGCCAAATATCCGATCGATCCTGAGCGGCTCGGTGTCACGGGATGGAGCTATGGCGGCTTCATGACGATGTGGACCGTCACCCAGACAAATCGGTTTCACGCCGCGATGGCTGGGGCCGGCATTGCCAACTGGCAGAGTTACTATGGCCAGAACCTGATCGACCAATGGATGATTCCGTTCTTTGGCGCATCCGTTTACGACGATCCCGCTGTTTATGAAAAGAGCGCGCCGATCCATTTCATCAAGAACGTCAAGACGCCGACTCTGGTTGTTGTCGGCGAACAAGATGCCGAATGTCCTTCCCCGCAATCCTATGAATTTTGGCATGCCTTGCGGACGCTGAATGTGCCGACCCAGCTTGTCGTCTACCCGGGCGAAGGTCATCTCTTTGTGAAGCCCGAGAACCAAATCGACCGGCTCGATCGGACCGCCGCATGGTTCGACAAGTACTTGAAGTGAGCGGTCCGCTGCCATGAGCTCGAACTTCGTCTTCGCCCTGGCCGTCGGGATAGGTGTTGTTGCCGGTTTGCGTTCGTTGCTGGCGCCGGCCGCAGTAGCGTGGGCAGCCCACCTTGGTTGGTTACATCTGCAGGGAACATCCCTCGGCTTTATGGGATCGAAGGCTGCCGTCGTAATATTTTCGCTGCTGGCGATCGGCGAGTTAATCGGAGACAAGCTGCCGCGGGTTCCGAAGCGCACCGCAGTCGCACCGTTGCTCGCGCGCATTGTTACGGGCGGCCTGTCCGGCGCCTGTCTTTGCGCATCGGCAAATCAGTCGTTAGGTATCGGCGCTGTCTTGGGCGCGGTCGGCGCGGTAATCGGAGCTTTCGTCGGTTATCAAACCCGGAAGCGGCTTGTAACTCAGCTCAACGTCCCCGACTTCGTCGTAGCCGCCGTCGAAGACATCGTTGCGATCAACCTGGCGCTGTTCCTGGTTTCGCGCTGACATCGGCAAAACCAGATTGGGTTTGACAATTTGCGGCCGAGGATGTAACGACTGTTACATGACGACACGCGACCGGCTTTTGCAGGATTGCCTGACCTATTTTCTCCGGCATGGAGTGGCCAATCTTTCGCTGCGACCGCTCGCGGCCGCGGTCGGAACGAGCGCGCGGATGGTGCTCCATTATTTTGGATCGAAAGAAGGGCTTATCGCCGAGGTCATGGAGCAAGTGCAGGCTCGGCTCCAAAACGGTTTTCAAGCGCTTCGCGATTCGAAAAACGGACGCCCCGGGAAAGATCTGGTTCTGAGGTTTTGGCGAGTTCTGTCGAGCAGGGATAATCAGCCATTTTTGCGCCTGCTTTTCGAGGTCCAGATGCTGGCGCTTCAAAATCCCGGGCGCTATCGACGGTATCTGAGTCGCACTTCCAGTTCCTGGCGGCGGCTGATCGAGCGCGCCCTGCCTGCCAAGGATAAAAGCGCGGCGATAGCCACTCTCTACAACGCTGTTATCGACGGATTGTTACTCGAGCTTTTGGCCACCGGCGACCTGCGACGAACATCGCGCGCGCTCCAGCTCTTCGCTGATCGATGCGGGGGAAACGTCTAGCGAAATGACCACAAACTCGCGAAAGCAGCTTCTCGGTGGTTTCGGAGACCGGCCGCCGGCGGCCATCGCATCGACACGCCATCTCGGACGCTTCGTTCTGATTGCGATCGGGATTGCGGTCGGAATGCTTCTTCAAGCTCGCGGTTCCTCTCCCACTCCGCTTGCCTCGCGAGTGCCATTATATTGCGCCCTTATTGCGGTCGAACTCGCCCTGGTCTGGTTCGTCGCCATTGGAATTCACGCAAAAGGCTACAAGCTCGTCGATCTGTGCGGCCGCCGCTGGCGCACGCTCTTCGGCGGCATCATCGATGTTATTCTCGCAATTGGAGCCGCTGCGCTGCTTCGATTAGCCAGCCCTCTTCTTTTCTATCTTTTCGGCCGCTGGCCTTCCAACACCGGCTTTCTCTTGCCCAAGAGCGCGTCGGAATCGTTTGTTTGGATTGCCGTCGCGCTCTGCGCGGGAATTTGCGAAGAACTCGTTTATCGCGGTTATCTCCAGCGCCAGCTCTGGAGCCTAACGAGCAGTCTGCCGGCGGCTTTGATTTTACAATCGGTGATCTTCGGTTGCGGACATATCTACCAGGGCTGGAGACCGGCCATCGTTACCGCCATCTACGGTTTGGTCTTCGGTCTCGTCGCTGCGTGGCGCCGTAGCATCATCCCAGGCGCTCTCGCGCACACGATCGTTGACGTGATCGGTGGTCTAAAGCTCTGACTGCTGGCTGAGCAAAACGTGCTTGAACGAGCCAATGCCCTTTGTGCGATAAGCGCGGGAACTCCCAATGAACGGTTCCCCATCCGTCTGTAACACCCAATCCTCGAGGACTACCCATGCCCTACTATCCCTATCTTAAGAGTCTGTCCGCAAACAAACGAAAGCGTGCCTGCCAAGGCCTGATCCGCCTGAAGGACGGTTTCGCTACGAACAATTTCCCGCAGAAAAAAGTGGACGGCAATCTTCTGCTTGCGACTTGGAACCTACGCGAATTTGGCGGAACAAAATATGGCGGCCGCGATGACGAACCGCTTTATTACATCGCGGAAATCGTTAGCCAGCTCGATCTCCTCGCCGTCCAGGAAATCCGTGACGATCTCGCCGACCTCAATCGGTTGAAACAGATCCTCGGCGGCTGGTGGAAAGTTCTTTTCACCGACGTTACCGCCGGCGCGCGCGGCAACAAAGAACGGACCGGGTTCCTTTATGACTCGCGCAAGATCACCTTCGGTGGCCTGGCCGGTGAGATCGTTATTCCACCGATTGAAACGAATGGCGGCGGCCCGTCCGAGCAGATCGCGCGCACGCCGATGATCGTCGGCTTCCAGGCTGGCTGGTTCAAGTTCACCATTTGCACAGCGCACCTTTATTACGGAGCGGCGAAGGCTGACGATCCGCGCCGTGTCCAGGAGATTCGCGATCTCGCGAAATTTCTGGCCGCCGAAGCGAAGTCAAAAAACGCCTGGGCCAAGAACATGATCGTGCTCGGTGACTTCAACATCTTCACGACTAACGATGCGACTTTCAAGGCGCTGACTGACAACGGCTTTACCGTGCCGCCGGGAATCCTACAGGTCACATCGAACGTTGCCGGCGGAAAACATTTCGACCAGATCGCGTTCATCGCGCCCGGCGTGCAGGACCAATTTGCGCATGCCGCTTCCGGCGTCGTCAAGTTTACTGACTTCGTTTATCGCGACGGCGACGAAGCGGCTTACCAGACCGATCTGGGAACCGCGAAATACAAGGATTGGCGAACCTACAAGATGTCTGACCACTTTCCGCTTTGGGTAGAGCTCGAGACGGACTTTGGCCACGATTACCTTGTCCATCTCGGGCAACAACCGTAGTCGCCAGTCAAATCTTTCTCGAGTCGTGTGTCGCGGATTGCGATGTCGCGCGCGCAACGCTAGCCTGCTCTGGCTCCATGATCATCCGAATCCTCGTTACCGGCGGCACCTTCGACAAGGACTACAACGAGCGCACCGGCCAGCTCTACTTCAAGGACACTCACCTGGCCGAGATGCTGCAGCTCGGCCGCTCGCGCGTCGAAGTCACCATCCGCACCGTCATGATGATCGACAGCCTGGACATGACCGACGCCGATCGCGCCCTCATCGTTCAGAATTGTTTGCAGTCGCCCGAAGATCGCATCGTGATTACACACGGGACCGATACCATGACCGAAACCGCAGCAGTAGTTGCACGCGCCGTCTCTGGAAAAACGATCGTGCTGACGGGCGCGATGATTCCTTACGCATTCGGCAGCTCCGACGGCTTGTTCAATCTAGGCAGCGCGCTCTCCTTCGTGCAGGCGTTGCCGCCGGGCGTGTATGTCGCGATGAACGGCAAGTGTTTTCCCTGGGACCGCGTCCGAAAAAATCGCGACCGCGGCGAATTCGAGGAATTGCCAGGGAACTGATTATTCCGTCCAGTTGCTCGTGAGCAGCTCTCGCGTTTCCTCCACCCCGACCTTCCAGATCTGCAGCATCTCGTCGTCGGGTCGCTGATACACGCCGCCCCAGTTTCCGTCCTTCAAGTAGGCGCGGAGCGCTTTCGGATCGAGCTGGCGAATCTTGTCGAGATCGCTCGCCGGCTTTTGTTCCGCGGGCATCTCGACATTCGCCAGCCGGGTCCACGGAAAATTTTCCATCCAGGAAGCATGCGACGCGACTGGGTCAAACGCCTGGACCTGGGCCCAGACTTTCGGCGCGTTCCACCAGTTGTGGAACTTGATCCGCATTCCGGGATGATCCGCCAGCCATTCGGCAACCAAACCCTGCGCCGGAACGTTGCCGCCGTGGCCGTTCACGATCAGGATGCGTTTGAATCCGTGTTCGCACATCGAATCCAAAATGTCGCGCACTACCGACAAGTGAGTATGGACGCGGAGCGAGATCGTCCCTGGAAAGGCGCGAAAGTATGGCGTAATGCCATAGGCCAATACGGGAAAAACAGGAATGCCGAGCGGCGCCGCCGCCTCGTTCGCGAGGCGCTCCGCGAGAATACTATCCACGCTTAGACTTAGATAGGCGTGTTGCTCTGTGCTTCCGAGTGGCAACACGCAGCGATCGTCGCGGCGCAGGTATTCCTCCACCATCATCCAATTCATTTCAGCGATGCGCATGGCGGACTCTTACTGGAACGCTTCTTTGTTCACTACGTACGGCATCTTCGTCGGATCGCCGCCGTAGTTTCCTTCCAGCACATCGATCACCGCCTGCGCGGTGCGTCCAGCCATACCTTTATCCGGATCGACATCCAGCCTGGTGATTTGCGCGCCGCTCGCGAAGTGATGAAAAACCCTCGCGCGATCCGCGATCTCCGGATCGAGCAGTGGCGAATCCGGCGGGAGTGGTTCCTTTTCGAAAACATCGAGGGCCGCGCCAGCAATGACGTTGTCCTTCAGTGCCTGGGCGAGAGCTTTCTCATCCACAACCGGACCGCGCGAGCTATTTACCAGGTAAGCGGTCGGTTTCATCAGCTTCAACGTCCGCTCGTTGATGAGGTGATAAGTCGGCTTGTCCGTCTGGCCTTCGCGTAAGAGCGGCACGTGAATGCTGACGTAATCCGCGGCGTGTAACGCCTCTTCAAACTCCACGTATTTTATCCAAGTCTTATCTTTCTGGATCCCACGCGTGTGACGCAGATCCGTCAACTCTTGAATAGAGGCGATGTAGCTGTCGTTATGATACGCCGGGTCGTAGCACAGGATGTTCATATCGAATCCCGTGCACTTCTTGATCATCGCCAGTCCGATGCGTCCCGTGCCAATGACCGCGATCGTTTTGCCAGTAACCTCATCGCCCAGGAATGGCAAAAACGGGTGCCACGAAGGCCAATTCTGTTCCCGCACCAGCTTTTCGCTCTGCCACATCTTCCGCGCCAGCATGCCCATCATGAAGAACGCAAACTCAGCCGTCGCTTCCGTCAGCACATCCGCTGTATTCGTGAACGGAATCTTGTATTTATTCGCGTCGGCGCGGTTAATGTTATCGAAGCCAACCGCGATCTGGGCCACGACTTTGAGCGTTCCCTTTCCCGCTTCGAAAACCTCCGCATCGATCGGATCGCGCAGCGTCGTGATCAACGCATCGATCCCGTTTTTCACTTTCTCGATGATGAGAACTCTCGGCGGCGCCTCAGGTCCCTGGAAAACTTCGAGATCGTATCCGCGCTCCCGAAGGCGATTCTCCGCTGGATCGCCAATGCGGGAAGTAGCAAAGATTCGTTTCATTCGTGGAACAGACAGGAATCCTGCCTTTTAAAGATGCTGATTCACCCAGGCGCCGACGCGATCGAGGGCTTTCTCGATGTTCTCGATCGAGTTCGCCACGCTGAAACGGAGATAGCCCTCGCCGAAATCGCCGAAGGCTGTGCCGGACAGTCCAGCAACGCCGGCTTCATCGAGTAGTGCGTCCGCCAGTTTTTTCGAAGGCCAACCGGTGCCGGTGATATTTGGGAAGACGTAGAACGCGCCCTTTGGCAACCGGCAGGAGAAACCTTTGATCTTATTCAGGCCGGCTACCATTACGTCGCGTCGCTTTTTGAATTCGGCGCACATCGCCTCAACGGACTCCTGCGGACCACGAAGCGCTTCGACGCCCGCCATCTGCGTGAAACTCGCGGTGCACGAGTTGGAGTTCGTCATCAATCGCGCAACATGCGTCGCCAGATCGGCACGCATCACTCCGTAACCCATCCGCCAGCCGGTCATCGCGTATGTTTTCGAAAATCCGTCCAGCAAGATGCAGCGGTCCTTCATTCCATCGACCGACATGATGGAATGATGTTCGCCTTCGAAAATCAAGCGGCTGTAAATCTCGTCGCTCATGACCATAACATTGCGATCGCCGATCGCGGCCGCGATCTCCTCGATGTCCTTCTTCGTCAACACGCCACCAGTCGGGTTCTGCGGCGAATTCAAGATGATCAGCTTCGTCCGATCGTTGATCAGGCCCGCCAACTCATTCACATCGAGCCGAAAATCCATTTCCTCGCGTAACCGGATCGGCACAGCTCTCGCGCCGACGTAATTGATCATCGACTCGTAGATTGGGAATCCCGGATTCGGATAGATGACTTCGTCGCCTTCTTCGGCCAGGGCGAGAATCACGAAAAAAATGATCGGCTTGCCACCGGGAACGACGACCACTTCTTCCGGCGTCGCGTTCACTCCCCGCGTCTCACTCACGTATCGCGCGATCGTTTCACGCAACGCCGGCAACCCCGCCGAAGGTCCGTAATGCGTGAATCCCTTGTGCAACGCATCGCAGGCCGAGTCGAGAATGTTCCGCGGCGTATCGAAATCCGGTTCGCCGATCTCGAGATGGACGATATCGCGCCCCCTGGCCTCAAGTGCGCGCGCCTTCACCAACACTTCAAACGCCGTCTCGGTCCCGAGCCGCGCCATTCGTTTCGCCAGACGGAGTTCGCGAGCGTCACTCACGATGCCGAATCAACCCTTGCCGCGCGCCAGTGCAACTTCTCTTTTCAGCTCACCGAGCAATCGCGTCCAGCGTCAGCTGTCGTTCGTCGCGACCGAGACGCGCATGACAGAACGTTCCCCGGTCCACTGCACTTTACCACCGGGACAATCTGATTTGTCGCGGCTGCTTTGCCGGTTATCTTGAAACTTCACGCTATCGCCGATGGATTACGTCATTCGCGCCCTTACTCCGTCCGACGAGCCCCTGCTCTGGGACATGCTCTATCAAGCGCTCCAGACTTCCAAAGGCGCGCCGTCGCGCGATATCCTCAAGCAGCCGGAGTACGCCCGCTACGTTGAAGGCTGGGGCCGTGAAGGCGACACCGGTTTTGCCGTGTCGGACAAAACCACGACCGAAGTGCTCGGCGCCGTTTGGTATCGCATCCCAAGGTCAGATGCGAGCGCCCGCGCGGAGTCGAGCGAGCCGACGCCCGAACTCGCCTTCACCGTCAAATCCGGCCAACGCAAGCGCGGCCTCGGCGCCGCGCTTCTCACTCAATTGGTGAAAACGAACCCACACCACTCCGCGATCTCGATCCGCGCCTCTGCGAACAATCCCGCCGTTCGCCTTTACGAGCGCTTCGGTTTCGAGATTGTCAGCGACCGCGAGGGGACCGTGACGATGCGCCGCGAAGTCTGAGTTCCCGCCTTCGACTTGCGATTGACCTCACGGCCCGGTCCTGTTCGCGAATTTCTCGGCGAGAGAGACGTTTTCGAGGTTGACCCACGCCGTCATGTCGGGGTCGGGTTGGATGACCGGAAGTAATTTGCGGAGGCCATTCGTGGAGCGCGACCACGACACGGCTTTGACTTCATCCTGAAATTCGACCGTCTGCCCGATGCGGTCGGCAACCGTCGCCGCGCTCGCAATTTCCTGGGCCGGCGCTGTTGCCCGTAAAAGAAAAAGTGCGAGCAGAACGATGAGTCTGGGTTTCATCGGAGAGTCGCATTGTCGTTCCGCTGACCGGCGATGCACGCCTTAACTGCCGGGCTGACTTTCGGTCGTCCGACCTCTGATCTCTGACGTCCGACCTCTCGTTCTCTACGCTGGCGGCTTAAGGCTTTCGCACTTCGCTTCGTAACTCTCGATGAGCGCGGCGATCTTGGAATGGAAATTATCCTGTGCCGAGTAGAGCGCTCCGATCGGTTCGGCGAACTCTTTGTGCTTCAGCTGGTCTTCGATCGTCAACGTGAGTAACGCGAGCGCTTCAATGTTGGCCCGGGAATGAAACTCCATGTCCTTGAGCTTGGACAGAACGGCGACTGACCGTTCCAGCTCACCCGGGGCGGCCTTCGCTATCTCCGGCGCGGTACTCTCGGAAGGTTGATTGTCGGTCGAGGCGGGTTGCTTCGCTTTCCTGGATTTCTTTTTGCCGCCCACAGCAGACTTGGTTTGTTCGTGCTGCTTTTCCTGGGCGACCTTCTTCCCATGCGCAACGTTTCGAGGATCGGACATTTCCAATTATACACCCAATCAGTTCATCGACCTCCGACTTCTGACCTCCGACCGCTGGCGCGTCAGTATTGGACGAACGCGTCGTCGGGATAGCAATACAACCAGCGCTCGCCCGGCTGGGCCGATGCAATCACCGGATGTTCGGTAGCGTGGGCGTGTTTCGTAGCATGTTTGTTGGGCGAATCGTCGCAGCACAATGTCGCCCTACAGGTCTGGCACGTTCGCAAATGGACCCAGCGCGCGCCGATCTTCACGCATTCTTCGCATTCGAAAACTTCGGGAAGCTTGACCTCGACGATGGTGTCAATGTGCGCGCACGACCCGGCGTTCATGATTGTTTCTCTTTCAGCGCTTCGTGCACGCCGGCTATGGCCATGCTCCCCTCACCGACCGCGGCCGCGCAACGTTTAACCGAGCCGGAACGAACATCGCCAACGGCGAAAACTCCCGGCAAACTTGTTTCCAGCGCGACCGGTGCCCGAGTCGACTGCTTCCAGAGCGGCGTATCGGAAACGAGCGCACCGGTTTCGATGAAACCTTTTTTGTCGCGCAAAATCTCCGGTGGCAACCACTCCGTGCACGGGGTCGCTCCGATCATCGAAAAGACCGCGGGGGTTTCGACCGTGCGGCGCTCGCCTGTCTTCGTGTTTTCCAATTCGGCCGCGTCGAGAACTGCGTTGCCCATCATCCGCCGAATTATGGTGTGCGGAACAAGCTCGATGTTTTCCCGAGCGAGAACGCGCCGCGATAAATAGGAGGACATGCTTTGGGAAAGATCGTTGCCGCGAATCACCAGCAGCACTTTCGCGGCGCCTTCGGACAAAAACATCGCCGCCTGGCCGGCCGAATTTCCGCCGCCGACCACAATCACGGTGGCGCCACGACAGAGCCGGCCTTCGAGCGCGGTCGCCGCGTAATAAACTCCGACGCCCTCGAAGCGGCTGCGACCTTCGGCCTCAAGCCGGTTGTAGTGCGCACCGGTCGCGATCACGACCGACTTCGCGCAGAGCAACGCCGGACAACCTTCTATCTGCAAACTAACGCGATATGCTTTTTCCGGGTGGTAAATCAAAGTGAGCGCCTGCGACGGCGTGGAAAATTTTGCGCCGAACCGATAAGCCTGCAGTTGCGCGCGCCAGGTGAGGTCGCCGCCGCTAATGCCGGTGGGAAAACCGAAAAAGTTTTCGATCAACGATGAAGACCCTGCCTGACCACCCGTCGCGTAGCTTTCCAGCACGACCGTATTCAAACCCTCCGAGGTCGCATACACCGCCGCCGCTAATCCAGCCGGGCCCGCACCGACGATCACGAGATCGCATCGAATTTCCTCCTCATCATCTGCCGCGAGCGGGCGGAGCAGTCCGGCGACCTGCGCTACCTCGCGCAGAGAAGGCCGGCGCAGCGGCGCGCCGGTCGGAGTGATTAGCGCGGGCAAATCCAGATCGGACAAATGCAATCGGCCGGCGAGGGCAATCCCCTGCTCGCTCTTCACGTCAATCAGCCGATGCGGGATGTGGTTCTTATCCAGAAAATCATCGAGCTGCCGGCCTTCCCGCGAATCGGCTTCGGCCAGAATGCGCAGACCGGCGAACTCCTTGTCGCGCTTCAACCGGAGCCGGCGCATGATGAGCGCGTTCACGATCGGCTCGCCGATTTTCGGTATTTCCGCCAGCGCGCGTCGCAATTCCGGCGCGGGGACTTGCAGCACTTCGCCTTCATCCGATTTTATCCGCGCGCTCGCCAACGCCGAAGTTCCCTGAAGCATGGAAACGTCGCCGAGAAAATCGCGCGGACCGGCGGTCGCGAGAATCTGTTCCGTGCCGTCGCGGGTTTCGAATGCTTCGATCTCGCCCTGGAGCATAACCGTCAGCGGGAATTCGCGCTGGCCGGCCTTCAAAACATAATCGCCGCGCTTTAGTTTGCGGCGTGTCCCGAGTGGCTCGAGCAGCGCGAGCTGTTCATCCGTCAACTTCGGAAACGCGATTGCCTCTGTGTCCCGATAAAACCGTTCGTCTTCTTCTTCCGGCGTCATCGCGTCACTCTAGCAGCGCCGCGGTATTCGCCAAACGTCGCCGTCAGTCGCGACCTATTTTTGGGAAAGCTTCGCCTCTTCCAACAAAAGCGTCTTCACATCGGCGAGCACAAGACGAGGATCGAGTGTGCCTGAACTGTAGATGTTCCGGACCCGACCGGCGCGATCGGTGAGAAACACGCGCAAGACGTGGGAGAGCGGACCCTGGGGATCGGCGAGATTGGCTCTCTTGTCCACGGCCTGGCCATAGGCAGCGAGGATGGATTCCAAGTCCGCGCGCGACCTCGCCGTAGTGAAACGCCATTCGCAGCCCGATTTTACTTCGCGGACACACTCCGAATAAGCGGCGAGGCGCTGCGGCGTGTCATATTCAGGATCGAAGCTCAGGCTGACGAGACGCAGGTTCGCGGCCAGGGTCTCGTCTTCTGCGCTGAGAATATGAAGCCGCCCCAGGACACTGGTTGCGTAAGGACAAGCTTTGCCCGCCGCGCACCGAGTATAGATGAAACTCAAAACCGTGATGCGCCCATGGGTGAGGTCCCGCAAGTTGATTGGTTTGCCGTCCGAATCGAACAGAGCGCCATCGCCCGCCAGCTTGACTATCGGCAACGAATAGCTGCCCGGCACCGGCGGAACGTAGTCGTAATCGCTATCCGGCGAGACCGGATTGTCGGCGCCGAAAGCGGCGAGCACTGTCGACAGAACGAATACGATTACATTCCTCATCGCCGCGGCGCGCCCACTGTTTGCGCCTTACTTGCTCGCGACGGCACGATTCGCGCCGATCTTCGTCGAGCCAAAAAGCATGTGGTGCGGACGGCCCAGTTTGAGCGCCGTGAAATCGAGATCGAAGCTCGGTTTCAGTTCCTTCCCGTCCCACGCGAAACCGCGGAGGAATTGCTCGTTGTCCGCGCCTTGTTTGTCCCAGTGCGCGAGAAGCGAACTCGTGAAATAAAGCCGTTTCCCATCCCAGCTCTGCGAAACCATGTTGACCTGCCGGCCGATTTGTTTCTCGTAAATCTGTTTCGGCTTCTGCGCATCCGACACATCAAAGACGCGACATTTGCCGTCGCCGAAACAATCGACAAACAACGTCTTGTCATCGGCGCTCAGGCTGATATCGACCGGCAGAACTCCGCCTTTCACATCGCTGATGGGTGCGACTTCCTTCGCCTGCCACTCCCCCCGATCGTCCGCATACACGAGCCAGATCTTCGAGCCCAGCGCGGTCGCGGTAAACGCGTAGTTATGCTTGTCGCCCCAGGCCCAGCGGATTTCGAGCGGCGCGCCCGGCACTTGAAAAACTTTCTTCGGCTGACGAGCGTGAAAATCCCACATCACCATGGTTTGACCGAAATGCTTCATCGCTTCGGGATCGCTGGTTAATTTGCCGAAATCCATCGTGTAATTATTCCAGCCGGTGAACGATGAAGTGAGCAGCGCGTTCTTTCGCGGCAGAACCCGCGCATCATAGCCGTAGCCGTCCGCAAAATTTCCGTCCGCGGCGCCCCGCGCGTCCTCCTTTGTCGGCAGCCAATGAGTCGCGATGAAGTTACCGTCGTTCCCGTATTCGACTAACGCCGTCCGGCCGCCCTTATCCTTCGCGTTGGAGAGGCACGGAATAAGAACACGGCCTGGCAACGCATACGCGCCATGCGGTCCGGTCGCGCCGCCGGTGGCTTCAGCGAAATTGTCGATTGTCTTGATCAACTTCGGATTCGCCGGATCGGTGTGGACGTCGAAAACAAACACGCGGCTGGTGTCGAGCCCGGCCAGCCAAAGTTGGCGCCGATCGTCGGTGAATCCGCCATGGTGCGCTTCGTTGCGCCCAGGAACGGAAGAGCTGTTGACGATCTTGCCGTAGGAGGCCGAGCTGGGTCTTACATCAACCGTGACCAGCTTGTCCGAGCCGTCGCCCATCCCTTCTACGCCTAACGTCCAGACATAAACAAATTCCTCCTGACCATCGATGCGCGCCAGGTACGGCGAAGAACACGTTTCGTCGGCCCGGGCAACGCCAAGGACGAAAATCAAGATGCACCCCAGCGCGAATGCCGGGATGAAATGCGGAACAGGAGGGGTTTGCGGCCGATGTTTGACGAGAGTTTTCATGGTGGTTTGATGGGTTGACTCGAGCAGTCGGTCAGTCCCTTCGCCCTCGAGGCAGTCGTAAGCTGCCTTCCCTTCCATCTCGCCGGCCGCTGCTCGTGCGATTTTGTTAAGACGGGTCGACTCCGTTATAAACAGTTGTCCCGTCTGTTGCAATCCCCGGTTTTACCCGGCGGCGACCATGCGGGGGATCACGCTGACGGTAGTGCGTCCCGGGTTAAAATGCGGGAGCCGGCCCCATGACGGAGCCGGCTCCTCAAGCATTTTTACTGTCGAACTATTTAGTTAGCGCCAATCGCGGTCGTTAACCCAGACCCGATGGTGGCGGTAATGGGTCCGAGCGTAGGCGCGATTGTAAGCGCCGCGCTGGGCATAATGCCCCGGGACCCAACGGCCCCAGCGATGGCTATAGTGACCGGGCACCCAGACCCAGTAATATCCTTCGTTCCAGTATCCGCCACCATGATAATACGGCCGATCGCCCACCGCGATTTCGAAGCTTATCGCTTGCGCCTGCTCCACCATCGGAGTGGCAACTGCCGCAACGGCTGCCAAAAGAATCAGAAGTTTTCTTTTCATATAGTATTTGACCATTTCGCTCGCAGTTTATTCGGTCAATGGCAAAGATTTTTTTGCTTAATTACTTGCCTGCAGTTTTTTCACGGCGCCCTTTATTGAACACAACCATGCCGCCGCTGTCTCTTGGGGAGAACTGCATATGAAAGGCCCGGCAATCAGGATCGTGATTATTTTTGCGGCAATCGCCGTGGGGATTCTTTATTTTGCGCGGCAACCGCATGCCCAGGAACCGCGCACGGTCGCAGTCAAAAATATGGAACCATTGAAACCAACCGCCGAAGATCTCGCGCCCGTTCCGAAAGTGGAAAAGTCGGACGCGGAATGGAAAAAACAGTTAACGCCGGAGCAATACGCAATTCTCCGTGGCCACTCGACCGAGCGCGCGTGTTCCTCCGTCCTGCTGACGGAACATCGTCGCGGCGTTTTCCATTGCGCCGGATGCAATGCGCCGCTGTTCGCGAGCGACGCGAAGTTCGAATCCGGCACCGGCTGGCCCAGTTTCACCAAACCGTTTATCCCGGGGATCATCACGATCGTGAAAGACGACAGTTTCGGCATGGAGCGCGATGAAGTCCTTTGCTCGCGTTGCGGCGCTCATCTCGGTCATGTTTTCGACGATGGCCCGGCGCCGACCGGATTGCGCTATTGTCTAAACGGCGTCGCGCTGAAGTTCGAGGAGCGTCCGTAAAACTGACCGCACGGCGCGAGGATTACGGCGCCGCTTTCCAGTCGTCCGCCGGTTCGAGCACGGTGCCCGGTCCGGCGCCATTCAACCACGCCAGCGCATTTTTGTCGCCGCGCAGATACGCATCCCAAAACGCCGTCGAAAGCGCGACGATCGCGCGGTGGTGACTCGGATTACGCGTCTCGCGATCGCCCGGCAAGGCGCGATCGGTAAAAGCCGAATGCTCCGCTTTGTCCAACACTACTTGATACTTCGGCGCGCCTCGCAGCGCGGGATAAACACCCAGCCGCGATTCCAGGTCGGCGTCTCCGACAAACGTGACGTCTTTCGTTCCCGTCATCAGCAACCAGGGAATGGTTACGTTGCCGAATGCTTTTTCCGCGCTCGCCGATTTTGGAGTGCTCGGGCTCAAAATAACCGCGGCGCGAATGCGCGAATCGTTCAGTTTCTTTCCCGTCGTGGGGAAAGTCTCGCCGCTCACGGCTTCCGTCGTCACCGCGCCAAAGGAATGGCCCGACATGCCGATCTTGGTGAGATCCATTCTCCCGGCCAGCGGCCCGCTCGCATTCCAAGTTTCCAGCTGATCCAGAACCGCCGGCACGTCCTTGACTCGCAAGAGGAAGTTCTCGAGCGACGCCGCTTCGCGCAAAGCATCCAGCCGTTCTTTCGGCGCCACGTCTCGCCAGACCGCATCATCGCTGCCCGCGTGTTGAAGAAAGACCACGATGTAACCGCGCGCCGCCCAATGTTCGCCGAGGAATTTGCTGCCGGCACGCGACCCACCCAGCCCATGACTGAACAACACCACCGGCGCCGGCTTCTCGTTCGCCGGCAGATAAATCCGGACCGGAATATCGCGATTCCGCCGCGCATCGTGGGCCGTGAGTTCACGCGTCTCCGCCTGAAACTTCGGATCCACCGTCAGCGGATCGTAATTTTCTCCGAGCGCGCCCGACAGCATTGACCACATCACCCCGAGCGAAATCAAAAGCGCTTTCATATTGGTTGAACCCGGAATGCCTGAAGCAGTCGCACGCGATTTTAAGTCGGACTGCCGACTTCCAATATCCGATTTCTACACTTTCTACTTAAGCCTTTCTACTTTCTACTTTCCCCATGCCTTCCGTTATTTTTCTCCGCGCTGTGAACGTCGGCACTGCCAATCGCTGTCGGCCGGCGGAGATCGCGAAAAAACTCGCCAGGTTCGATGTCGTGAATATCGGCGCGGTCGGAACGTTCGTGGTCCGCAAGAACGTCAGCGAATCCACGCTCCGCGCGGCGATCGCCCGCCGGCTGTCGTTCAAATGCGAGATCATGATTTGTCCCGCGCGCGATCTACTGAAACTTGCCGCCAAAGATCCATTCGCGAACGAGCCGTCGGGTCCGAACTTCACGCGGTTCGTGAACGTGATGCATAAACCGCTTCACAAACGGCCTCCTCTTCCACTGTGTCTGCCTGCTGATGCCGACTGGATCGCCAAGATCATCGCGATTCAAGGACGTTTTGTTCTCGGCATTTACCGCCGCGAAATGAAAGCGATCGGTTATCTCGGCAAGATCGAAAAGCTGCTCGGCGTTCCTGCGACAAACCGTAATTGGAACATAGTTAAGAAGATCGTCGACGTGCTCGAAGACACATGATCCCATTTCTTAATTCTTCCTTCTTGATCCTTCCTTTGTATTGTCTCCACCATGGCTGTTCAGGTTTACGGTTGTAACCACGTCGCGATCGAAGTCGGCGACGTAAAGAAAGCGGTCGCGTTTTACAAGGATGTGTTCAACCTCGAGCAACTCGACGAAGGCGAAGGTGACGCCTTCTTCAAGCTCGGTCAGCATCAGTTCCTCGCCATGTTCGAAACGAAAAAAGTGCAGCCGGACAGCGGGAAGCATTTTGGAATCATGGTGCGCGACGAATCACAGATCGACGAGATCCGCGAGAAGCTAACGACCAAGTATAAGATCAAACTAATCCCGCCGTTCCGCTGCGATTTTCGCGATCCATGGGGCAACCGCATCCAGGTCGTCGATCTACACGATGAATCTTTAGTCTGGCTGCTGCCCTATCAGGAAGTGCAAAAGACCGGACTCAGTTTTTGATAGGAACGCGACGTTTCTTAATTCTTACTTTATTAGCCCCTTCAAGATTTCCTGGATCAGGATCACTCGGGCATCATTTGGGTAACGCTTGTTAGCTAGCAGGACAACGCCAGTTTTCTTCGCAGGAACGAAGGCGACGTAGGTCCCAAATCCGTTGGTCGACCCTGTCTTGTTAATTAAGACGTCATCCGTCGGCGGGGATGGTGGATCAATCTTCTCCGCGGCATTGGCTTTGTAGCTGACTTCAGCCGAGTTCCCCCACAACAGCTCCTTTGACGCCGCCGGACAGGAATACTGTTCCCAGATCAGGTCCTGCGTCATTGCACCAATCCGATAGTATCCGATGTGGGTATCCGTGATGGCACGCTGCCACCTTGCATCCAGACTAACGAGCTTCATGTTGGCGGCAACAAAACGGGCCATGTCGCCAGCTGTCGTCCTGACGCCGTATGCTTCTTCGCCCAGGACTCCCGGCGTCATCCTGATAGGCTCGTCCTTATCGGTGTATCCTTGCGCATAATGATCCATCTGCGCGCTGGGGACATTGATATAGCTGTTTTTCAGGCCCAGGGCCGGAAACAGTTTGCCTTCCATTAACGCGGCGAAGTCCTCTTTCATACTCCTGGCCGTGATTAGACCGAGCAGCCCGATACTTGGGTTCGAGTAGGTCCGATACGTCCCGGGAGTGTAGGTTGGCTTCCACTTTTTGAAGTATTCCATGAGTTGCTCGTCATTCTTGACCTCGTCCGGTACTTGCAACGGCAGACCGCCCGACATGTGTGTTCCCAGATAGAGCAACGTCAGGTTATCGAAGGCGCTGCCGTGCAAGACCGGAAGATATTTGGTCACGCTATCCGAGAGCAACAGCTGGCCGTTAACCTGCGCATAGGACGCCACCGTCGCGGTGAACGTTTTACTCACCGATCCGATCTCGAATAGCGTGTCGTTGTCGACTGGCTTCCCGGTCGCTTTCGACGTCACGCCATAATTGAAAACGTAAGTCTCCCCGTTGAGAACGACCCCCACTGCCATGCTGGGAAGAGCGAACTTCTTCATCACCGGCCGCACGGCTTCCTCTACGTTCTTTTCGACCCTGGCCCTTTCGTTGTCGGCCCCATTACTAGACGGCATCAGCGCGCCGGTGCACAGAATGGCCATCGTAAATCTTAGGATATTCAATCGCATTTCTTGTCGTGTTCGCTCAGCGGACCGGCTTGAGCGACTGAATTATTTTTTCGAACTCAGCTACCGTAATCCCACTGGCGCTAAAGCCGTGGTAACGGCCGAGGTTTGGATGAACAAGCGGATCCTTCGCTTTCTCGCGGATCATGTTCGCGTCGCTGGTCCAGTTTGATTTTATTTCCGTTTTGCGGCCTTCCTTTCCTTTCGGTGTGAAGATAATGAACATCCGTCCAAGAGGCGATGGAATCTCGGCGTCTTCACTGTCGTCGGTATCGAGGAGGTTGCGGTCGCCAATGCCTTCCCGGGCGGAATCGATCGAGAAAGTTTGGTTCCGGTCGCTGGCGTACTCGATGTTGTAAAGATGGTAACGACCTCCTCCCTCATCGGGACCGGGTTCGTCATAGGAAACCCGCACCCGTTTAACCTTGAAACCTTTCGGCAGCCAGGCTGGCACGAAGCAACTGATCTCCAGGTTTTTCAGATCATCCAGGGTGCCGGGCCCGCGGGCGGATTGTGCATCGGTTGCGCCCAGGAAAAGTGGTAAGGAAGCAGCAAAAACAATCGCAACGCGTTTCATTCGTTTGATCGCTGAAGAAACAACAATTGAGTATCGGAGACGGGCCGCACCGTCCAGCGGTCATAGACCGCCGCTACAGTTACCAGGAAAGCCCCTCGGTGAACATCTGGACTTGGCTTCCGCTCGGCGCCGGCTTTACGAAAATAGTTAACTTCCCCGGGCCACGTTTTCTTTTCAGGATCGAGGATTGCGGCTGAATCATGTCGGCGCCGTCGATCGTCCAACCCTGAGTTTTGAGATTCGCGGACAACTCGGCACAAGCGGTTTTAACATCGGACTTACTCTTGAAGAGAACATGTTCTACGACCTGCTTGTATTCGACGTCGGCTGCATCTTTCGTCAACGCAAGCTCCTTCACATTCAGTCCCCCGCCCTTCGGCTGGGCAGCGGTCGCGTCGTCGTCATCATTATCGTCAGTAGCTGCGTCCTTTTTTGCAGGCTTGTCGTTAGGTGTGCTGGCGGGCTTTTCTTCTTTCTTGGACTCGGGGATTTGAAACTCCTTCGGGATTTCACCTAATGGGGCGACAAATTTCAGCTTCACCTCCCAGGTGTCGCCGAAGGTTTCGATCTGCCCGTTGGTCGTTATTTCTCCTTCGATTTTCCCATCCGCGAAACTGAAGTCGGCCGTCTCGATATTGCCAACTGAGCTAAAGCCCTGGTGTTTGTGCGCGCTGTGCGCGACCTGGCAGCCATAGATACTTCCATCTTCATGCGTCGAGATCACCAGCGCGCTGCCATACTTGCCAAAGGAAGCATTGAAGTCCGGCTTCTTATCCTTGGAATGATCCTTCTCAGTAAACACCAGGAGGATGCCGGTCTTTCCACTGAACGGCCCCGTCCAATGCGCGGACACAAATTCGATCTTCGCTTCTTTGCCGTTGCCTTTGAAAACGCCGGATACTATTGGTTTCACGTTCGCGGCGGGACCGGGCGGTTTTTTCGGGGTTGCTGCGGGGAGCTCTTCGCTCGCTTTCACCAACTTCGTGTCGAAGCGAACATCGAAGCTGCTGGGAAACATGCTGTCCGTTTCGAGCGGCTGACTCGCCTTGCCGGTCGCGCGCCCATTCTGGACATGGATCTCTCCCGCCGCTTTGTCGCTATGCCGTCCAAGCGTGGTGCCGCCGGCTGCCGCACTCCAATGTTTCAATTCCCCGGTCTTCTTGAAAACCAGCTTGAGGAATGGTCGACCGAAATCCGTGTCCCCACTTTGCTTGTCGTTCTCTTTCGCTTCCTTGATCTTCTCGCCGCGAACCGGCTGCCGGCTCAGGACCACGGCGATCGCCTCCTCGTTATCGATCGTCGTTTCAAAAGCTACCGCCTGCGTCAGTTGGTAAGTCTTCTTGTCGATCACGAGATTCGCTTCGGCCGGCTTCTCCTGCGCAACGAGCGCTCCGATGCCGCTGAGGGTTATCGCTGCAACTGCTACAATGAATTTGTTCGCCATAGTTCGCCATCCCATCAGACAACCGACTAACTGCCAAGCGATTCCGTGATCGCACTCTTCTGACTTCGATATTGGGCGTTGGGCGTTCGACGTTTTCTTCTTCTCCCTCGACTACCTGCTTTTTACCCGGTGCAAAACCGCGGAGTCCCCCTCCGAATTGTAGGGCAGGCGCTCCGCCTGCCGTAATACGATGGCAACCGGAGCGGTTGCCCTACAATTTATCGGTGCGCCGACTGCTCGACAAAATTCTCCAATCTCGTCACGACCTCATCCGGTTTCTCGAGCTGAATGAGATGACCGGCTTCATTCACCACAATTCGCTTCGATCCCGAAATGCCAGCTTTGATGGCATCGCAGTGCGCGTGCACGTCCGCGATGTCGTGGTCGCCCTCCAGGATCACAGTTGACGCTTTGATCTCGACGAGTCGTTTGCTTGCTGGCGGCAAGAGTTTTTCTTCGAGGCCGCTGTCGTATTTCTCTAGCTTATCGGCGTTCGCGAGGAGGTGCTCATAAACCTTCTGGCGCGCGTTCTCGTTCGCGCCCGCGATTAGAAACCGATCCTGCGACCAGTTCCGCGCCATCGCTCGAACATCGTCGCGTTCCATCGGTTGGTTGTTGCGATTCGCTCTCGCCCGAAACTCGGCGCTGTACTCCATCCCGTGCAACACCGGACCGATAAGGAACAAACCATCGATCATCTCCGGATGCTTGATCGCGAAATCGATCGCCAGTGCCCCGCCCGATGAGCTACCGGCAATGAGCGCGTGTTCCACCTTCAAGTGCCTCAGCAGTTTTGCCAGGTCTTCCGCAGGCGAAAACGGGCTTGTCGCTGGATCAGAGCGGCCGTAACCGCGCCGATCATACCGAATCACGTGATAGTTCCTTGCGAGCGGCCGCCAGACTTCATCCCACGAGGCGGAGTCAAGCAAGCCATCGTGGAGGAGAACAATAGCCGACCCGGAGCCAGATTCCTCGTAATAGATCTTCGATCCCGAGATATCGCATTCTCCACTCAGCGCCGCACTGTTGGCGAAAGTCATGAGCGCCGCCGTGAAGGCGATTTTCGTGGGCAACAGCCTGCGCACTAACGTGGCATAGCACCCGCATTCGTCGTATTCAACGCGATTTGCAGCTGAGCAACATCTCGAATGCTCTAGTACTGCTAAAGTCCGATGGCTTCCCGACGTTCTCTTGCTGTTTTCTGTCAGTTTGCAACGAACGACAGGTTCGCCAAATGAGCCACCTAGTTATTGGGCTGATTTCATTCGCCGCCATTTTCGGCGGCGCGCTGATCGGTCTTTTTGCGGCTCACCGCCTTCCCGGCCGTCATCTCAGCAAGGAAACACAGGGCGCGGTCACAGTGTCGGTCGCGGTGCTGGGCACCTTGTCGGCCTTGGTTCTTGGATTGATGATCACGGCGGCGAACATTTCGTTTTCCGCGCGCTCCGAAGAAGTCCGCGAATTATCCCTGCAACTTATCAGGATGGACCGCAACCTTCGCCGCTACGGGCCGGAAGCCGCTGATGCCCGCACGAAGCTGCGCGAATGGGCCATTGCGAAGACCAAACAGCTTTTTCCGGAAAAGGGACGGACCAATCCCTCAAGCGAGCAAACGATCGAGATGCTCGAGGACGTTCAGGAAGCGTTGCTGGCGCTCCAGCCAGTTGGTGAAAGGCAAACCTATCTGCGCACACTGTGCCTGAAATTGTCGAGCACGATGATTGAAGCCCGATGGGCGCTGGAAACACGCGGCAGTCATAGCATCCCGGTTCCCTTTTTGGTTCTGCTCATCTTCTGGCTGGCGATTGTCTTCGCGAGCTTCGGACTCTTCGCCCCGGCAAATACCACCACGATCGTCGCGTTATTTCTTTGTTCCATCGCCGTGGCGGGCGGTATATTCATGATTGAGGAACTCGACAAGCCGCTCTCGGGTTTTGTCCAGCTTCCGCCTGACGCCATGCGACGCGCGCTTTTTGAGACCAGTATCGGAGGCCAGCATGAGCATGTTGCGACTCCCGCCTGGCAATTCGGCATCCTTATTGTCTCGGCCTTCGTAGGGTTGTCGGTCGCGAGCCTGTTTATTTTCCAACGCGCCCTCGTGAAAGTTATGGGCGAGTAGCGCCGTCTGGCGGTAGGTGTCCCATGGCGCGTCGCTTCTCAAGAAGGAACGCGATCGCTGCGAACACACTATAGAAGACAAGCGCTGTTACGGCAAAAGCGCGATCGGAAGAGGGCGGCCGCCGCATGAAGGTGCTGCCGGTTTGAATCAATACCAGCACGGCCGTAAAGACGATAACGCCGATCCTGCGCGCGATCGCCCTGTTTCGTTTCAAATAAATCATCGCGCCGACGAGAAGAATTCCGATCTCCAAACCGAATTCGATGCCTCTGTAGTTCCAGAGACCGAAGCCGACTTTCAAGGTGTCGTCATAAATCGCGAGGTCGGGTCGATGAACGATCAAATCGAGAAGCCAGTGCGAGAAAACGGCAAACCCCACGAGCATGGCCGCGGTGATCGAGACAGCGTTACGCCGCCCGATCTTGTAAAATGCAAACGCCACCGCCGACCAAAAAAGCGCGCCGACCAGACTGTGCGTGTAAGGCATGTAATAAAGGTCGAGCGCATTAGTCGCGGTGATGCCAGGCACGACACGCATCTTCTCGATCCCTGCCAGAACAAATGGCGCCCACAAACAATCCAGCCACTGCACTGCTAGAAATAAAACCCAAAGCGGGATCTGGTTTCGCTCGGTTTTGACCGCGAACGCAACGCCGTAATGTCCGACGAACATTGGGCCCTAATTCTGAACGCTGCCGAGGGATTGTCGACTCCCACAGTCGCTTGCCTTGAAAATAGCCCAGCGCTTCAGCGCTGGAAGCCTGGCATCATGATGTCGTTTTCCTTTTCTGATAATAGCCCAGTGCTTTAGCGCTGGGATAATCGTCCCCCACATGCGTCCGAGTCCCGCAAGGCGGGACGAAAGATTTTTCCGTCCCTATTGGGACTTCGTGATCTCGGATGCCTTTAATCCCCAGCGCTAAAGCACTGGGCTATTTTCAGCGGACCGTACTTTCTCCACTTCCGTTGCTTGCTCGCGATACAAGGACGGTGGGGCCGCGGCGCTTGCCAGGCCATCGATGAACTCCTGAAATTCACGGCTAAACCAATGCGACCGTGACTGCCACCACGCCTTGGCGCCGGGATAAGCGATGATGTCGCGCATGGGCGCCTCGAATCCGCGCCAGACTCGCAGGTCGAGATGACCCTCGAGCTTCTGGTAGTACATGTCTTCGTAAATCCGAAAGAGATGATCCATGAGGGCGCTGAAGCGTGGCAGGTCCGGCCCCTGGATTGACTCGAAATCCCGCATCCCTCTGTAGTAGAGGTCTCCGAACTCGGCATTCTCCGCCAACGACTGGAGCCACTGATTGAACGCATCCGACATCGAGCGCATCGACGCCAGCCGCGTCTGCCGCGCGTTACTCCGCACCTGTTGCGCAAGATAAATCACCGAAATGATCACGCCGGCAGCCCCGACAATCTGACCAATCGCACTGATTGCTTCCCAGTTCATCCGTTAGCCGCATTATCCTCTTTTCCGGTTGCTTGGCGAGAGTAACTCATGCCGACAGACATTCGACCTTGGGCAGCCTGCCCCGTCTTCTTTACGGGGTTCGGCATTTCTTCTCTTCCCCTAAATAGTAGCCCAGCGCTTTAGCGCAGGAAGCCCGGCATCACGATGTCGTTTTCCTTTTCTGATAATAGCCCAGTGCTTCAGCGCTGGGACAACCATTCCCCATATCCGGTCGAGTCCCGCAATGCGGGACGAAAGAACTCTTCCGTCCCTCAGGGGACTCGAATCGGGGCGACGCTTCACTTCCCCCAGCGTTAAAACGCTGGGCTATTATCGCTGACTTCCGTCTTCTGACCTCCGACATGCACCGCTCGCGCGAAGCCATTTTATTCGCACGCTTTCAACGACGCAATTTTGTCCGCTCGACGCTTCGTATTCGCAAAGATAAGGTCCGCAAGGTGACGCCGATCTCCGAATCATCGCCATCACTGGCTCGCGTCGCGAACGACGCAACATCAAGGCCTCACCTCGCAAGGATTGCCGGCGCGCTCTACCTGATTGTCATAGCCGGCGGCCTCTTCGCCGGGATCATCCAGGACTCTCTCACCGTCAACGGGGACGCCGCCGCAACAGCAGCCGCCATTGTCGCCCATGAATCGCTTTGGCGTTGGGGCATCACCGTTCATCTCATCTATCTCGCCGGCCCCGCCATCGCGACGAACCTGCTCCTTTACATGATTTTTAAACCGGTCCAGCCCATTCTCGCCTTGCTCGCACTCGCGTTTGGTCTGGTATCTGTCGCCATCGAAGCCGCAGCTCTGGTTCCGCTCTATCTTCCGTTCGTTATGGCTGGCTCCCGGAGCGCGTTGGCCGCGGTCGGCGAAGCACAGCGGCAGGAGTTAGCCTATCTTGCCATCCGTTTGTCTGAAACCGGCTTTGGTTTCGCCTTATTCTTCTTCTCCGGATTTTGCGCTGCCATCGGAACCGCCATCCTGCGTTCGCCGCTCGTTCCGAAAGCGATCGGAGTGCTGATGCTTGTGGCCGGCATTTGCTACTTTATCAGCAGCTTGTCTGGCCTCATCGCGCCGGCGCTGGCGCACCTTCTCTCGCCCTGGATCATCCTCCCCTGCTTCTTCGGCGAAGCTTCCCTTGCCCTTTGGCTGCTGGCCAAAGGAACCCGCTCGATCCGGCCGCAGTCGCCCGTCTCAGTCTGACTTCGATATTGGGCGTTGGGCAGCCTGCCCCGTCTTCTTTACGGGGTTCGGCGTTTTGCCTCTTTTCTCGTCTGATAATAGCCCAGCGCTTTAGCGCTGGGACAATTGCTCCCTTTTGATTGTAGGGCGGGCGCATCGCCTGCCATGTCGAATCATGCCAACCGGAGCGGTCGGCCTACAATTCCCTGAAAATAGCCCAGCGCTTTAGCGCTGGGACAACCGCGCTCCCAATGATCGAGTCCCGCAATGCGGGACGAAAGAGTCTTCCGCCCCTTGCGGACCCAGAATGGATCCTAACAGAAGGTAACGAAGTCCTTAAACTCAATCTTCGCTTTCTTTGTTTTCTTTTGTTCGATGACTCCTCTCCGCATTCGCCATTCGCAATTTTGCTTCTTGTCTTCTTCCCCTGACCATAGCCCAGCGCTTTAGCGCTGGGCTATTCTCGAAAAGCCCGGCAACCGGAGCGGTCCCCTACAAATCCGTCCTATAAGAACCAACAACCATTAATAAAATAACCGATAACTGCGAGGCGCGTCAGTCCGCGCAACGCTTTGTTCAGCGCAGCGTTTTGAATGCCGTGCGCAGCTCGCCAACGAGTAGCTCCGGTTGCTCCCAAGCCGCAAAGTGCCCGCCTTTGTCGAGCTTGTTGTAATGGATGAGCTTGGGATAGGCTTTTTCTGTCCAACTCCGCGGAGCTGGATAGAGCTCGTCAGGAAAGACGCTCACGGCAACCGGGATGGAGACGCCTTTGGCATTGAAATACCCTTTGCCCCAATACTCCCAATAGAGACGGGCGCCAGAAAGCGCCGTGTTCGTCAACCAGGTGATCGTGATGTTGTCGAGGATGTCGTCGCGCGTAAGGCCTTCGGGCTTGCCGTCAAAAACGCGTGCAATCATTTCATAGCTGCGTGCGTCGTGATCAAGGAAATAAGCCGCCAGACCGACGGGTGAGTCCGCGATTCCGTATAGTGTTTGCGGTCGCAGCCCCATCTGGAACCCGTAGGCGATTCCCTTTTGATAAACGAACTGCAGACGGTCGTAAGCGATTTTCTCGTCGGCTGAGAGACCCGATGGCGCCGGCTTGCCGGAAAAGGCGGCCGCATCAATGTCGGCTGGAAAGATGCCGGGCATGTTGGTGTGAATGCCGACCAACTCCGGAGGTGCCTGCAGGCCCATTTGATCGGTTATGACTGCGCCCCAGTCACCACCTTGGGCTACGTATTTCGTGTACCCGAGACGTTTCATCAGCACGATCCAGGCGCGTGCGATGTGTTGCGGGTCCCAACCGGTCACGGTCGGTTTCCCGGAAAACCCGTAGCCTGGTATCGATGGAACGATGACATCGAACGCGTCCTCTGCCTTCCCGCCATGCGCCGTGGGATTCGTCAGCGGATCAATGATCTTCAATTGTTCGACGATCGAGCCGGGCCACCCGTGGGTGATGATCATCGGCAGCGCCTTGGGGTTCTTCGACCGAACGTGAATGAAATGAATGTCCAGCCCATCGATCGTCGTGATGAAGTTCGGCAGCGCTTTCAGTTTCGCCTCGCACTTACGCCAGTCGTAATCCTTCCCCCAATAGCTGGCGAGTTTCTGCATCGTGGCGAGCTGCACGCCCTGCGTTTGATCTGCGACGGTTTCTTTTTCCGGCCAACGCGTGGCCGCAATGCGCCGGCGCAGATCATCGAGCGCCGCCTGAGGTACGATCGGGACGGTGAAAGGCCGGATCGATTTATCTTCCGACGCCGCGGCGCCTGAAGTGGCTGGCGATGGACTCTGCGACCAGGAAGACGAGGTGAATCCGAGCAGAATGACGATAATGGGAAGCGCTTTTTTCATGACAGCCTTTCTTGTTGAGTTGAAAGAGGCTCGTCCGGAAACCCGGTCACCCTGTCAGGGCGAACCGCGAAGCGTTGGCTTCGCATTTGTATCTAATAAACGAGACTAGGACGGCGCGCATTGGCGAGTCAAGGACCGCTTGACCCGGGTAGTGTCCTAATTTGAAATCACGAAATCCGTTCTGAGCCGGAATACTGAATGTCTGGTCGATTCCCGGCACCTCCAAGCACTCCCCTCGACAAATAGGCCACAGCGCGGGCCGTGCTTCCATTCGAATCCGGCTTGCTAACGGGCCGCCATCCGTATAGGAGAAATCACAATGCATCCTTTGCGTAAACTACGAGAATCTGGTAAGGCCACCCCCGCCCAGGTGAGCGAGTTGCTTGCCGAAAACATCGTATTCAACAGTCCGTTCCTAGTACGGCCGATCGAGGGGCGTGAAGTCATCGCGGCGATTTTCGCCCAATCGAGCTCTACGCGTGGTTCCGGTACCTATACAGCCGAATTTAAGCTCGATGAGCGCACCACCTTCTTGCGCTGGGTCGGGACCATGGATGGCCACAAGATCGAGAGCTTGGAGGTCATCGTGGACAACGAGCAGGGACTGATCATGGAGCGCACTATTGCTCTTCGGCCGTATCCGGCGGTGAAACTGTTCCGTGACGCCATGTATGCATCGCTCAAGGATAAGCTGCCGCCCGATGTTTGGGACTACCCAACGCCGTAGTGCAACAACTGCCCCGTTTGTCCCCGCCATTCACCATCCTCTATCCGCCATCCTCGCTTCGCCCGTCGCCCCCCGGCACGCCGTAGCCTTGGCGAAGGCGGCTACTTCCTACTCTCTAATTTCCACTTCGCCTGGGTCGCGATTCACAGACTGAGCCCTTAGCCTCGCGAAAGATGCGTGACACGCCGAAGCCGGACCGGCAAGATGCCGTTTGGTATTGCTGCCACGGGCGACACATCTCTATGTAATTAAACCGAGGATTTGATCATGTCCTACATTACAGTCGGAAAAGAAAATGGAGCTGACATCCAACTCTACTACAAGGACTGGGGCAGCGGACAGCCCATCTTCTTCAGCGAAGGTTGGCCGGTGTCAGCCACGACTTGCCCACTACTGAAGCCGCTACTATCAACGCCGACCTGCTCGCCTTCGTGAAATCATAGAGAAAAAAGCTAAACCGGAGACCTATCATGTTCCTAACCATCTACACCATCATTCACACGCTTATCAGCCTG
>DASQPH010000126.1:0-64774 GCA_035644055.1 Chthoniobacterales bacterium
AAAAATCCCGTGTAACGCCAAACGACGTCAAACGGGGTCCCTCGATTTCGCTTCGCCTTGCTCGGGATGACGATTTAAACTTGACTCCACCGCAAAAGACTTGACGGCTTAAAGCCGTCAGGTTCTGCACGCGCCCTTTCCTGCGATGCATTCGATGCGCGTCTCCGAAGCTGTTATCCCGAGCATCAGTCGAAAAATCCCGTGTAACGCCAAACGACGTCAAACGGGGTCCCTCGATTTCGCTTCGCCTTGCTCGGGATGACGATTTAAACTTGACTCCACCGCAAAAGACTTGACGGCTTAAAGCCGTCAGGTTCTGAAAACTCCGCTTGCAATCATCCGGTATCATTCGGCCTTCTTCGATTTTTTCTGTTGCTTCGGCGCGCTCTTTTCCTTTGAAACGCTCTTCTCCTTCGGCGCGGGGATCACGAGCTTCTGGCCGATCTTCAATTTGTGCGCGTCCTCGATGTTGTTCGCGGTCAACAATTGGCCGGACGTGATCTTAAATTTCTTCGCGATCGACACCGGCGTGTCTCCTTTCGCGACGACGTAGGTTTTCTTGCTGGTCTCCGTAGCTTTCGGGGCGTTCTCGTCGGTCGATTTAACCGGAATCGCTTTCCGCTCTTCCTTCACCGCTGGCTTTGGTGCTTCCTCTTTCGCCTTTGACGTCTCCGAACGAACAACATTTGGCGCTGCCGTTTTCTGCGCAGTCGTTTTCGCCGTCGAGACCGGCGGCACGGCCCCCTGCCGGCTCTTGATCGTGTTGAAAGCGATAATCCCGGCGACGGCGACCACGTGGAGCACGAGCACGATGAGCAACGCGCGCGACAATTTCATGTTCGGCTCGGACATCTCCTCGTAATCCATCTCGTCGGGCCCACCGAGAGAGCGGCGGGCCGTCGTGGCGCGGAGTTTTTTCGAAGGAAAAAGGCTGGGTAGTCTCATGGTTATTTTGGAAGCGCCTGGACGAGCGCACGAAATTGATCGCCGCGGTCGGCGTAGCTCTTGAACATGTCGAAAGAAGAAGTGCCCGGAGAAAAGAGAACGACTTCGCCGGATCGCGCGACGGCGTGCGCGCGCTCGACTGCGTCCGCGAGTGAGCTCGCGATCTCGCACGGGACCGCGTCCTTCCAGTCCTGGCAAATTCGCGTTGCCATTTCGCCGATCAAAATGACGGCGGTCGACTTTTCAGCGACGAGCGAGCGCAAAGTTTCGAAGGTAAATCCCTTGTCCTTTCCGCCGGCGATCAGAATCACTTTCCGATTCTGGGCAAGGAGCGCTTTCTCGACCGCGTCGAGATTCGTGGCCTTCGAATCATTCACGTAGGCGACGCCGCCAATTTCGCGGACGAATTCGCAGCGGTGCGGTCGCGGCACAAAAGCTTGCAGCGGCGGGACCATTTGCTCGAACGTCAATCCGCGCGCCCGTCCCACGGCGAGAGTCGCCATGATGTTCTCGATGTTATGCGC
The DNA here is from genome assembly GCA_035644055.1 of Chthoniobacterales bacterium. GTDB lineage: Bacteria > Verrucomicrobiota > Verrucomicrobiia > Chthoniobacterales > UBA10450 > AV80. The sequence goes on from DASQPH010000126.1 coordinate 1,470, forward strand.
ACCGCGCAGTTTCGTGTCGGCCATGCGCAAGACCGGCTGGTTCTCGTAAACGATGAATCCTTCTTCGAGGCGAAAGTCGGCCCGGTTGGTATAGGCGCTGAACGTTACCGGTCGCGCTTTTATTCTCGGGAGCGATTCGCCGGCGTTGATCACCGCGACGTCGTCCGCCGTCTGGTTCTCGAATATCCGGAGCTTCGCGGCGCGATATTCCGCGACGGACCGATAACGATCGAGATGGTCCGGCGCGAAATTCAGCCAGACGCTGACCGACGGGCGAAAGGTCTTGATTGTCTCGAGCTGAAACGAGCTGACCTCGACCGTGAGAACGTCAAGGTCGCGATCCTCGAGCGCGACTTCGCAAAGCGGTTTGCCGATATTGCCGCAGGCAATTGTGCTCTGGCCGCACGCGTTCAACATCTGCGCGAGCAATTCCGTTGTCGTCGTTTTGCCGTTCGTCCCCGTGATCCCGACGACCGGCGCGTCCACACAACTCCAGCCCAGCTCTAGTTCGCCGATCGTCTCGATCTTCCGCGATGAAAAATTTTTCGCGAGCGGCGACGCGGGATCGATGCCGGGACTTAACACGACGAGATCGAATGGCGCTGAATCGGTTTCGGCGGCGGGACCCGTCCGGACCGTCACGCCCCGAGCGCGTAAATTATCGAGCGTCGACTTGAGCAGTTTGGCTTCGTCCGCGCTGTCGAGGACCATAACTTCCGCACCCTTGCTTTGGAGCAATAACGCCGCCGCTGTTCCACTCAGGCCCGCTCCCAGAACCGCCACGTTTTTCCCGGAGTACTTCATCGCAGTTTCAAGGTGGCCAATCCGAGCAGCGCGAAGATTGCCGAGAGAATCCAGAACCGGACGATGACGGTATTCTCCTTCCAGCCGCTCAACTCGAAGTGGTGATGGAGCGGCGACATCGCGAAAATCCGTTTTCCGGTGAGACGGAAACTGAGCACCTGGAGAATCACCGAAGCCGCTTCGAGAACGAACACGCCCCCGACGACCGCGAGAAGCAGTTCCTGTTTACAGCAAATCGCGATGACGCCAATGACGCCGCCGATCGCGAGCGCGCCTGTGTCGCCCATGATGACTTTCGCGGGATGACAGTTGAACCAGAGAAAGCCCAGCCCGGCCCCGACGAGCGCCCCGCAGATGACCGTCAGCTCACCGGTGTAGGGATAGAACGGGACCTGCAAGTATTCCGCGATGCGGAAATTGCCAGCGGCATAAGAGAGCAGCGCGTAAGCGAACGCGACGGTGATCGTGCAGCCGATCGCGAGACCATCGAGCCCGTCAGTCAGGTTCACCGCGTTCGATGAGCCGACAATGATGAACGCGAAAAAGACCAGGGTGAGCCAGCCCATGTTCGGCACGACCGGCACCTTGAAGAACGGCAGATACAAAGAGCGCGCCTGCACTTCGATGAGCGGGTTCGTCAGGAAAACGGCGGCGACGATGCAGGCGAGCGCGAGCTGGAAAACCAATTTCAGCCGGCCGCTGATTCCGCCGGAATGTTTCTTCGTGACCTTGAGGTAATCGTCAACGAATCCGAGAATGCCCAGATAAACCATGCTGAAGAGCGCGAGCCAGACGAAGCGATTATCGGGGCGCGCCCAGAGAACCCCGGAAAGAAAAACCGTGCCGATGATCATCACGCCGCCCATCGTCGGCACCCCCTGTTTCGCGCTGTGCAATTCGGCGAGCCGATGGACCTCTTCTTTCGTTCGAATCGGCTGACCAATTTTCAGCGCGATCAATTTGCGAATCACGAAATTTCCGAACGCGAGCGAGAGAACGAACGCGGTCACCGCAGCCGCGACGGCGCGGAACGTAACGTAACTGAAAACGTTGAAGCCTTTGATCTCCTCGCTGAGGAGGTGGAGGTAATACATCATCGAGAAAACTCCTCGGCCCGCGACCGTTTCGTAAATTCCTCCAGCACGCGTTCCATCCGCGCGGAACGACTGCCCTTAATCAAAACCAAATCACCGGGCGCCGCATTCTTGTCGAGGAGCTCGGCAGCTTCCTCTTGAGAATTGACTGCAACGCTATTTTTCAAACCGGCCTTCTCCGCCGCGTGAGCAATGGTTGCGCCGATCGGTCCGACCGCGATCAGTTCATCGATCCGCAGCGCCGCCGCCGCTTCGCCCACGTCGCGATGCCCGTGTTCGGATTCCGCGCCCAGCTCGCCCATTTCGCCGAGCACCGCGATCCGACGTCCGTCCGAATCCAGTTCCACCAGCGTCCGCAGCGCGGCTTTCATCGAATCCGGATTCGCATTGTAGCTGTCATCAATGAACTGAATGCCGCTGATCTCCTTGATCTGGAGACGAGCTTTCGTCAGCGGCGTCGAAGCGAGGCCGACGGCACATTCTTCGATTGAGACGCCAAAAACACGACCCGCCGCGACTGCGAGCATCGCATTCTGCACCATGTGAATTCCCGGGACCGGCAATTGCGCGCGACAACGATGCGCGCCTTCCAGGATTGTGAATTCGGAACCGGTCGCGCTTTGCGTGATGTCGACGGCGCGAACGGAACCGTTTTCGATTCCGGCGAGAAGGATCTTCGCGCGCGTCCGCTTCGAAATCGATTCCGTGAAAGGATCGTCCGCATTCAGAATCAGCGTGCCATTCGCGGCGATTGCTTCCGCAAGCGCGCCTTTCTCCTCGGCGATCGCTTCGCGCGTTCCCATAAATTCGATGTGGGCGACGCCGACGTTGGTGATGATGCCAATCTCCGGCGCCGCCAACTTTGTCAGCGCCGCAATTTCGCCGGGATGGTTCATTCCGATTTCCCAGACTGCAATTTCATCATCGCGCTTCGCCGCGAGCATCGTTTGCGGCAAGCCGACGTGATTGTTGAAATTGCCTTCTGTTTTCGTGACGCGAAACTTTCTCGCGAGGACGGCGGCAACGAAATCCTTGGTGCTCGTTTTCCCATTGCTACCGGTGATGGCGATGACTTTAAGCAGCAGCGACGCTCGATAATGCGCCGCAAGCGTCTGATATGCGATGAGTGTGTCGGGGACGCGGATCAGCGCGAAATTCTCCGGCGCGTTGCCATTCCACTTCTCTTCGACCATCGCGCCAACCGCGCCACGTTCCGCCGCCTGGTGGATGAATTTGTGGCCGTCGAAATTTTCTCCGCGCAGCGGAACGAAAAGGTCGCCAGCCTGAAGCGTTCGCGAATCGGTGCTGACGCGCGAAACCGCCGCGTCACGATTGCCACTCGCAATCGTGCCGCCGGCAAACTTTGCGATCTGCGCGAGACTTAACGATTCCATATCGTGGCGACATTCTCTGTCTGGGGAGCGCACGCGCCCTCGCGTGCTGGTTTTGGCGCCTCGCCGAAACAATCTTTTCCGGAGAAAGTTCGCGATGGCGAGGGCGCCATCGCCAGCACGCGAGGCGCGTGCGCTCCCCGGAAATAATCGTGCAACACGCAAACGGGTATCATGATCCAAACTCCAGCGGATGGTTCTCCAAAGCGCGGCGGGCGATTTGGATGTCGTCGAACGGAATCGTGTGGTCGGCGAACTCCTGGTAAGCTTCGTGCCCTTTGCCGGCGATGATGATGATGTCGCGCGGCTGGGCAAGTTCGACCGCGCGCGCGATCGCCTGCGCGCGATCGGTAATCTTTTCGTAGCGATCGGAACGAAAACCTTTCTCGGCATCGGCAATGATCGCGTCGGGATCTTCCTTCCGCGGGTTATCAGAAGTAATGATGCTGAAGTCGGCGTTTTCGTCGGCCACACGTGCCATGAGCGGCCGCTTCTGTTTGTCGCGGTCGCCGCCGCAGCCAAAAACGACGATCAGTTTTCGCGGCGAAAGTTCGCGCGCGGTTTTGAGAACATTCAGTAACGCGTCGGGCGTATGCGCGTAATCGACGAAGACCTGGAATTGGCGCTTGGCTGGAACTGCTTCCAATCGACCAGGGACCTGCGGCGATCGCCCGAGACTGAGAATCGCGTCGCGTAAACTAATTCCCATGCTGCTCGCCGCGGCCAGCGCCGCCATCGAGTTTGCGACGTTGAATCGGCCGATGAGCGGGACACGCACCAGGTAACTTTTGCCGCGCGCGTCGAGCTGATACGACGTCCCGGCGAATTCGGCGTGGTAGTTCGACGCCCGAAAATCCGCGCGGGCCCCCACGCCGTAGGTAATGATCGGGATTTTTTTGGCGAGCCGATCCACGAGCTTCGCCCCGGACGGATCGTCGAGATTGATCACAGCCGTCGGCTTCATTTTCGACTTTTGCTCGGGCAATCCCGTGAACAATTGCGCTTTCGCTTCGAAATAGTTCTCCATCGTTCCGTGAAAATCGAGATGGTCCTGGGTGAGGTTTGTGAAAACGGCGACGTCCCATTCGATCCCGCGCACGCGTTCCTGGGCGAGCGCGTGCGAAGAAACCTCCAGCGCGGCCGCTTTGCATCCCGCATTCACCATCTGGGCCAGTAAATCGTAAACGTCGAGCGACTCCGGCGTGGTGCGCACCGCCGGCAAAACGCGGTCCGCGATTTCGTAGCGCACGGTCCCGAGTAAGCCGCAGCGCAGCCCCGCCCTCTCGCAGATGTGTTTGATCAAAAACGTCGTGGTCGTTTTTCCGTTCGTTCCCGTGACCGCGGCGAGTTTCAACCGGCGCGCCGGCTGTTGAAAAAAAGTCGCGCCCAGATCAGCCAGCGCGGAACGAGTATTCTCGACCACCAGACAGGTAGCGCGAGGGGTTTGGACCTCTCGCTCCGTCACGATGACCGTGGCGCCTTTTTCGATGGCCTGATCGATGAATTGGTGGCCATCACTTTTTTCGCCCCGCAATGCGACGAAAAGACCGCTCCTCTGCACACGGCGCGAGTCATACGCGATGCTTTCCACGACGCGATCAAGTGGGCCGATGATTTGGCGCGGGGAAAGGGCGGCGACGAGTGTTTTGAGCTGCATGCGAAATGGTCAAACGGGCGCAGCGCGCTCAACGGTGCGGTGCATTGGTTGCGGCCACTCGTCCAGCGGACGTTTTGCCAATGTCTTCATGCGGCTGGAGATCGAGATAGCGCGCCGCTTTCTCAGCGATGCGTCCAAAGATCGGCCCCGCGACGAGGCCGCCGTAATTCAATTCCGGATTCGTCGTCTTCGCGTCGTCCAGAACAACGATTCCAACGAATTCCGGATGGTCGGCCGGCAGATAACCGCAAAACGAAACGACATATTTCCCGTGCTCGTATCCGCCGTGCGGATCGACTTTCTGGGCCGTGCCGGTCTTGCCGGAGATAGTGAAACCTGGAACCGCTGCGGCCGCGGCCGTCCCGCGATCGCTCACCACGCCACGTAACGCGTTCCCGACTTGCGCCGCGGTTTCCGGCGAAACTACCTGCCGCAGGACAGTTGGCGAAAACGTCGTGATCGTTTTGCCGTCTTCGGTTGTGATCGATTTTACGATGCGCGGGGTGACGAGCTTGCCGCCGTTCGCGATCGTCGCCATCGCGACCGTCATCTGTAAGGGCGTCACCCCGACTTCGTGGCCCATCGGAATACGCGTGATGGAAATTTTGCTCCACGATTGCGGCGGTCGAATCACTCCCGGAATTTCGCCGGGTAATTCAACCCCGGTCCGATCCCCGAACCCGAACCGGCGAATGTATTCATAGAATTTCTGTTCGCCGATCGAGAGCGCGAGCTTGGCCGCGCCGATGTTGCTCGACTTCACCAAAATATCCTGAACGCTCAGCTCGCCGTAGGCCTTGTGATCGTGGAGCGGCTTCCCGCCGAAATTCCAGAGGCCGTTCTCGCAGAAGATCGTGCTGTCGGGTCGCACCTTCTTCTCATTCAACGCCGCCGCGGCGGAAACGATTTTGAAAGTCGATCCCGGTTCCATCATGTCGATGATGGCGCGGTTCTTCATCTGCTCCGGTTTTGCGTCCGAGCGCTCGTTCAAATCGAAGTTCGGCCGATTCGCCATCGCCAGAATTTCGCCGGTCTGCGGCCGCATCAAAATGATCGTCGCTTTCTGCGGCGAATATTCGCGCACCGCCGCATCGATCTCGTTCTCGACGATGTTTTGTAAATTCAGGTCGACGGTCAGATGCACCTGATAACCGTCGCGCGGCGCACGTTCCTGGCCGCGATAAAGCACGATCTCCTGCCCGGCGCGGTTGTGTTCGATGAAACGATAGCCGTCCTGCCCGTGCAGATATTCTTCCATCGAAGCTTCCACGCCCTGGATCCCGCGATGTTCGAAATCGGTGAACCCGATGACGTGGCAGAGCATCGAGCCGTTCGGATAAATCCGGGTCGTGTCACGTTCGAAATAAATCCCGCGCAGATTTTCCCCGCGCAATTTTTCCCGAAGCGTGTTCGCGGCCGCGATGGGTACCTCACGTTTCAAGACGATGTAGCGCCGATCGCTGTTCAGCTTTTCCGCCAATTCGTCCGCCGGCACATCGAGCGCGGTTCGCAGAATCGGAATGAGCGTGTCGCGGTTATTAATATGAGTCGCGTCGGCCACGATCGTCTCAACCGGCGTGTTGTGCGCGAGCACCTCGTTATTGGCGTCGAGGATCGAACCGCGTTCAGCAAAGATCGCCTGCTTGTAAACGTGCTTTTCCGCGGCGAGCCCGGCGTACTCGTCGTGCTTGACCATCTGGAGGTAGACGAGCCGAAACGAAAAGAGACTGAAAAGAGCGGTAAAGAAAAGGCAGACCAGCGCGCAACGGATCCGGCTGTTCCACTTCATCTGCCGGGACGTTTGTTCGAGACCGGTTGGACCGTGTCCTCGACGCGCGGCGGCCGCGGCGCATTCAACCGCACGATGCTTTGCTCGGCGATCGGGATCATTTTCAAATAGCCTTCCTTCAGCCGGCGCTGGAGCGCGGACCGCGAAGTCAGCGCCGCGACCTGGACGCTCGCGACGTCGTTCTGCGAACGCAGATTCGTCAGCTCATTTTCGAGTGCCTTCTTGTGATCGCCGAGATGATAGAGCTGGAGCGTGAGGTAAACGTAAATCAGGCCCGTCAGCGCCAGGAAACCGGTGAGCACAATCCAGCGCGCCAGCGACGCGGCATTCATAGAGTTGAAATTCTTTCGGCGCGGCGCGTGCATCAGATTTTCTCGGCGACGCGCAATTTGGCGCTGCGCGAGCGCGGATTGGTGCGCTGTTCGTTTTCGCCCGGCTCGATTGGTTTGTCGGTGACGAGGCGAAGCATGTAGTCGGGATTGCGTCGTGGCTCGGGCCATTCCGGCCGGTCCAGCCATTCGCGGCTGCGATCGCGAAAGAAATTTTTTACGATCCGATCCTCGAGCGAATGAAAGGTGATGACCGCGATGCGCGCGCCGGACTCGAGCCGTTTCGCCAGCGCGCTCAATCCTTCTTCGAGCGCTTTCAGCTCGTCGTTCACTTCCATGCGGAGGGCCTGGAAAACCTGGGTCGCCGGATGACGACGGCCGTGCCGCCAGACGATTTTCTCGATCGCCTTCGAAAGTTGCATCGTGTCCTGGAACGGCGTCGTCTTGCGCAGCTTCACGAGTTGGCTCGCAATCCGTCGCGCCGCAGGTTCTTCACCCAACTCGCGAAAGATTCGCGTGAGTTCTTCCTCCGAGCAGGAATTGACGATCGTCGCTGCGGTTAATTCGCGGCGCGGATCCATCCGCATATCGAGCGGGCCCTGGCGCACGACGCTGAAACCGCGGCTCGCGTTTTCCAATTGGCGCGACGACACGCCGAGGTCGAGCAGCGCACCGCCGATTCCAACGATCCCCAGTTCGTCGAGAACTTTCCCCGCTTCGCGAAAGTTCGCCTGGACCAGCGTCACGCGCCCGCCGTAGTCCGCCAGTTTTTCCCGCGCGAAATCGATCGCGTCCGGATCCTGATCGAGCCCGACAACGTCAGCGCCCGCGCGAAGAATCTCCGCGGTGTGGCCACCGCCGCCGCAAGTGCCGTCCACCACGAGCGAGCCCGCCCGCGGCGCCAGTAATTCCACCGACTCGCTCACGAGTACCGGACGATGATAAGTGAAGTCCTCCATTGCCTCAGCCGCCTCCTCGACATCGAGCGGTCCGGTCATGAACCAGATCGGTCGCTCGAACAGCAGTGCGTTAATCATTTTCGAAAGATCTTCCCTACAGCCCGATCACACCGGCCACGTGTTGGTAGGTGGCCGTTTCTTCCTCGTGCGCGCGCTTCCATTTTTGCAGATTCCAAATTTCAAAGCGGCCGCGGTTTCCCACAAGAGCCACTTCGCCTTTGAGGCCAAGCTTGCGACACATGTCTTCCGGCAACACGAGCCGGCCCTGCCGGTCCGACGTCCCGTGTTCGGCGCGCGAATGGAGGTGACGCAAAAAAATCCGGCTGTCCCGCGGCGAAACTGAACCGTGGGCTTCAGCCCGCGCGCTCATCCGGGAAAACTCCTCCTGCGACATGACGAGAAGGAATTGGTGCTGAGGTTCGGGAAGAATAATGAACTCTTCGCTGCCATCGCCGCGCCAGCGAGACGGGATCGTAATGCGATGTTTTTCGTCAATGGCGTGACGGAATTCGCCGGCGAAGAATTTCTGTGGTTGCGAGGTATCGTCCATACACCAGCGGATAGGTGTGCCATTTCAATCCACTTTCCTCCACTTCTAACCACCTTGCGTGCCAGGGGTCAATAGAAATTAATGCCCGTTGCCCCCCTTTTTCCGCCTGTTAAACTGACCCATGTTTCGGCGCGCGCTTCGCGCTCTCCTTCTCGCTCCGATTTTCGGTTTTTTCCCAATCGCAGACGCTCAGCTCGCTACCGCGACACCCGACCCAGTTCGCGTCACCGTTTCGATGAACGCCGACGGCACCCGGACGACTTACGAATTCGATTCGCCGCATCATCGCGCCACGGCCACCACGACCGGCAAAGACGGAAAGATTGTCGGCCGAATCCGCTACACCCTCGACGACGCGAGCCGTTTCGCGACCGGCGAAGTCTACGGAGCGGACGACAAACTCAGTTTCAAGACTCTATATAAGTACGACGCGGCCGGGAAGCTGACCCAGGAGACCCAGCTCGCCTCCGACGATTCCGTTCGGAACAAGATTGTTTACGCGTACGACAAGAACGGGAAGCAAACCGGCTACTCCGTCTACGACGCGGCGGGCAAATTAGTCCGCCAGACGCCTGGCGTTTCGGCGCGGGCAAGTCCATCGCCGAAGAAGAAGTAGGCCTGGCTCCCGGCTTGCCACGAACGCGAAAGGCGGCTAAGACAACAGCGAATGATCGACTACATCCAGAAGGGTGGCCTGCTCATGTGGCCCATCCTGGCATGCAGCGTCATCGCCATCGCGGTTTTCGCCGAGCGGCTGCTCTATTTGCATCGCGCCACCATCCACGTGGGCGAATTCCTCCAGGGTCTTTCGAACCTTCTTCAGCGTCGCAATTTCGCCGAAGCGCTCCATGAATCCGCGGGCACTCCCGGTCCGGTCGCGCGCGTGATCCACGCCGCGATCATCCGCCACGACGCGCCGCGGAACGAATTGAGGGAAATCGTCCAAGAAGCCGGGCAACTCGAAGTGCCGAAGCTGGAGCGTTTCCTCGGCGTGCTCGCCGCTATCGCTTATACGGCGCCGCTGCTTGGTTTGCTCGGGACGGTGACCGGCATGATCGACGCATTCGGCACTCTGTCCGCGAATGGCGGTTATGCGACCGTCACCGAATTATCGAACGGCGTTTACAAAAGTTTGCTGACGACTGCGGCCGGGCTCGTCGTCGCCACGCCGACCTTCATCGCCTACAGTTATTTGTCATCGCGCGTGAACACGCTCATGCACGAAATGGAACGCGCCGGGATTGAAGTCGTCCACATGCTCAGCGATCGCGAGCCGAAGGGCGACATCATCACCTTCCAGGCGCCGGCGGCGGAACGGGAAGCGCGTTAGTTGTTCGGCCGGCAGGCCGTGGGCATGAAGCTTTCCCGGACGAAAGAACATCACTTCGGCTGGCTCGCGGCGATCCCGCTGCTCGACGTGATGTTTCTGTTGATTTTCTTTTTGCTGCTCAGCTCGAATTTCATCCTTCAGCCGGGCATCTCTGTTTCGGTTCCGCTCTCGCGTTTTACTCTCGGTCCGCAAATCAATCCGGAAATCATCAGCATCACCGGCGGCGCTGCGCCCGCGATTTATTTTCGCGATCAAAAGGTGACGGTCGAACAACTGGGCCCGTTGCTCGATGAAGCGAAGAAAGAATCGCGGCCGGTCATTATCAAAGCCGACCGCCTCACGCCGTATTCGCTCGTCGTCGAAGTGGCGAATCTTTCTCTCGAACGCGGAATCAGTTCTGTCGCTCTCGCCACGACGCCACCGAAATGAACACGGCGGGTGACTTGGTTTTCGGTTGGGAAAAGCCGGGCCGCGGGAAATGGACGCTCTCGGGATTTCTCCTCGGCTCGCTCGCCGTTCACGCATTCGGCTTTTATCTTTTTCAAATCGTTTATCCGCCCGCGGTCGCGCTCCTACCCCCGCCCGGCCGCATCAGTTTGATCGCGCCGAGCTCCGATGAAGGCCGGCAACTTCTCCGCTGGATCGAAGCGGAAGATCCGGCCCTAGCTTCCACAACCTTGCCTCCGCCCGACGCAAAGGGACTCGTCATGCCGACGATCCAGCACGCGCCGTCGTATTTGGGTCGCCAGCCGGCGTTGAAAGATTTGCCGCCGGCGCCGCCGGCTGTGCGAATTCCGAGCGCGCATCCGCCTGCTCCAGTCGAGAAGCCAGTGCCAGCGACGCAATTAGTTACGCGACCGGTCGCGACCATCATCCGGTTTTCGCCCCAATTCGTTTCGCTGATTTCGCCGCAGACGCCGGAACTGAAATTCACCGCCGCCAGCCGTGAGGAGCCCCAACCGGCGCAGTTTGTGATCGCGGTGAATGACAAAGGCGAGGTCCGCCATTGTTTCCTCAAATCATCCTCGGGCGACGGCGCCCTCGACGAACAAGCACGAAAATATATCGCCGCCTCCCGCATTCCCGCCGTCCACAATTCTGCGGAGTCTGCCCCGGGTTCTTTGACCTGGGGCGACGCGACGGTGGAATGGGGCAACGACATCGCGAACCCGACCGCCAGCCCCGCCCCGACCACGCCGTGATCCCAGTCAGTCTTTCCGCACTGGTCACGATCTACCTGCTGGTTTTTCTTGCGGCGGTTTTTCTCCTCTGGATATTCGGAGAGTGGAATCGCCGCCGGCGCGAGCGCCGCGCTTTGCGCTATCGGCTGCGGTGCGTGATTTGCGCGTTTGAATTTGAGGATCGAACGCCCGCTTTGCTTCCGCGGTGTCCACGCTGCGGAAGTTTGAACGAACGATTTAGACCGGAGCAAATTTAATCATGGGAATGTGGATCGGCCGCAATCGCAAAGCTCGCGTGACTTACGGGTTCGACGAGATCGCTCTCGTGCCTGGGCGCGTCACGATTAATCCGAATGAAGTCGACACGACCTTTCGAATTCCGAGACGCGACGCGAAACCAATCGAGCTGAAGATCCCGATCCTGGCGAGCGCCATGGACGGCGTGGTCGACGTAAAATTCGCGATCGCGATGAGCAAACTGGGCGGTCTCGCCGTTCTCAATCTCGAAGGCGTCCAGACCCGCTACAAAAATCCGCAGGAAGTTTTGCAAAAGATTGTCGAGACCGACAAATCCGAAGTCACGGCGTTACTCCAGAGAATTTACCAGGAACCGGTCCAGGAAGATTTGATCGCGGCGCGCCTGAAACAGATCAAGGACAGCGGCGCAATCGCAGCCGTCAGCTCGATTCCGCAGAAAGCCGAACAGTTTGGCCGGCTCGCGCAGGAAGCCGGCGCGGATGTTTTCGTCGTGCAAAGCACCGTCTCGACCGTGCGCCATCTTTCGTCCGAATATAAATCGCTCGACCTGGAAAAATTCTGCCGCGAAATGCGGATCCCTGTCATCGTCGGTAACACCGTCGGCTTCGACGTTACCTTCGAAATTATGGAATGCGGCCCGGCGGCGGTGCTGATCGGCGTCGGTCCCGGTGCCGCCTGCACATCGCGCGGGGTTCTCGGTCTTGGCGTGCCGCAGGTCACGGCAACAGTGGATTGCGCCGCCGCGCGCGACGCCTACTTCAAAAAAACCGCGCGCTATGTTCCGATCATAACTGACGGCGGCATGAGCAAGGGCGGCGATGTTTGCAAAGCGCTCGCCTGCGGCGCGGATGCCGTCATGGTTGGGAGCGCATTTGCCAAGGCGCACGAAGCGCCGGGCGCCGGTTACCATTGGGGAATGGCGACGCCGCACGCGAATCTGCCGCGCGGCACACGGATCAAAGTCGGCGCGACCGGTTCGTTGAAACAGATTCTCTTCGGTCCTGCCGAAGTCGATGACGGGAGCCAGAATCTCGTTGGCGCGATCACGACCTGCATGGGGAATGTCGGTGCGCGCGACATTGCCGAATTTCAGCAGACCGAAATCATCATCGCGCCCTCGATCAAAACCGAAGGAAAATTATTCCAGACCGTCCAGAGCGTCGGAATGGGAACGCGCTAAACTGGATTCGCGATGAACACCCACCGCAGAGTCGTTATCACCGGCATGGGTGTGATCACGCCCATCGGCAACGACGTCGAAACGTTCTGGCGCAATTTGCAGAATGGCGTCAGCGGGATCGATTGCATCACCTCGTTCGACACGAGCGCGTATGATTGCCGGATCGCCGGCGAAGTCCACGATTTCGAACCGAAGAACTATTTCAATAATCCGAAGGATGTCCGCCGGGCCGATCGCTACACGCATCTGGCCATGGCCGCGGCGAAAATGGCGATGCAGGACACCGGCGTCGACCTGGAGAAAATAAATCGGCATCGCTTCGGCGCAATCATCAGCAGCGGCATCGGCGGACTGAAAACGCTCGAAGACCAGCACAGCGCTCTCCTCAACAAGGGCCCGTCCCGCGTTTCCGCTTTCACGATTCCGATGCTCATCAGCAACATGGCCAGCGGCCTTATCTCGATGGAGTTTGGCTTGCAGGGCCCGAATTTTTGCATCGTGACTGCGTGCGCCACTTCGAACAACGCAATCGGGGAATCGTGGCGCATCATCAAGTTCGGCGATGCCGACATCTTTCTCGCCGGCGGCGCTGAAGCTTCGATCATCCCGATCGGCCTTGCCGGGTTTTCCTCGATGAAGGCACTCAGCACGCGGAACGACGAACCGAAGCGCGCTTCACGTCCGTTCGATCGCGACCGCGACGGTTTCGTCATGGGCGAAGGCGCCGGCGTGGTCGTCGTCGAAGAGCTCGAACATGCGAAAGCCCGCGGCGCGAAAATTTATTGCGAGCTGACCGGCTACGGCCTTTCCGCCGACGCCCATCACATGACCGCGCCGCCGCCCGACGGCGAAGGCGCTGTGCGTGCGATGCGAATGGCGCTCGATCACGCGAAAACAACGCCGGAGCAGGTCGATTACATCAACGCTCATGCGACCTCGACCGGTCTCGGCGACATCTGTGAAACGCGCGCGATCAAAACTGTTTTCGGCGATTACGCGAAGACCGTTTCGATTAGCGCCACGAAATCGATGACCGGCCATTTGTTAGGCGGCGCTGGCGCCATCGAGACGGCCGCCTGCTTGCTTTCGATTCGCGATGGCGTGATCCCGCCCACGATCAATCTCGAAAATCCCGATCCCGAGTGCGACCTCGATTACACGGCGAACATCGCGAAACAAAAGAAGGTCCGCATCGCCGTAAACAATTCGTTCGGCTTCGGAGGCCACAACGCCACCCTGGTCACCGCCGAATACAAAGAGTAGCTACTTGTCCGCGAAGACCGGCGCGGCCGTGATGTCCGCCGCGTTGAAAGAAAAACCGTGGCCGCCGGTCTGGAGCGACTTCAGGAGAGCGCTGACACTCTGCGCGGCGCTCGCGGAATAAAATCGCACCAAGCCAACCGTCGTTCGCCGGCCGAACACCGTGATCATGATCGTGTCCTCATCGACCGAGTTCATGAAAATGTGATTGCCGTTCCCCTGGTGATAAAGCGCGTTGAATTCGATTTCGCCAATCCGCCGCGCCAGTTCTTTCGTCGCGGCAAACGATCCCGCGGCGAGCGCCGCGATGATCGTCACATCCATCACCGTCATGTCGCCAAACTGCGAGATTACGTTGCCCCCGCGATCGATCACGACGGTGAGCTCCGCTTCCGCCTTTTTCAGGAAATCGCCCAGCACGCCGTCGAGATTGGCGACGTCTTCGATGGTCAGACAAGGGATCGCGTTCATACTCTTGCTACTGGCGGTTCGACCGGGATCGCAACTGGCGCCGGCGCCGTCTTCGGCACGTCGCTTTGCTTGCTGAATTTGTGGAGCAGGATCTGCGACACCGCGTTCAGTGACGCAAATACGTTCTGTCCCGTGCTCGAGACCACTTCGAAACTCTGGACGCGCTTCTTCCGATTGTTCAGCACGTATTCCAGGTAATTGACCGGCGCGATATTCTCCAGGTCTCGTTTGTTGTACTGCACAACATACGGAATCTCGTCGATCGATATGTTTTGCTTCGCGAGGTTGTCTTCAAGGTTCTTAAAGCTCTCGACGTTTTCCTCCATCTTTTCCCATTGCGAATCCGCGACGAAAATGACGCCGTCCACGCTGCGGAGGACGAGCTGGCGGGTCGCGTTGTAGATCACCTGCCCCGGCACCGTGTAGAGCTGGAATTTGGTGACGAATCCTTTGATGACGACCGCGTTCAACGGCAGGAAATCGAAAAAGAGCGTGCGGTCCGAGGCGGTCGCGAGCGAGACAAGGTCGCCGCGGTTCTCGGGATTAATCCGCTTGTGGATGTAGCCGAGGTTCGTCGTTTTTCCACAGAGCGCCGGCCCGTAGTAAACGATTTTGAACTGAATCTCGCGGCTCGCGTAATTGATGATCGACATGGCGGCGGCTTAGATGGGGTGGGAATACTTTCGCGAGAGCTCGTGCACGATGCGCCCGAGTCGATCCCGGGTGTCGGCCGGCAAATCCACGTCGGCATGGAGCGCCGCAAGGCAAAGATTTTCGTGCATATAAAACGTGATCGCACCCTTTGCACAAGAAAGGGTCATGCCGCGGAGCAGTCCGAGTTTCGTATCGACCAAATGATTTTCGATCCGTTGCATCAACGACGGCGCCATCGCGCAGATGCCGTCCGTCTCGAGCTCCGCCGGTAAACTGCCGGCCAGGCTGAGTCCGTCGCCGAACAGAATCGCGCACGATTTAACGCCCGGAGTTTTGTTCACGAGAGCGACCACGCCTTTCGCATCGAGTTTTTCGTCCGTGTCGAGCGCGACCTGGAGCGGCGTGCGCAACGGCCGGTCGCCTGCCTTTTCTTCCGTCTTCTCTTCTGTAGCCGTCGCGCTGGGCGCGACGCCGTCTTCAATTTCTTCTGCAACAGCGTTCGGAGCTCCGGCAGATTCGGCCACCGGTTCCGGAACCGCCGGCTTTGCGACCGGAGTCGCTGGCACATTGAATCGCTTCGCATCTTCTTCCGCCTTCGCGGAGAAGGGCGTCGCGAAATTCTGCCCGGCGTCCTGTTCTTCCTGATCGTTCCGCATCCGCAATGAAGTCGCGGGCAAATTCTTCAGCACTTCCTGCAACGGCAGCGCCACGTCTGCCGCACCCGGCCCGGCTTGAAACAAGCCGCGGAAGCTCACCGGAATACTCACTTCGAAAACTTTTGCGGTCACACTGACGCGTCCCGAGGCCAGCTGCGGTTCGATGAGCGCGAAGGGAAGCTCGAAGCGGACATCCGACGGCACGGACGACGGATCGCCGGTCAACTGCATTGGCGGCAGATTCTTCAGGATCGGAAGGAGCGGCAGCGCGATCTTCACTTCCGCGACGCGCGCCGTCTCCGAAGCAACCGCCGTGGCCACTTTCGGTTCGACCGGTGCTTCTTCTGACGCCGCGAGACTTTCCTTCGTCAGCCACGGATCCGCTTTCGGCTTCGCCTCTTCTTCGAGGACCGGCGCCGAGATCATCTTGAACGGAATCCGGACCGGTGTCGGCTTTGGCGTTGGAGCTGGAATCGATGATTCCGGCTTTTGCGACGACGTGGAATCCTGGCCGGAATCATCGATTCCGGCTCCAGGCGCCAGCGGCGACGGTAAAGAGTTTGGAACGGACGGCCCGCTTGAGGCTGGAACACTCTCAGATGCGAGCGCGTCCGTTCCATTCGGTGAAAGCTTGAAAGGAATTCGCTTGGGTGATTGAGGCCCGTGGCCGTTTGTCGATGGCGCAGGCGCCCTTTTCACGAATGCGTCCGGGGCCGCTTCGGGCTCCGCCGCCGCGAAAGCTTCCGCTGTGGGCATCTCGACGCGAACCGAAGGCATCGGACCGGGATGCATTTCGAGCGGCTCCATCGGGGTCCCGAATTCCGAGCCGTCTTCCACGGCCACCTTCAGAAATGGCGTCTCCACCTGCGGCACGACTATGTGTTGCTCCTGGTCTCCGCGAACGTGTAACTTCGCAAAGGCATCGAGCACTTTGTTGATCGGCAGCGCCAACTGCGATTCGTCCGAGTCGCTGACCTTGCGAACAAAAATCTCCGGCACCTGCTGATAGACCGTGGCGAGCGAAACGGTCGGTTTTCCCCGCGCCATTCCTTTCTCCACTTCAGCTGCTTTGACCAATATCCGTCGGCTCGTATCGATCGCCTCAATCGGCTTGAGGTAACCCGGCGTCATTTCCGCAAGCACGTCAGCGAGTTCGAGCGAGATCACGCGTTCGACCTGCGGTTCCAAGGCGAGCGCGACAGCCGGCGGCAAATCGCGCTGCGCGTTCAGCGCGGACGACAATGGCGAAAACGAAATTGTCCGCGGCGCTGGTGCGACCGCCACGCCCGGCATTTGTCCGCCAAGCGCCGTCGAGCGCGCCGCCATCTCGAACGGGTCCTGCGGCGGCAACGTCCGCGTCGCGTTCGGCATTACGGTTTTGCTGAATCGTTCGCTGCTCGGTTTTTCGAGCGGCGGCACCACCGGCTTCGGCGGCGCCTCTTTTACCGCGGCGGTCGCTTTGCCTTTTTTGAAATAACTCAGGAACGGGATCGTCATGGCGCGCGTTTAATGGTCCTCCGCCGTGACGCGCCAGATTTCCTCCAGCGTCGTTACCCCTTCGAGCGCTTTATCGATCCCCACCATTCGCAGCGTCCGCATCCCTTCGCTGATCGCCTGGTTCTTTACCACCGCCGACGACGCGCGCTTAATGATCAAGCGCCGGATCGCCTCGCTTACCGGCAGCGCTTCGATCAGCGCCACTCGGCCGAGGTAACCGCGGTGTTTGCAACGGTCGCAGCCGCTGCCGTGATAAAAGACCGCGCCTTCGGGCATTTCCACGCCGAGACGTCCGAACATCTCCGGTTCCGGAACAAATTCCTCGCGGCAATTCGTGCAGATCCGCCTGACGAGTCGTTGCGCGCAGGCCATGATGACCGAGCTGGAAATCAGGAACGGCTCGATCCCCATGTCGTCCAGTCGTGTGATCGCGCCCGCCGCGTCGTTCGTGTGCAGCGTGCTCAACACCTGGTGACCGGTCAGCGCCGCTTTCACCGCGATGTCGGCGGTTTCGTTGTCACGAATTTCACCCACCATCACGATGTCGGGGTCCTGGCGCAGGATCGAGCGCAGGGCCGACGCGAAATCGAGCCCGATGTCGTTGCGCACCGAAACCTGATTGATTCCCGACAGCTCGTATTCGATCGGGTCTTCGACCGTCACGATGTTGTATTGCGGGTTGTTGAGTTCCTGCAGCACCGAGTAAAGCGTCGTCGTTTTTCCCGAACCGGTCGGGCCCGTCACCAAAATCATTCCATGCGGCGCGTCGATCGCCTTCTTGAATTTCTCCAGGGTCGACTCGTCCATCCCCATCTGCTCGATGCTTCCAGTCAGCGCCGCTTTATCGAGAATACGGATCACGATCTTTTCGCCGTAAGCCGTCGGCAGAATCGAAACACGAAGATCGATGTCTTTGCCGAGCACCTTGATCCGGAACCGGCCATCCTGCGGAATCCGGCGCTCCGCGATGTTCAATCCCGAAAGAATCTTGATGCGCGACGTGATCGCCAATTGCAGCGCTTTCGGCGGCGACTCCGCCGCGATCAATTCGCCGTCGATCCGGTAACGCAGCTTCAGCGTTTTCTGGAACGGCTCGATGTGAATGTCCGAAGCCTTTTCCTTCACCGCCTGGACCAGGATCAGGTTCACGATCTTGATTACCGGCGCGTCTTCCGAATCCGTCGCCAACCGGTCGAGATCGATCTCATCGTTCTTCTTCGATTGAACTTCGACGTCGTCGGCAGCAGCCGCTTCGTCCGCGGCCTGCTTCAGCACTTCGGCCATCTTCGCCCCGCCGTGATGCACGCCGGCCAGGACATCGCTCACCGCTTTTTCGGTCGCGATCATCGGCACGATGTCGAGCTGCACCCGCCGCTTCACATCGTCCACCGCGAGGACGTTTGTCGGATCCGCCATCGCCACGAACAGCTTCCCGTTCAACCGCGCGATCGGCACCAGCTTGTTTGCCTTCGCCAGCTCGCGCGGCACCAGCGACATGATTTCTTCCGGCACCCGCAGCTTCGAGAGATTGATCAGCGGCGTGTTGAGGCAACGCCCCATGCTCACCGTCATGTCCTGGTCCGTGACGAACTGTTTGTCCGTCAAAATTTTCAGCAACCGGCCGCCTTCCTTTTGTTGCAGACCGACCGCTTCCTCGAGCTGGCTCGGCAAAAGGAGACCGTCCTCGATCAGGACATCAGCAATGCGTTCCGCGAATGACTTGCTTCTCATGCGCGGTTAGGCCCGGGTGTCGAGCCGGTAAACATCCTGCAGCCCTTTCACGATCGCACCTGGCCGCGCCAGGTACCACGTCACCGTGTAATCGAGCGATTGCTGCACCGCGTCGCGCCCCGCGGCGTCAAACGGATTGCAGCACGCGATCATGATCGTGCGGCTGATTAGATCGAACGGCAAAAAGAGCCGGCCCAGCGTCAGATGATCCGGCAACATCCGCGGGATCTGGCGATCCACGTCGTAATATTCGATCGGCACATAGGCAAACTTCGTCCGGTCGATCAACCCCGACAGCGCCGCGTCGAGCTTGTCCGTTTCCTGCCGGGAGAGCTTATCCAATAATGACGCCGCCAGCGCCTGACCCGTCAGGTCCTTGTTCAATTGCTTCACCGTTTCCATCGCCTTGGCGACCTCTTCCTCAGGAAAGAGCTGCTGCATCACTAAAAATTTCGCCAGATGTTCGTCGCCCCGGTCCTGCAAATTCGCCGGATGCCGGTTGTGCTGGATATCGACGAGCGACCCTTCGTGGGCCCCGCCATGGGTCAATCCGTTCGCGCCATTCACCCCCGGTTTCGCGATCAGCCCCGTCTTCGAACCACCGGCGGCAATCTCCTGCCCTGCTTTCTGGAGACGCGTCTCGATGTCGCCCAGCATCGCCAGGATTTCCGGCGCATTCGGTTCTTTCACCAGGATCGCCTCGCATTCCTGCATGGCCATCGTGTAGGAACCGCTGTTGAAATATGCTTCCGCCAACCGGCGCGACGTCTTCAGCGAATCGGCTTTACGCCCGACTTTTGCGTACGCTTCCTTGAGAATTTCGAGCGATTGATAATCGTCCGGTTGGGTTTGGAGGATGACCTCAAACATTTCGATCGTTTGCACGATCTGAGAATGCTCCTCCTCGGATAATGTGTGTTCCAGCACAGCGCTTCGCTAAAAAGCTAGAACCATGCCCCCATTTCGGCGCGGTCAGCACGAAAAGCCGAAATTCCAAATACTGACAACCCGTTGAGCCTCTCAGCTTTTCCGTGCTTCCATCCTCTCAGCTTTGTCACCTTTCAGCGTTCGCGCAAACCCTCCCTCCGTCTTCCGCATTTTCTCCGCCAAAATTGAGCGAATCCCCTGCCCGCAATGCTTCGCCTAGCGACGCAGGCGCGGCGCATCGCGTATCCCTTGCCGCGCCGTAGTCCCGCGTCTGCGGTACGAAGGCGGGCGCATCCCCTTGTCACCCGGCTCGGCGTTGGCTAGTCTAAAACCGTGAGCCTCGCTGAAATCAAAGAAGCGGTCGGTGCCCTTTCAGTTGGCGAACTGACTGAGCTAGCCGCGTTCATCCGAAAGCGTGAAGATGCAGCTTGGGATCAGCAGATTGACGCCGACTTTGCGGAAGGCGGCCGACTGCGGCCGTTGCTGGATGAGGTAGAGAAAGACATCCGCGCCGGCAGGTTTACGGAACTGCCGTGATTGGCAAGACGCACGCGCGTTTCCGGAAGCCATCACCGCGCCGTCGGCTTGCGTGATGGAGATATCGTCGCCTGGTTTTGGATCGGCACCCACGAAGAATACAACCACTTCCGGTTCTGACCTCCAACCCCCTCTTTTCAGCTGTTCAGTTTTTGAAAGCCCGGCCGTTGCTCCGCATCCGTTACGGCAGCGTTTCGCTAGCCACCTCGGCCACTGCGGGACGAAGGCGGCTCAGCTTTTCAGCTTTTCAGCTTTTCAGCCTTCCCTATCATTTTGGCAGTGAATCGAATTTCGGCGCGCCTCAGTTTTCGTCCTCCCATCTCGTCACAGGTCACTCGTCACAGGTCACTTTCTTTCACCCTCATCGAGCTCCTCGTCGTCATGGGGATTATCTCGATTCTGCTGGTAGCCCTCGTCCCAGCCGTTAACTCGCTATCAAAATCCAGCGGGCGTAAGGCGGCAATAAGCAATTTAACAGTGATTATCGAACAGGCTCGCTCGCTCGCTCTGTCGGATTCACGGAATGTGTACGTAGCCTTCATCTCCAATCTGCCGACAAGTGCTTCAGCATCGATCATCAATGATTACAGTTACCGCGCGTACGCTGTTTTTGAGGACGATGCGGCCGGCAACGCCCACAGCCTTCAAGTCACGAAATGGCAGAAACTGCCTGCAGGAATCAGTTTTCGAAATCAGAACGAGTCGTCAGGATCGGGCACATGTCTGACGAGCGCGGCCAACACGATCACAGCTGCATTTACTTTTACTCCGATAGGCTCCACGACGGTGTGTCCCTACATCGAGTTCGATTCGACAGGTGCGATCGCTCAGCCGTCCACCGCGGCTCCAATGCGACTTGTTGTTTTTGAGGGTTTCGTTCGATCAGGAAGCGAAGTCGCCACCGCCCGAGAATCTACCCAGGAGCCGATACGAGATGAAATCGAAATCGGCCGCTTTAATGGCAGGGCGAAGTATGTCGTCAGATGAAGCGCCCAGCGCCGGGTTTTTCGCTGGTCGAAGTGGTCGTGGCGTTGGGTGTTATTGCCTTTGCCTTACTCGCTATTCTCGGTCTCTTCCCTACCGGCCTGCAATCTGGACGAGCGAGCATACAGGAAACGCGCGCCAATCATTTGGCCGATCAGATCTTCGCCACTTTTCGATCGCAACCATTCAATGCTGTTAATCTATCCCTTTTGGCGGGCACTTCGACGATAGATCTGTCGGCGGAAAACACAGCAAGTGGAACCCAGGGGCCTCTTTTGCATGCGACGTATGAAGGAGCTTTTGTCGCGAACTCCGACTACTTCCTGATTGAAGTCAGGTTTCGCAATGCTCCGGATGGCCTAACGGCCAGCACCGCGAATGAGGTTCATCTTCGAATCACGTCTCGCGAGTCCGGCGCCCAGGCACTGAATTATGCCACTATTATCGCTGCTCAATAAATCCACGGAGCGGCGAAACAGGCGAGCGTTCACGCTCGTCGAGATACTCGTAGCAGTCGCGATCGTTGTCTTCCTCGTTCTCGTGCTCGCACAAATCATTTCTTCAGCACAAGTTATTTGGCGGAACTCAGAAGCGCGCACCGACGCCTTTCGCGACGCGCGAGCGGCTCTCGAGTTGATGTCGAGGGATATCTCTCTCGCCCTCACCAATGACCGCGCCCCAGTCCTGGCATTGTCTAATGTTTACAGCGACCCAAATGACTCGTCGGTCGGCCCTCTGCACAACCAACAGGTATACGTCTTAATCCCGATGCAAAACGTCGGCGACGCATCCCCTACCGCAGCACCAACGCACTCTGACATATGTGCGATCGGCTATTATTGTGTTTGGGATACGAATCGACACGCGTATGTCTTGCGAAAGCATGTTCTCCAGAGCAATCCTACTCTGACACGACTGCAAGTTGCGTTTGGTGCACCGACGCCAATACCTCCAACGTCACCGTCGCCGGCGCCTACCGGTCCCCCTGTCGATCCGACGCTTATTTACAGTCCCTCTAATCCTGCGACCAGTCCCGCCGAAGACGAAGACATTGCGGCGTATGTCTGGGACTTGAAAATCTCGCCCTACGAGAACAACGCTGGGACCCCGACTCCAAACACGACCTATCCAATTAGCTATCGGGCTGTGCTGCCGGAATTCGTTGAGATCTCCTTCAAAGCTTTCAGTCCGCAGGCCGCTCGAAAATTGGAGGCGCAGAATGTTACTCCACAAGACTGGTTCGCTTCGACAGCCGCGCTCTACAGAAATCAAATCTTGCCGAACGTGCAGACTTTCTCGACGCGAATCCGTCTCATGAACGCACGGACACCATGATTCAAAATGTTAAAGGGGCCGATCTCGCACAACACGCCCATTCCGACCGTCGCGCTTTCGCGCTTACCCTAACCCTCATTTTGCTCGCCTTAACGGCTATCGTAGTTGTCGCGTTCCTCACCACGACAACCACGGAAAGAGCCACGGCCGCAGCGTATGCGCGCGTTGAGAAGGCTCGCCAAATGGCAGAGGCAGGTGCCGATGCGGCAATCGCTCGACTGATCACGGAAATGAAATACCGGCCGTATCATGCCATCGGCTATCGAAGCGTTAACCTGGGAAGCTTTGGCACGGAGATTGTACCGGTGATTACCGGTCCGCGAACTACCAATCCCGCAACTACCCCAACCTACAACACGGCGCCTAATGTCGCCGATGACGTTTATCTCGTCTCGACAATTGGATCCACTGGAACGGTTCCGGGTTCGCAACCTCCAACTGCGCTCACAACTGCTAATTCAGTCGATCTAAACGCTAACCATCTTTCGACGGAATCCAATGGTTGGATTGGCTCGCCAACTGGAGCGGCTACGCCAATTCCTTTTCGCGCTCCATGGGTCGATATTTTAGCGGACCCAGCGAGGGCTCCTCAACCAGATTCGTCCCAAGCGAACTACAATCCCGTAATAGGTCGCTACGCGTATTGGATCGAAGACGAAACATCCAAGTTGGACATTTCTATAGTCGGAAACATGGACAACGGCGGAGGCTTTAAACGCGGCAGCGGCGTCGACCAACCCACGGCCACCCCGGCGCGGTTGGGGGTGAATGACTTGGACATAGGAGCTCTGCCCTTGGCGGGCGCATCACCACTTCCTGTTGGGGACACCGTCACCAATTCAGCGATCCTAACTCTGCGCGGCAATCTGCCAATGATTGACGCCCGTTTCTTGAATCGGACCGGAGGATCGGTGGCATCAGACGTCCATGAGACGACGAAATACTATGCTACCGCTTTTGGACTCTCCGATGATCTGGCGGGCACGGGACGACGACGCGCCAACATTAACGCCCTTGTCACAAGTCCGTCGAATTCTAGCACAGCCGTGCCTGCTGGTACAGTGGCTGGAAACATAGACGATATCGTTTACGTCATCACCGGGACGCATCTCGTTGCCTCTGGCCTTGGTCCTTCTCCGGCGGCAGGGGCTAGGGTTTTCGAAAGTGCGCCTGCGTTTTTAAACACCCTAACTAATTTTGGGTCCCGCTTTTTTTTATCTCCAGTCCCGACCGCGGCGCGAAGGGACATCTACATGGAACGGTTAGCCGCCAACATTCGTGACTACATCGACACTGATTCACAACCCACAATCATCGACGCGACAGGGCCAACTGTTAGAGCCCCTGCCGTTCCCGCCCATCCAATCGAAACGAGCGGGAGCGGCACAGCTGGACCGAACGAGGTAGTTGCGATCGGCAAAGAGCGAGTCCCGTTTGCTCAGGAATATGCTCTGCGAGTTCGAGAGGTTCAATTCGGCCCGAGACTTGGCGCCGCTGCTAGTTACCAGATAACCATCGATCACTATGTAGAATTCTGGAATATGTCGAATAAGGACATCTTAGTCACAGATCTAGGGCCGAATCCGTTCTTGCTAATTGCAAATCAACCTGGCTGGGACGCAGGAACGTTGGACAGTATTCCGGAGGGTGCTCCACGCGATCTAAAATTGCCACTTGCCTCGGCGACCAATGCCTCCACTCATGCCGCCCTGACATCGTTCCCGGCCGGATCTTGCACTGTGTTGACTACCGATCCAACTCTCTTGCCAGCATTAACTCCAGATGTTTCCCACGTTTACTATATCCCGATCACTCCAGATACCGGCGGAACCGCAGGCCTGCGAACCTACTCGGGCCAGACCAACACGAAAAGTGGCAGCAATCTTCGCCTTAACATGATTGACCGCACGTCGTCCACCAGCGATTACGAGACAGAAATTGTACTTGGAAATGATTTCGGCATTCTTGAATCTGCCTGGGGAGCCGGTGCTGTCGGCAGTGCCATATCGGTCAACATCGACGGGCCAGAAAACCGTTTGGATGATACAAAATATCATTTCCGAGGAGCTTCATTGAGGGGAAATACGAGCGGTTCGACGCCGTACGCGACGACGGGTGACCCGCGAACGAACGCCGAACAGCTTAGATTTGACCTAAACGGAGCGTCAGCAGCGAACGACAAGACACGCTACTTCGCCAGTGGTCTTCAAGATAACAGCATTCCAGGCAACAGTTCGTTCGGCGCCCCGAATTCGAACTTTGTCGTGCCGGCGAACTGGCCAGACTATTCAAGTAGCACGCAATCCCGTGATGCCGCTCCAATGGTTATTGCCAACGGTGCACTCACTTCCATTGCTCAATTGGGCAACGTATTCGATCCAGCGCGTGTTCCGGGTGACAGTGGTGACATCACGCTAAGTCGTGGCGGGGGACGCACGTTAAAAATTGGACAACCCGACGATTTGGCGGGGGCTACTAGGTTCACTGCCACTTGGTTTAATAGCGCGTGGCGCTTGACCGATCTGTTCGCGGCTGCGCCTGTAAGCAACCCTTCTCAGGCACCACAGCCGTTTGAAAAAACGGCTGTGCCGACAAGTCGTGGAAGGATCAATATCAATGGAGTCTTGCGCGATGGTGGGGTCGCGTTCCGTGCTGCGTTGCGAAGTTTCGTCTTTAGTTCCGCCCCAGATAGTGATCCACAGCTAAACGCGAAGTCATTAGCTCCAGCCGAGGTAGATAACCTCGTGGCCGACATTACGACATACTTGAATACCAACGGTCCAATAATGGAGCGCGGCGAGCTATCGCAGCTTCCCTTCTTCAACAGCGGAACGGCTGCGGGAACCTCAATGGCAACTACCAACGATCGCGGTCGTGAGGAGATTTTTCGTCGAACAATTGAGATGATAACAACGAGGAGCGCAAGCTTCACCGTGTATTCGATCGGAGAAACAATCCATCAAGACGCGAACGGTATTAAGACTACTGTTGGTCAAAAGCGGTTCGCGATTACTTTCCAACTCGAACCTCAGTCAACGAGCGCCCCTTTTCAAAACAGCACGGCCCCAGAAGCAGTTGTCGATTCTTATCGAGTTAAAAAAATCTATGCGCCAAATTAAGACACTCATCGCAGCTGGTACCCTGTGTTTCGCAATTTTGGTCACTGCACAATCCCCACCCCCGAAATTGGGCTACCTACGTTTCTGGGATATGCTCCCTTCTGCGAACGGCGTGTTCGAACTATGCAAGGCTGACGGCGGGGACGCCAGTCCGGGCCTGCTTAGTGGCACCGCATATCGATACTCAAGCTATGGCGAATTTCCCGTCGGCAGATATCAACTCGCGGTTTTCAAAAAGGGTGATCGCAAGACGCGGATCAAAACCTTTGATATCGACCTTAAAGCCGATACGTATTTTACGATCATAGTTTCGCCACAATCGATCGACGCGTTTGACGATACGAACGATTCCAAGGCAACAACCGGAAGTCTCACCATCCGCAATTATTTTCCCGGTCTGACTGTGTCAGTGTCGTCGGATACCCAAACAATTGCTGCCGCCGTTGCATACGGGCAATCCACAATGGCATCGGGATTCCCGCTTAAACGAGCCCCTCTTGTTCTCCGCACAAAACTGCCGAATGGCACGCCAGCCGAATCGACGGCTGAGGCGGATTTTACCGCATCAAAGCGAGCCACTCTCCTGATCATACCCGACTCGTATGGCCGATTCCGTCCTCGTGTTACAATTGACGGCGCAAACCGGTAGTCATTCATGGCTTCCAATGCACCGCCCGGAGGAGCGCATAGGGACAGTCGGGGAAAGTTATTAGTTATCGGTTATCAGTTATTCGGGAGAGGAGCAAGTCTCTTAAATTTCCACCGTTAACCCATAACGAATAACTAATAACCGGCGCGCGCCCGCACCAAACCGGGGAAAACTTCCGTTGTGTCCACGTCGTGCCCGTTGTGCGAGAATAGTCCGCAAATGAATCCGATAAATGATAACGCGCAGCTAACGGCGTTGGTTTCCATGTTCGTGGGGCAATTGCCGATCCTGATCATCAGCTTGCTGGGATGCGTGGTGATCATGGCGCGAAAGAATGAGCTCGGCGGCGCGGCGTCGTGGGCGCTCATGGGATTCGGGTTGTCGATCGTGCTTTGTGTCCTCATTCCATTGGCGCAAACCTTCGTCCAAAAGTGGGTCCTCGAGGGGGGCAGCAGCGTAGCGCAGCGGGCATCGGTGTTTACGGTCCTCGCGCTGGTCTGGTCGACCTTGCGCGCGGTCAGTTACGGGTTGCTGCTCATGGCCCTGATCACCGGGCGGACGCCGATGAGACAAGGCTGATTAAACCGCGGATTACGCGGAGAACACGGATAGGGATTAGCATAGTTCTTCAATTCATCAGCGTGATTCGCCGCGCCCGCATCGCTATGCGAAGCATTCCGGGCAGGCGTTATCCGCGGTCCAACTCCTGGAGCAGGTGTTTGCCTATAGATGGCAATAACGTCTTATCATCCGCGGCGCCGCGAGTGAGGATAACGATGATGAACTTGTGGCCGCTCGGCAGCTCGATGTAGGCGGCGTCGTGGCGGACTTCGCTGGTGTCGCCTTCTTTCGACCAGAGCTTCGCCCCGGGCGGAAGAGATTCGCCGAAGTATTCTTTGACCTGGTTCTCAGTCGGACGCGGCGGAGAGAGCGGGCGTTCGAGCAACGCCATCATGGCGTCGCTGGCTTGGGGTGAGATGGCGTGGCGGCGGACGATCCAGAGCAGGAGCGAGGCGAACGAGTTCGCGCTGGCGCGGTTCCGGTTCACTTTGTTTTCTCCGAGCGCCTGGATGTCGCGACCAAATGGGCCGAAGCTCCACGGTTTCATCATGGCGCTGATGTCGTAGCCGAGCACGGCGAAGGAACGATTCAATTTTCGCCGGCGATCGAGGAAGTCGTCGAGCGCTTTACCCTCCAGCTCGGAGCCGCTGCAGGTATCCGTAAGAATGTCGACGAGGAATGCCGCGGCGTCGTTATCGGAGACCTGGATCATTTCGCGCAGGGCGCGCTGGATCTCGGGCGTGAGTTTGCCCTGGCGATACGCCTCGACCATGAAGAAGAGCTTGATCACGGACGCCGGGTAGAACGACGCGTCCCCGTGGTAATCGGCGCGGACCGGAGTTTCTGGTTTGGTGAGATCGATGATGCTGAGCGCGAGATTATCCGCGGTGAGCCGCGGGAAATCTTTCAACGACGCTTCGCTGACCCGCGCGAGCTTCGCGGCCAGGTCGGCGTCGACCGGAACGGCTTTGAATTCGCGGAAGTCAGCGAGAGAAGCGACCGGAAGAAAGACAAGGACCGCGATGATGAGGCGGCGCACGTCGCCCAATTCAGTATGCCTGCCCGTTCTTGACCACCGTCGCGACATGAAGGGCGGCGACTTCAGCCTGGCTGTCGTCATCGGAGAAGACGATGACGCGGCTGCCTTTCGGATTTATGGCGGCGTGATCGGCCGTGGAAACGATGTATTCGCGCCCATCACGGGTACGAATGGTAAACGGGACGAATGGAGTGGTGTGCAACAGTTCTCGGATACGGGGAATCATGTTCTCATTCTATCGCAGAGCAGAATCGACCTCAAGGAAATCGCGGACGCCGCAGCGCGGCGTCCCTACCCGACTACTTCGCCTGCGCCTGGAGCAGTTTGATGGCGTCGCGGAGCTCGGCGGCGCGCTCGTAGAGTTCGCTGGCAATGGCGACTTCCATTTCGCGCTTCATCACTTCGAGCTTGGAAAGCGGGCGCTTGGAGCTGACTTCTTCCAGCCATTCCTCGAGAAACGCGAGCTCGGAGCTTTTCGACGCGAGCTCAGGGAAGCTCGATGAATTGAAGAAATCCTGGATGGCGTCGCGTCCGGCTTCGATCTCGCGCATGGCGTCGGCAAATTTGCCTTCGCCGAGGAAAATGGAGGCTTTGGCGCGGGTGTTCATCATCAGAACGTAGGGGCGAAACTGCTGGAAGCTCCAGATCATTTCTTCGCGGTCGGCGTGCCCGGCGACAAACGCAAATAGATCAAGGTTGCGCTGGGTGTCGCGGATGACGCCGGCGAAATCGTTGATCTGAAACAGGCTGAGGTAACGGTGATAATACTGGATGCCTTCCTGCTGGAGATCGTTGCACTGCTCGGCGGAAAGCTCGTAGGTCTCGCCGCGCGCTTCGGCTCGCTCGGCCCGGCGTTGATGATAAACCAGGAGCGACTCGCAGTTGTGCGGCCGCTGGCCATCGGGGCGCCCGGCGACCTCCATCTGGAGGACACCGAGGTCGATCCGGAGCTGTAATTTTTCCCGCCCGTCGAGGCCGATGATCTTGCGCACCTTGATGGCGCCCGGTTCATGCGGCCAGTCCCTGAGCAACGAATTGAGATCAAGACTCATGTTGTGAATAACGTTCGGAACGCGCGAGGTTGTTGTCAATGCGGTTGTAGTCGCGTCTCTGTGAGACGCGCGAGAGGAAAGCCGTATTCACACGGCATCGCCCACCCGCCTTCGCCGGGCTACGGCGCGGCAGGCAGGGCGACGGCTACAGAAGATTTCACTTGTCACTGATCACTGGTCACTGGTCACTTCCTTATCGTGGAACACGAGATCGATTCGTTCATTCGGTTTCTGGCAACGGAACGCGGTCTCTCGGATAATTACCAGCTGTCCACGCGGCGGTCGCTGACGGAGTTCGCTGAGTGGTGTTCGTCGGCAAAGAAAATCTCAGCGGCGCGCGAGGTGACGCAGCCGGTGATCAGCGAATATCTCGCCGCGCGGAAAAAGGGAGGACTGGCAGCGGCCTCGATCAAACTAATCGTGGTGGCGCTGAAAATTTTCTTCCGATTTCTCGCGAGCAAAGGCGCGGTGACGCGCGATCCGACGGAGACGCTCACATTGCCGCGGATCGAACGATATTTGCCCGAAACGCTGAACGAATTGCAGGTCGAGCGGCTGATTGAAAGCATCGACACGAAACAGCCGCTGGGGTTGCGCGACCGCGCAATGATCGAACTGCTTTACGCGAGCGGTCTGCGGATTTCGGAACTGGCGAACGCGCGCCTCGAAAATTTCTCGGAAGAGCGGATTCTGCGCGTGACCGGCAAGGGAAACAAAATGCGGCTCGTGCCTGTGGGCACGAAAGCGTGTGAGGCGATGGCCGCTTACTTTTCGACGGAGCGACCGAAGTTGGTGAAGCGGCGGACGAGCAGCGAGATTTTCCTATCGAGCCGCGGGACGAAACTGAGCACGACGCGCATCTGGCAAATCGTAAAAGCGCGGGCGAAGCGTTCGGGATTGGAAACGAATATTTATCCGCACCTTTTGCGGCACAGCTTCGCCACGCATCTCCTGAGCAACGGCGCCGATCTGCGGATCATCCAGGAAATGCTCGGCCACGCCGATATTTCAACGACGCAGGTTTACACGCACGTCGACCAGCATCGGCTGAAAGCCGTGCATCGGAAGTTTCACCCAAGAGCGTAACCGTTCGCCCAACGGCGAACGGAAATCCCAAATCCCAAGCTCCAAGCTCCAAAGAAATCCCAAGCTCCAAACTTAAAAAATCGACGCGCAGTGCGGGATCACGGCCAACGGATCGACTTAGAAATTTAAGATTGTTTGGGATTTGGAACTTGGATTTTGGGATTTCTGCCGAAGGCGGTGCTAGACTGGCGATCGCGAAATGAGAAAACTGCAGTTGCTGATCCTCGCCGCGGCGGTGGCGGCCGGGGCAATCTGGTGGGCATTTTACCGGACGCATCATACCTCGAGTCTAGGCGTCGCCTCCCTTTTGCCGAAGGAGACGCTCGCACTGGTGCATCTGCCGGATTTCAATCGGTCGCGCGACGACTGGCACCGGA
Source organism: Chthoniobacterales bacterium (assembly GCA_035644055.1). Taxonomy (GTDB): domain Bacteria; phylum Verrucomicrobiota; class Verrucomicrobiia; order Chthoniobacterales; family UBA10450; genus AV80. The sequence goes on from DASQPH010000126.1 coordinate 31,927, forward strand.
CGGATCTGTATCAACTTTGGCAGGAACCTTCGGTGCAGGAATTCCTGGAGAAACCCAGGGAGAATCTCCAAACGAACGGACGGATCAGCCAGACGGCGGGCGAAATTTCAACGCTCGAAATGAAGGACGCATTCTTCGCGGTGATCTCGATCGAATCCAGCGCCTGGAAATGGGACGGCGGATTTCGTTGCAGTGGCGACAGCGAAAAAGCGGCGAAGCTGGTGGAAGATTGGAGAACCAGGGCGCTCGGCGGCGGGCCCGACCTGAAACATGAAACGATCGAGTATCAGGGCCGCCAGATCCACAATGACAGCGCGGGGATTGTCCAGGTTTGGACAGTCTGGGCCGGGCCATGGTTCTTCTTCGCCAACGATCTCGAAAACCTGAAGGCGCTGCTCGATCGCGCGGATGGCCGGGTGAAGGATCCGCGGACGGCGCTCTCAGCCGACGAGACTTTTCTGGCGGTCTCGAAACATATGCCGGCCAGTTATGCGGCGCTGGTTTTCGGGCGGGTCGCTCAACTGGTTGAGAAAATTTCGCCAGCCGAGGAATCCCAAGCGGCGGCGGACAAGTTCTCGATGGTCCGCCAGATCCGGAGTTTCGGCGCAGCGATGGCGTTCGACGGCGGCCGGATGCGCGACACGGTTTTTGTCGGCATGCCGAGAGCGGCGGACCCGGCGAACCTCAACCGCGCGTCGCTTTCGATCGCCAGCAAGGACACATTTTTCTACGCGACGAGCCTGGTGGATCTGCGCAAGGAGATGGAGCCCGGAACGCACACGCCGGCGCTTGGTTGGCTGGGGGGTCTCCAGAAAATCATCGAGTCGCTCTCGGCGAATGGAATCACTCTCGAGGAATGGAAAAGCGCGTTCGGATCGGAGGTGGCCTTGATCGGGAGCTGGGCAGCGAATTCGCAATGGCCATCAATCGTAGCGGCAACCGCCGTGAAAGATTCCGCGAAGGCAACCCAGATCGTGACGACGATCACGGCTTCGAAGAGCGATGATTTTCATTGGAGGCATCTGGAAAAGGATGGCGCTCATTATTATTCCAGCAGTTCGGGACTGGAGCTGTTTTCATTTTCGCCGACGATCGGCTTGTCCGATCGCATGCTCGTGATCGGACCGGACAGTGGCTCCGTGGAAGCGGCGATGAAACACAGCGCAGGCGGATCGTCGGAGCTCGCGGCGACCAGAAATTTCCAAAACGCCGAGCGCGCCGTGGCGACACCGCAGCAAGCCTTTGTTTACCTGGACCCGGCACTCGTGTATGCGCGGTTCGACACGTCGCTGCGACCGTTACTCGCCATGGGGGCCGCGTTTCTGCCGGCGCTCTCGGACACAATCGATGTCAGCAAACTGCCGCCGGCGGAGATCGTTGCGCGACATATCAGTCCGACGGTCATGTCGCAAAGTTATCGCGGCGATGGGTACGTCGCGGAATCGGTCGGATCAATTCCTTTTTATCAAACGGTGCTCGGCGCAATCGCGACAAGCGCCGCCGCGAGCGCGATTTATCAGCAACAAACGCAAAGCTGGATCTCAACAACGAAAATAATGGCTCCTCCTGCTGCGACCGCTTTCCCATCGCCAACCCCGGCCAGCTCGCCGAAATAGGCCCGTCGCCGAGTCATAAACACCTGATATTCAAGGTATAAAATCGGGGAAAAGACCACTCGGAGAAATCTGCTGCGAAAGAGCCGGGATGTGGTATCATTGCCGCCCTATGGCTATTCTCAAGAAAAACGCATTTTCCCGTCGAGTTCCGGATCTTGTGACCGAAGAATTGGTTGCGGTGCTCTCCCGCCGTGCATCTTTCGAGTTCAAGCAACTCTTTGATATCGTGCATGAAAACCTGCGGGCCCGGAATGCGGCCAGCGGTGGCGAGGAAATGCTGCGCCTCCGTGCTTACGAAAAACTTCAGAACCTGGTGGCCCGGGGGGCCGTGCGCAAGACCGGCAAGAAATACAAAGGCCTGCCCTCAGCGCTCGCCCAGGCGATCGCGCCGCAGAACGGACATATTTCCGCCGCTGCCGCCGCCGCTGCCAGTGCGCGCAACGCCGCCATCGCGCGCGCGACTGCCGCTGCTGCGAAATAACATCCCGCCATTGCCTACGATCCGATAAGGATCTGTATGCTTCGCGATTACCTTCCGCTCCTGCTCCACATCGGAGTAGCGATTGGGTTCGCCGTGTCTGCCTTGCTCGTGAGCGTGTTGCTCGGCAAGACCGGCCGCCGAACCCGCGTGAAGGACACTGCCTACGAATGCGGCATGGTGCCGCAAGGCGAAGCGCAGCCGCGTTTCAGTGTGAAGTTCTACCTGGTCGCGATGCTTTTCATCCTCTTCGACCTCGAGATCGTGTTCATGTATCCGTGGGCGGTTGTTTACAAGGAGATGATCGCCGACAGCAAACTGATCCTCTGGAGCATGCTCAGCTTCATCACGATCCTGATGGTCGGCTACGTTTACGCGCTGAAAAAGGGCGCCCTCGACTGGAAAAAATAAGACGAAAAATCTCCCCGGAGAAAGCTTGCGCGGGCGCGCTCCCCGCCTAATTCTAAGCCCCCATGGTTCATCACATCACCCTGTTCAAATTGAAGCCCGAGGTGACGCCGGCCCGCCTCGAAGAGATGATGATGAACACCCGGATGCAGCTCCTGAAGATTCCCGAAGTGCTCAGCATCAAGTGTGGGAAACGGATTGAGTCCGAGATGCCGTGGCCATTTTTTATAACGATCGATTTCGAGTCGATGGACAGATACGAGATCTTTAAGGAAGACCCGATCCACGTGAAATTCATGGAGGAAGTGATCAAGCCGAACACGGCCGATTCGCTTCCGCTCTTTTTCGAGATGGACCCGGGCAAGGACGTCCGGTTCTCCTGATTTCGGAGAGCGGAGACCGGATTTCGGAAAGGTCCGGATGATCACCGACAACGCGTTAATATTTTACTTTCCGGTGTCCGATTTCCGGTTTCCGGTTTGATCCGATGCGTCTCGGCTACCTGTATTCACGTTATCCCGTCCTCTCGCAAACGTTTTGCGACATGGAGATGCTGGAACTGGAGCGCCGCGGGTTTGAGCTGGTCGTCGGGTCAATTCATCCGCCGCTCACGAGCATCCGGCATCCGCACACACGGGCGCTCAAGGCGCCGGTGCATTACGCGCCGCCGCCGTCGATCGTGCGGCTTTGGGAAGAGAAAGTACGAAATGAGAATCGCTGGCCGCACGAACTCGTCGAAGCGCACGAGCGAAAATATGGCGCCAAAGTGAAGACGCCGACGCGCGCCCGCAACGCCAGCTATTTCGCGGAACTGTTCCGCCGCGAAGGCGTGGAGCATTTCCATGTTCATTTTGCGAATCGCGCCGCCCACACGGCTTTGTTTCTGAAAGCCATATCGGGAATTCCTTTCAGCATCACAGCGCACGGCCAGGATTTCATGGCCGATCTGGGAAACGACGATTTGCTCTGCGAAATCTGCGACGCCGCGGAATTCGTCGCGGTCGAGACCGAATACAGCCGCGGGCTAATGCAGGCGCGGTGCCCGACCGCCGCCCAAAAGATCCATCGTGTCTACAACGGCATGGACCTGACGAATTTTGTCGGCGCGGCCCCAAAAGCCGCGACGAGTGCGCCGGTCGAAATCCTGAGCGTCGGACGGCTCGTCGCATTCAAGGGCTTTGAATATCTGATCGAGGCGTGCGCGCAATTGCGTCAGCGCGCCATCTCATTCCACTGCGAGATTATTGGCGACGGGCCGTTACGAGAAAAACTGCAGCATAATATCGCGGAGCTGCGGTTCGGCGATCGGGTCACGTTATCGGGCGCACTGCCGCAGGATTGCGTGCTGGAAAGATTGCAGGCCTGCGATATTTTCGCGCTCGCCTCGACGACCGATGACAACGGCGCGAGCGATATTTTTCCGACCGTGATCCAGGAAGCGATGGCTTCGGCCCGACCGGTTGTGTCGACCACGCTCGCGGGGATTCCGGAATCGGTGATCGACAACGAAACTGGCTTGCTCGTTCCGGCCGGCGAAAGCGGACTGTTTGCGGGCGCGCTTGAAACACTTTGCCGCGATGGCGAACGTCGGGCGCGCTACGGCGCGGCGGGCCGGTCACGGGTGGAGCAACATTTTCAGGTCGAGACCACGGTGGACCCGCTGATTCAGTTGTTGCCGACGGCAAAAAATTCCTCAGGGGCAGTTGCCAAATCCGGAGCACGGATCGCGTATCTCATCGATCAATGGCCGGACGATTCGTTGCCGGCGCTGGAAGCCGAATTACGCGAAGTCGCGAATCGCGTGAGCGACGTGCAGCCGTTCGTGTGCGACTTTCGCAACGATCAACGGCTTTCAACCGATCATAGGCGCCTCGCTCTTGACCTCGAATTCTTGCCGGATGCGATGGCGATCGAAGCGGAATGGCAGGCGAACCGCGAGCTCGTTCTGGCGCTGGAAGACAATCGCGCCAACGAATCGCATCGCGTGCCCGTCGATCTGTTTCTGCGCCAGGCCCGGTTCGCCGTCACGTTGCGCCGGGTTTTTGGGCAACGAGAAATCTGCCACGTTCACGCTACCAGTTCCCGCGCGCTGATCTGCGGCGTCCTGTTGAAGAAAATTCTGGGTGTGAGTCTGAGCGCGTCAATTGAGGCAAAGCCACCCCTCTCCCGCGAGGTCCTCGAAAGTGCGCTGGAACACGCGGTCGGCGGCCGGATTGCCGATCGAAAACTAAGCGAACAGATCGGTGCGCCGTTTTTCTTCGATCGCCCGGCGTCGAATGGCGCGCTGGTCCGCGGCCTTCGCTGGTTAAAGCCGGTCAGCAGGATCGATTTGACGCGGCCCTCCAGTTTCTGGCAGGAATGGGCCAACCGACTGAACCATTGGACCGCGCGACAGTGACGCTTCTTTTCTTATGAACAAAAAAGCGATCCTTCTCGCCGGCGGCGCCGGGACGCGGCTTTACCCGCTCACCAAGATCGTCTGCAAACAACTGCTGCCCGTTTACGACAAGCCGATGATTTGTTATCCGCTCGCGACGCTCATGCTCGGCGGATTACGGGACGTTTTGATTATTTCGACGCCGAAAGATTTGCCGATGCTGCAGGATTATTTGGCGGACGGCTCGCGACTCGGCATTCGGATCGAGTACGCCGCCCAACCGAAACCGGAAGGAATCGCACAGGCGTTTTTGATCGGGGCCGATTTTCTCGGCGGTGCTGGCGCGTCGCTGATTCTCGGCGACAATATTTTCTATGGGAACCTCGATTTCTATCGCGATGCACTCACGATCGAGACCGGCGCATGCATTTTCGGTTATCAGGTGCGCGATCCGGAGCGATACGGCGTGGTCGAGTTTGGCCCGGACGGGCGCGCGCTGAGCCTCGAGGAAAAACCGAAGCAACCGAAGAGCAATTTCGCGATTCCCGGTCTCTACGTTTACGACGGCCGCGTGGTCGAGTTCTGCCGGCAACTGAAGCCCTCCGCACGCGACGAGCTGGAGATCACAGATTTGAATTCGGTTTATCTCAAACGAAACGAGCTGCACGTGAAACCGCTCGGTCGCGGCATGGCCTGGCTCGATACTGGAACCCAAACGAGTTTGCTCGAAGCGGGAAATTACATCGCGACGATCGAGCATCGGCAGGGACTTAAGATCGCATGCCTCGAGGAAGTCGCGTTCCGGACGAACTTCATCGACCAGGGGCAGTTGGAGCGCATCCTGGATGAATTGCCGAAAGGCGAATATCGCGAGTATCTGCGGATGGTTTGTGCGGAAGGTCCGTCCACCCATCATCCCGAGCCGACGCTGTAGCCACGGCCCCGAAGCGGCCGTGCCTACGTGATTTCAGCATGCGGATTTGCACATAATCCCCCTCTGCCGTTTGATCTAATCGGCATCTGCAGTGCTGCTTTTGATAAGGCCTCCCACTTATCGGATGATTCTTTCTCAGCAAACCTGCCAACGCGCCTTTTCGATCGTCGAGACTTCGATAGCGGCGGCTGTCTCCGCCCTTTTTCTCGCCTCGCTCTTTGCGATGAACTCGGCCTCGATGCAGACACTCAAAATGGGGCGTGAGTCGGCCGGCGCCAGCCAGGTGCTCCAGCAAAGGGTGGAATCACTCCGAATCGCCAACTGGCACCAGATCACGGACGCCGATTGGCTGCGGGCGAATCTCCTTCAAACCGACACGGCCGGAAGCGACCTCCTGAAATCAGAGAGCGAGACTCTCACCCTGATTCCCTATGGCAGCTCGACAACAGGAAATACGCAGTTGACTCGCAACTACGGTTCAACAGCCGTCATTGTGAATCGCAACAGTGCCTTGCTGACGGAAAACGCGATCAAGATTATCTGGACCGTAAACTACCTGGGTTCGCCGAATAATCGTCCCCTCTCGCGCCAGGCTGTGGCGATCGTAGCCAAGGGAGGCGTCGCAAAATGGTGAGAGCGTTTGACGTCGGAAAGACGCGGACCGCTGGCCTCACTCTCACGGAGCTGATGATTTCGGTGTCGATCTTTTCCATCGTGAGCATCGGGTTACTGATGGGATTTACGTCCTTGGAACGGAGCTACGCCGCGACGGCGGCCTTTACCATTAATCATGCGGATCAAATGCGGATCTCAGACTATCTGGCGGTAGATTTACGCCGCGCCGTGTCGGTCCAGGCGGCCAGAAATGACACGTCGATCTACATCCCGAGCTTTTACGACGCGAATGGCGCCATCCAGACGCCGAACCTCGATGGCAACGGCGGCGTTTATTATGGGGCGATGGGTAGTTCGGTAAAAATCCGCTATTACCTCTCCGCGGGAACGATGTATCGGCAGGAAGGAAACGGCCAGCCCGTCATCCTGGCGGAGAACGTTCAGGATTTTGTGTTCGATGTCACCGACATCGGCAAGGTGGTGAAGACCAAGATCAGCTTCAAACCAAGGTTCAATTCAGCGGGTGCATCCGACGCGGCCACGGCCGCGACCGCTTTCTACAACACCATCCTGCTGCGAAATGCTCGCACCGATGTCACCAGTGGAGCCAATTGATGCGACGATCATGTTCTGACAGCGCCGGCAGTGTCCTCGTTTGGACGGTTCTGGTCATTTCGATTTTGTCGCTGGTGGGCGCGCAACTGATGCGGGTGGTCACGCTGAAATATCAAAACGCGCTCCAGACGGCCACCTGGCAAGAGAGCCTGGTCGCGGCCGAATCAGGGATTGATCTGGCAATCATCGAGCTGCGCAAATCACTTTACCCGGCTCCGAACCACGCCTGGGATGGCTGGAACAATATTCCGGGAGACGGTGTAACGAGCTATGGCTTAAGCACGATTCCCAATGCGGGGCTGGCGGGAACGCCCATGACCATCGAAGTCAACGTCGATGCCCCGGCGCAATTGAAGGACCAGGCCAATTCCTGGCAGTATTATCGGATCCGCGCCACCGGCACCATGCCGATCACGGGAGGAACTCGCGTCACCGGGAGCAAAGAGGATGCACGTCTGCGAAAGTTGAGCCTGCAGTGGGAGCGTTTCACGAACTGGATTGCGTCTCCCAACCCTTCGAGCACCGGGGGATCGCCGCACGCTTCCAGGCGGGTCGAAGCGATTGTCCGACCCGTTTCGTCCTTCGAGCAGGCGATCCTGTCTCTCTCGACCCTTGATCTCACAAATCAGGACATCATCGTGGACAGCTACGACTCCCGGGATCCAGCTAAATCGACTAACGGTCTTTACGACCTTAGCAAGCGCCAGCAAAACGGTGATATCGCCACAAACGGTAATCTGATCGAGGCGGGCAACGCCCATATTTATGGAGACGTAGCGACAAACTCCGGAACGGTGAGCGGGGCCGCGAACATTACCGGGGTTGAGCGCACAGATTTTTACCAGGAGCCGATCCCTGTCAGCGCCCCATCCTGGCCGTCGATCAATCCTTTGCCTTTGACGGTAAACGGCAACGCGACTCTAATTGCCAGCGCCGACCGTGGATCACCCGCATCACGTTACCGGCTAAACCAGATCTCCATCTCAGGCGGGCAAACTCTAACATTGGCCGGGAAACCCGACGGGAGCCGAACGTACGTGGAAGTTTATGTCACGGGCGATGTCATGGTCGGCGGAACCTCCCAGATCGTGGTGGGGCCAGGTGTGAACGCGACCATCTATTTCGCCGGCAACGTCAACATTCAGGGCAATGGAATGGTTAACAGCAATAATCAGCCGGCCGATCTCGAGTTGTATGGAATTCAACCTCCGCCGAATGCCACTCAGACTGTCACGCTCGGGGGGAATGGGCAGCTCACAGCAGCCGTGTATGCACCCGGAGCGGACATTTCAGTCAACGGCAGCGGCAGCAAAGGGCATGTTTACGGATCGTTCGTCGGCAAGACCGTCATGATGAACGGTGTGACGAACCTGCATTATGACGAAGCGCTCGCCAAAGGCGGCCTCATCAACAACTACCGAATCGTCAGCTGGTTCGAAGACACGCGGTAAGTCGTGAAGCGTCCGTGCTTTTAGCGCGGCTGCTCGCGCAGGAGATGGTTCGTATCGGCCAGTAACTTCGTTACGCCATCGGGGGCAAGCGCGTCGTAATAACCGCGAATGGTTCGGCGGCGATCGACCAGGACGAATCGCGTGCTATGAACCGGGCCGCTCTCCGGCGTTTCCCCGTCGGAGAGCCCGAGCTTGAAACCGTCGCGGGAGAGCGACGCAATCGTGGTAATCGGGCCGGTGAGAAAATCCCAACGGAGCGGTTCCTTCCGCAACTTGTCGGCATACATGCGCAAGACTTCGGGCGTGTCCTTTTCCGGATCGACGCTGAACGACACGAGACGCACGTCGCTTTTCTCGAGCGGCTTTTGCAATTCGCTCATCCGCGTGCTGATGATCGGACACGGTCCGCGGCAGGTTGTGAAAATGAAATCGGCGATCCAGATTTTTCCGACCAATTGTTGCGAGCCGAACGGTTGCGCGTCCTGATTTGTCAGCTCGAAACTTGGAACGCTGCCATACGAAGGCAGGGGCCGGTTCGAGAGCGCATTCACCTGCACCTGCCGCAACCAGAAAAGGACGCCAGCGGTAAGAAGCGGAATCAGAATGAGCGTGATCTTCCAGGCGGTGCCGCTTTTGGGTGGCGGAGTTCGCACGGCGGCGGTGGCGGTTTCCGTTTTCATATCTTCGTAAGAACGAGAGCGCCGAGCAGCAACGGCAGGTAAGCGATCGACGTGAGGAAAAGCCGGCGAGCGTCGATCGCCTGTTGGGTCCGGAGAAAACGCATCGCGACGAAAACGAACAGGCCATTGAGAACCAATTCGATCGCGAGATAAATCGGACTTACGAGACCCAGGAATTGAGGGATTCCCGAAATGAAAAGAAGCAGAAAACAAAATAGGACGCTCTGGCTCGCGCTGCGGGCGCCGGTCTTGTCGTCCTTCGAAATCATTTCGAATCCGGCGCGCGCGTAATCTTCGCGATACATCCAGGCGATGGCGAAAAAGTGCGGCATTTGCCAGAAGAACAGAATCGCGAACAGACTCCAGCCGCCTATGTCCGCGCGACCGGTTGCCGCGGCCCAGCCCACGACAGGCGGCAACGCTCCGGGAATTGCGCCGATCAGCGTGTTAAAAGTGCTGACGCGTTTCAGCGGGGTGTAGGCAAAAATGTAGATCACGATGGTCGCTGCCGCGAGGAGGGCGCTCAACGAATTGCAGGTGAGGTTCAGGTAAACGATTCCGGCGACGGAAAGCAGACAGCCAAGAATCAGCGCATCACGCGGCGACATGCGACCGGCAGGGATCGGGCGCGACCGAGTGCGAAGCATGAGGGCGTCGAGGCGCCGTTCCCACCATTGGTTTAACGCTGCGGCGCCCGCGGCAGCGAGCGCGGTGCCAAACACCGCATGGAAAAGTCCCGGGAAATTTACGGGCCCCGCCGCGCCGAGGTAATAGCCGACGGCCGTTGTTAGAAGAACGAGGAGCGTCAGTCGCGCTTTAACAAGCTCGGCGAAGTCGGAGACAAAACGCCGGGGAATGGCGCTCTCGATTTCCGCCGGAACTGCTGCGCTTTTCATGACACGGGAATTTCCACCGAAACGGACGAATGGCGAGGCGAACCCGCCGGGTTCGCTCCACGCAGGAGGCAGAGGCACGCTGCGGAAAGGGCCACGCCGACGGCGAACATGGTTGCGCCGACCGCGACATGCGTCGTCGCGACATCTGCTGCTTTGTTGCTCCAAATTACCCACGCTCCGAGTGTGATCTGGCAGATGAGGAGAAGAAACCAGGCGTCGGTGAAGCGAGAAAGCAGGCCCGCTTCGGTGGCGCTCTTCCGGGCAAGAACCATCGATGCGAGTACGCCCGCTGCGATGAGCACCGCGACGAAACGATGGGTGAGCTGCAACCAAATCTGGAACGCAGTCACGTCCGACAACGCCCGGGCGTCCCGCCATAAATTGATTTCCGCCAGCTTCGCCGGCGAGGTGTCGGGAATCACGGCACCATAGGCCAGAGGGAAGTCGAGGATCGAAAGGTCGCGATGCTGATGCCGCATCGTCGCGCCAAGTCCAAGCTGGAGGTAGATCAGAATCGTCGTGCACAAGACGACGCGGCCCAAAGTTCTGGTAGGGACGCCGCGCTGCGGCGTCCGTGCAATTGTTGTAGACACCGTATCAGGTCCGCGGACGGCGCAGCGCGCCGTCCCTACCAGCCGTTGCCATAATCGCGACGTCGCCAGCGTGATGACGATGAGCATTCCGAGAAACGCCTGGGCAAGAAGCGCGTGGAAAATTCCGATCTCGTCCTTCAACATCGTGACGCGCAGACCACCGAGAACGCCTTGGAGAATTACGGCGCCGAGCGCGGCGAAGCCGAGACGGCGCATCCATCGGCGTGGATCGACGCGCCAAATCCAGATCGCGAGAATGATCGTCAGAAATCCGACGGTCGATGCGATGAGTCGATGAGTGTGCTCAAAAAAAATGCCACCCACCCATTTCGAAACGGGAAAGAGAAACATGTTGTAGCCGAACGTCGTCGGCCAATCGGGAACAGCGAGGCCGACCCCTTTGCTCGTGACCATGCCACCGCTGCAAATCAGGAGCAGGGTCGCGATCGACGTGAACCAGGCGAAGCGATGCAGCCATTTGGAGCCGCGATCGCTGATCGCCGATGAAGACTCGTTAGGCGACATTGAACGAAGGTCGGCGGTCATAGACCGCCGCTACAATTCAGTGCGGCGTTGACGCGGGACTCGGTGCTTTCGGCGGTTCGCCGGGCGGACGTTCGGCCGCTGGTGGCGCAGCCGCGGGCGCGGCGAGCGACGCCTGCTCCTTCAACCAATCCTGATATGCGGCCGGCTCATCGACGACGAGCTGTCCTTTCATGCTGTAATGCCCAAGCCCGCAAAGCTGGCCGCACACAACTTCGAACTCACCGGTTTTGATCGGCTTGAACCACATCGGAATGACCGAGCCCGGAATTGCATCCTGGGCGATGCGCATCGAGGGCAAGGCGAAATTATGAATCACGTCCTTGGAAGAAAGCTCGATGATGACCGGACGATCTTTAGGCACGTGCAGCGTTCCAGTAACAACAAGATCGTCCTTCGCCGCTGGATCGGATTGATCCAGCCCGAGTGGATTCGAGTTCGAAACGAGGTCGATGTTGCGCTTTCCGAAAGCGCCGTCCGGCCCCGGCAGATGGAAGTTCCAATTAAATTGCTGGCCGACGGCGTGGACGATGATCGCATCCTTGTCGTCGGGAAATGAATTCACGCGCTTCGCCCAGAGTGGAATCGCGAAACCGATGAGCAGGACGGCTTCGATCAAAACGACGGCGAATTCGAGGTGGGTGGAGATCGCACTCTTGACGCCTTCATGATCGGCGACCGGATGTTTGCTGCGGCGAAATCGCAGCAGCACGTAAACGAAAAACGCCGACCACCCCACGAAAAGCGCGGCCATGAACCAGTGGGCGAACTCGATGATGTGATCGATCTGGAAACCGTGCTCGGAAGCGTTCGGCGGCAGGCCGATCAACTCGTTGATCAAGGCGAGGCTACTCATACGGCTTCAAATCCTCGTCGGTCAGCTCTTGATGCGGCTCGAGCGGCATGTTGGCGTGCTTCCAAAGATGGAAACTGAAAGCGCCGACCCCGCCCATGACCGACATGATGAGGCCCATCATCACCCAAATCGCCGCGGCCATGTGTTCGGTAGTCTTGGAACCCGGCGCGGTGAAACATTGCGAACAGGCGAGGGCCTGGCCGATGGGCGTGCCGAGAAACAGAATGACCGCCAGAATGATTCGCGCCTTCATGTGATGATGCGGAGCCGTTTCATTTTCCGCCAGAACCAGATCCCGTAGACGATCAATCCCGCCGCCGCTGCGAACGCGCAGATCGCGCCGATCCGAAACGCGGGAGCGCCGTGGATCGAATCGACCCAAAGACACCAGGCGCCGGACCCGAGAGCGAGCAGCGTCGAGAACGTGATGAAAACGATATGAAAACCTTTGAGCGACATTAGCGGGTGACCGGATCGTACCAGGCGAGATAAGTGAGGAAGAAAAGTCCGAGAACGAAAAAGGCGGTGAAAACGAGGATGCGGTAGATGAGCCGCTTTTCGTTCGAGAGATGCATGAAAATCGCGGCGACCAACGCGGCCTTGAACGTCGCGACTGCCATCGCGACGGCGACGTTCGCTTTCATTGTCCCGAAGTTCACATAGGACAAGAAGACCGTGATGGCGGTGAAGGTGATCAGGGTCGCGCCGACGAGCAGATATTTGCGGACGTGTTTCGCAACGTTATGGGCCGCATGCTCGTCGTGGACCGCTTCCGGAGATGTTCCCACCGGCGTAGTCTCGGCAAGGCTCGGTTCCTGGATTTCGTTCATCGTTTAGAGCAGATAAAAAAGCGGGAAGACAAAGATCCAGACGAGATCGACGAAGTGCCAGAAGAGGCCGGCAACTTCGACCCGATTCGCGAGATGCTCGGGATTTCGTTTGTAAACTTTTTTGCTGACGGGCAGCCACATGTAGAGGAACACAAGCACGCCGCCGAGAACGTGCGCGCCATGCAATCCGGTGATGGTAAAATAACTGGCGAAATAGGCGCTGTGCTTCGGCAGAAACATGTTCGCGTATTCGACGTCCTCTTTCTCCACGGTCGCGATCTTGTCCGTCGGCGGAACGTAAAGAAAATGGGGACGATCCATCGCCGGATTTGTCGGATCGGCGTTCACCGGGTCCATTGCGATCTCGTACTCTTTCGCGTTCGGATCGTTTAACGCTTCCTTGTTATGCAAGTGCCCGCTGATTTCCATGCGCGGCGCAAGCCCATGCTCGGCGAGGTGATGATTGCCGAGGTATTTCTCGTACTTCTCCAGTTTATCCTTCTTAATGACCGCGCCGAAGTGATCGAATTTCTGCGGCCATTCGTAAGCCAGTTTGACCACAAGAAAGATTACCCCGCAGAGAATCGTGACGAGCATGTACCACCAATAGGCGCGGTAGCGGCGCATCTTCAGCGCGGCCCAGGCGAGGACGACTGTCACCGATGATGCGATCAGGATCGCAGTGTTCATCGTGCCGACGGGAACGTTGAGCAGACCGTGCGGCCATGCTCCGGGCTCGGCGTCGAGCCGGAGGAAAACGTAGGCCGAGAAAAGTCCGCCGAAGAGCATCACTTCCGAAGCGAGGAACAACCAGATGCCGACCTTGGCGTTCCAAAGCCCGGTGTCGGGCCGCGCGGTTACGGTGTAAGGAATTTCCATGACGCGTTAGTGCACTCCGGCAGCCGCCGCGGCTTCGTAGGCTTTGCGATCGCTGTCGGTCAGCGGCTCAGTTTGCATCGTGAAATCATTCTCGCGACCCGGCAGGCTGTATTCGTAGGGGCCGCGATAAACTGTCGGTGTGGTCGTGAAATTTCCGTGCGGTGGCGGCGAAGGCGCGGTCCATTCCAGCGTCGTCGCGTGCCACGGATTGATGTCGACTTTCTCGCCGCGCTTCATGCTCCAGAAGAAATTGATGATGAATGGAATTTGGGCGAGACCCATGGTCCAGGCGGCGATGGAAATCGGCGTGTTCCATTCAAATCCGCTCAGACCCCACACTTTTTCGCCGGAGAGGTTCCAGCCCTGGCCGCCGTCATACCAGCGGCGATGCATGCCGAGCATTCCCTGGAGGAACATCGGCAAAAAGATGACGTTCATACAGATCAACGATGGCCAAAAATGGACCTTGCCCCAGAACTCGCTCATGCGGCGGCCGGTCGCTTTCGGGTACCAGAAATAGACGCCCGCGAAGACGGCGAAGATCGTGCCGGGCGCGACGATGTAATGGAAATGCGCGATCACATAATAGGTGTCGTGCAAATAAAGATCCGCCGAATTAAACGCGAGCGGAATGCCGGTTAGTCCGCCGATCCCGAACATTGGCAGGAACGCGGTCGCGAAAAGCATCGGGGTATTGAACCGGATCGAGCCGCCCCAAAGCGAAATAAAGAACGCGCTCAAAATAATGACCGACGGGATCGAGATGATCATCGTGGTCGTCTGGAAAAACGCGCTGACGACCGAGCCCATGCCGGTGAGCCACATGTGGTGGGCCCAGACGATGAAGGAAAGAAATCCAAGAACGAGCGCGGCGAAAACGAGCGACTTGTAACCCCAGAGCGGCTTGCGCGTGTTGTTCGCGATGACCTCCGCGACGATGCCCATGCCGGGAAGAATCAGCACGTAAACCTCCGGATGCCCGAGGAACCAGAACAGATGTTGCCAAAGCAACGGGCTGCCACCACCGCTATTGTGCAACGCCGCGCCATTCACCACGAGGCCGCTCGGCAGGAAAAAACTCGTGCCGGCGACGCGATCCATCAGCTGCATGACGACCGCTGATTCAAGGGGCGGGAACGCGAGCAGCAACAGGAACGCCGTTACAAACTGCGCCCAGACGAAGAACGGAAGCCGCATCCAAGTCATGCCTTTGGCGCGCAATTGAATGATCGTCGCGATGAAATTCACCGCGCCGAGGAGCGACGACGTGATGAGGAAAATGAACCCGACGAGCCAGAGCGTCTGTCCGTTCCAAAACGCATCGTAGGTCGGCCCCTTGTCCGAGATCACCGCGAGCGGCGTGTAGGAAGTCCACCCGCCTTTGGCCGCGCCGCCGGGAACAAAGAAGCTGATGAGCATGACGACGCCGCCGACAAAAAAGGCTTGGTAACTCGCCATGTTGATCTTCGGGTAGGTCATGTCCGGCGCTCCGATCTGGAGTGGCACGACGAAATTGCCGAAGGCCGCGAACGCGATCGGGACAATGCCGAGGAAGATCATGATCGTGCCGTGCATCGCGCCTAACGAATTGTAGAATTCCGGCGTCATCTTCCCGTCGGGCATGCTGCCGGGACCAAAGAGGTGGCCAAGCATGTTGCCGATCACGGGCAATTCCTGGCCCGGGTAGGCGAGCTGCCAGCGCATCAGCATCATCAATGAGAACCCGAAGAAGAGAAAAATCAGGCCGCTGATTCCGTACTGGATGCCGATGACCTTGTGGTCGGTCGAGATGATGTATTTCCGCCAGAACGGCAGCTCGTGATGGTCGTGCCCGTGATCGTCGTGGTGCGGATCGCTTGTCGCGCCGGAGCCCGGCGTAAGCGGATGTTCGGGCTGCGTGGCGAGGCCTGAGGATGCGTCCATAAGCGGAAAGTGAAACTGAATATCAGGGCAAAGTTTTCAAGTGAAAAGCGCCTTTTTCCAGAGAATGCGAGGCCCCACGTAATCATCGCGCGGCCAGGGAATTTTGCGCGTCTCGATTCGTGGGAAAGACGAACGCGGGATTGGGGCACGTTTCTCGCTAATTTAAGACGGCTTCTCCGGCTTTTTGTGAATAAAGAACTCATAGATGCTCTGCTTTCGGCAATGGTCAGCTCGAGCCCGGGCGTTTCCGACCTGCTCTTCGCTGTCGGCAAACCGCCGATCGTCGAGGAACACGGCATTCTCGAGGAATTTCCCATTGATACGGCCACCGGCGTCCTCGACGCGGCGCAGATCGACCAGATCGCGAACCACATCATGGGCGACGATGAACGCCTGAAGGCCGATCTGACGCGACAGGGTTCCTGCGATTGCAGCTATGCCCTCGCCGATCTCGCCCGGATGCGCGTCAACATTTTCACGCAGAACGGCCGGCCGGCCATCGTCATGCGGAAGTTGCAGACGGAAATTCCGACGCTCGATCAGCTCGGGCTGCCGCCGATTTTCCGCGATATGATTCGGGAAAAGAACGGGATCATTTTCGTCACCGGCGCCACCGGCAGCGGGAAGACGACGACGCTCGCGGCGATGCTGAACGAGCTCAACGAAACGCAGAAGATTCACATTCTCACGCTCGAAGACCCGATCGAGTTCCTGCATCCGCACAAAAAGGCGCTCTTCAATCAGCGCCAGCTCGGCAAGGATTTCCGGGATTTCGCGAGCGGCTTGCGCGCGGCTTTGCGCCAGGCGCCGAAGGCAATTCTCGTCGGTGAAATTCGCGATCGCGAGACAATGGAGATCGCGATGACAGCGTCCGAGACCGGCCACGTCGTTTTCACCACGATGCACACGGTCAACGCCGGCCAGACGATCAACCGTGTTCTGGGCATGTTCGCGAAGGAGGAAGAGCAACAATTACGGCAGCGGCTCGCGGACACCATCCGCTACGTCGTTAGCCAGCGGCTCGTCAGCAAGATCGGTGGCGGTCGCCTGATGGTCTCCGAAATCATGGGAAGCAGCCTGCGGACACGCGAGACTCTGGTTTATGGCGAAAGCGAGAACCGCACGTTCCAGGAAATCATTGAGGCGGGCGACACCATGGGCTGGCACAGCTTCGATCAATCGCTTTTGAAAGCGTACAAAGCCGACCAGATCACGGACGAAACCGCTCTCATTTTTTCGACCCACAAAAACAAAATGCGGCGCGACATCGAGATGGTGAAAAAGCTTCGAAACATGAGCTTCGACGAGCCTTCAGGGTTGCGGCTCGAAGCGGAATCAGAGCCGGCCAAAGTTTGGTCCGCGGCGTGAACGCAATCTGCTACTGATCGACTCTGAAATGAATGCAATGAACGAACCCTCCAATTCCGACAACGTCTCGGAAACGCTTTCGCCTGACGAGCGCGCCTTTCGCGCTAAGCTGAACCAGAAACTGCGCGCGCCGCTCAATGCCATCATCGGTTTTGCCGAGTTGGTGGCGATGCGCCGCCCTGCCGGCACCCCGGCAAAAGATGCGGACGTCCAACATATTTTGAGAGCCGCGCGGGATCTTCTCGGAATCATCAACCATGAACTCGGCGAAGGCGGCCCCGGCACCGAG
This sequence comes from Chthoniobacterales bacterium, assembly GCA_035644055.1. Lineage (GTDB taxonomy): Bacteria > Verrucomicrobiota > Verrucomicrobiia > Chthoniobacterales > UBA10450 > AV80. The sequence goes on from DASQPH010000126.1 coordinate 49,278, forward strand.
AGCGTTGACGACGCTCTGGCGGCGACCTCTGCCTGCGACGTTCTCTATATCGAAGACGACCCGGTGAACTTCACCCTCGTCGAGCGGATATTGGAATTTCGCCCTGAGCTGAAATTGATGCACGCGCGTTCCGGCGGAAGCGGCGTCGAGATGGCGCAGATCAATCACCCGAAACTGATTCTGCTCGATCTCAATTTGCCGGACATGCACGGCTCCGAAGTGCTGCGCCAATTGCAACACGAGCCGGCCACCGCCAGCGTTCCAGTAGTGGTTTTGAGCGCCGACGCCACCCCGAGCCAGATCGAGCGTCTGCTCACAGCCGGCGCGCGAAATTATCTCACCAAGCCGTTCGACATCGACCCGTTCCTCGCCGTGGTCGACGAGATGGTGGCCTAGCAAAAAAACTGAAACGCTGCCGTAACGGATGCGCAGCAACGGCCGGGCCTTCAAAAGCCGAAATCATGGCTTAAGTTCAGCGCGTGTTCGTAGCGCCGGATCTCAGCAAGCTTTCAAAGCCGGAACTTTATCGAGGGCTCGCCGCGCAAATCTCCGCACTGATCCAGGACGAAACCGATCCGGTCGCAAACATGGCCAACTGCGCGGCGCTGATTTTTCATTCGGTGCCGAAGCTGAACTGGGCCGGATTTTATTTACTCAAAGGCGGCGAGCTGGTGCTGGGACCATTCCAAGGCCAGATCGCCTGCGTGCGAATCGGGTTTGGTCGCGGGGTCGTCGGAACCGCTGCTGAAAGACGGACGACGATTCGCGTTGGCGATGTGAATGAATTTCCTGGTCACATCGCATGCGATACCGCCTCGAAGTCGGAGATCGTCGTCCCGCTGACGAGCGACGACTCTCATTTGCTCGGCGTGCTCGACATCGATAGTCCCGAGCTCAATCGCTTCGACGCCGACGATGAAGAGGGCTTTCGCGCGATCGGGAAAATAATCGCGGCCAAACTTTAGTCCGCCTTTTCCTCGGCATCCTCGCCGTGTTCGACGATGTCGCCTTGCTTGAACAGCACGCCCTGCGCGATCTCTTTCCATTCCGGTTTCGCTCGAAAGAGCCATTCCAGGTCCATGGAGAAATGTTTGAACTCCTCCTTCTGCGCGTTCTGCATGATGGCGCGAGCACTTTTGTCTTTCTCCACCGAGATCCGTTGTTCGTACCAATTGATGGCCTCGGCTTCTTCGCCTAACGACACGATCATTCGCGCGAATGTGCGCGTCTCGGCCGACAATTCATTCGCCGGTTCATGATATTGTTCGAAACCCATTACTTTTTTCTCCTCTTTGGTTTTGATTTGGAACCTTCACCGGCGATGCCGCCGCCGACGACGACAACTTCGCGCGTGTCTGGATCGTCCAAGTCAGCGGCTTTTTTCATCGTCGAAGAAGAATCGAGAACGGAGTGCACCGGAGATGTCTTTGTTGTAGCGACGGCGCTCTGTCGCCGTAACAAGCGTAGAGACGCCGACAGAGCAGCGTCGCTACAATTACTGCTTCGGCGGCGGCGCGGGATTCTTGGCGTCAGCAGGCTTCGCCCCTGCTGGTTCGCCGCCGGGCAGCTCGGCGTCTTCCGGAACGGCTTTCAGATCTGGTTCGGTGAATGATTCCGGATGACTTGCGAGTTCCTTGCGCAAACCGGTAATCTGCGCCGTGGTGACAGGGCCGCCTTTGTTCCCCCACTCCTGGCGAATGTAAGTGAGAACGTCGGCGATCTTCGCGTCGGTCAACGTTTTGTCCCACGGCTGCATCACGGCGGTGCCGAATTGTTGGCCCTTCACTGTCACGGGCCCCTGCAATCCTTTCAGTACAATCATTCCAAGACGACGCGTCCCGCCGTTTACAAATTCCGATCCGGCCAGCGGCGGATAACCCTGACCCGCGGCGCCAAGTCCATTCGGTTGATGACAGACGGCGCAATTGGCCGAGAAAATCTTTTTGCCGCGATCGGCTTGCGAAAGTTCCGCCGCTTGTTCCCCTCCGGGACCGCTGGGCCCTTGTTTCTTGGTCGGCACGAGAGCGGGATCAAGACTGTCGCCGCTGAAATTTCCCGAGAACCGGCCGAGATAAGCGCCGCCAAAAAAGATCGCGAGCCCGTAAACCGCAATGAGCCAGATGGAGAGCGGCTCGAGGCCGGCGCGCGGTTCGCGCTTTTCGCGCTGGATCGCGGAGTGGACCTGATGGACGTCCGACGTTTCGCCGTAGTCCATCCCTTGGCGCACGTTGCCTCCTCCGGCCGGCTCGTTCATTTCTTTTCCTCCTTGGCTGGCGCTGGAGAAGGAGCCGGTGATGCGGCCGCAGCTGGCGACGTGGCGGGAGCTGGCGAAGAAGCCGGCGCCGGAACTGATGTCAGCTTTGCTTCTTTAAGTTCGTGCGATTGGTCGAGCGACATCAAATAAGCGACAAGGCATTTCGCGTCGTACGTCGGGATGACCTCCCATTCTTCACCCGGATCGTCCGCGCCCGTTAACTTTAAGGCGTCGGCCGAGCGTTCGCCGGTGATGCGGCGTGTTTCGTAAAGGAACTTGAACGACGGCATGTTCGAACTGGAGCCGGCGAGAACGCTGCGTGGATTGTAAAGATGGAGATGATGCCACGCGGCCGAGTATTGCGGGGGAACACCGTTCGCGTTCGTGGTCGTTTCCACGGTTGTCACCGCAGGTGCTGGTGAAGTTGCCGGCGCCGGCGACGCATTCGCGTTAGGTGCAGGCGATGCGTTCGCACGGGCCGCGGGTGATGCACTCGGCGCGGCCGCGGGAGAATTCGCGGCGCTCGCATTCGGCGATGGCGCCGGTGCGTTTGCCGCCGGTGATGCATTTGCCGCAGGCGAAGCACCCGCGGGTGCTGATGGTGCAGGCGACGGCGACGCGTTCTGATCTTCGGCCGGTGCGCGCTTTCCGATGTTCGAGAGATCAGGGCCCATCCTCAATTTTCCGAGCATGGCCGGACGTTCGAAAATGTAATCGCGCGGCGCGCTCCGACGCGTTCCCCATTTCCGATCGAGATCGGAGGCGGCGTAATCGGCCCGCACTTGCTGGCTATGGCAATAGACGCAGCCGTTCGCCGCGTAAATTTTCCGGCCGCGCTCGGCCATGCCGGATTTCGGCTGCGGATAAATGTCGGTTTGTTCTTCGTCCGATTGCGGATCCAGATGCCCGATCTGCCAATTCGGAATCAGCGTCAGCCCCGTCCACGAAAAGGCGAACGTGCCGAAAATGCCGAGGAAAAGTCGGGTCACGCCTTTCATATGTGATCCTTCACCGCCTCGTCTTCCTGCGGATTTAAGAACGTCGGCATGCTCGCGGTCCGGCCCAGGCCGAAAAGCATCAGGCCGAAATGAAATGCGAAAATGAAATGCGCGATCGTGAGCAGCATTCCTGACACGCTCCGTCCGCGCAGATACGGCAGAATGGAATCCGTCGCGTCGGCGAACGGACGGGACGCGTCCGACATGCTGCTTCCCTGGGCGATCCCCCCGAGGAATAACATCGCAATCATCAATCCGACGCCATACGCCGACGACCAGAAATGCAATTTGATCAACGTTGCGTAACGCCACTCACGGCCGACCAGTCGCGGCACGATGTAATACATCGAGCCGAACATGATCATGGTGAAAAACGCGTAGAGTCCCGCGTGCGTATAGGCCACGCTCGCTTCGGTGAAGTGGACGTAGCCCGCGACCGAGCGAAGTGACATAAGGATTCCCATCAAACTGAATCCGGTATAGGAGAACGCGCCGAAGACCGTGAACCGCAGGGTCGGGCTGTAACGCATCAATCCAAAGTAACCGCGCATCGTCATGTGATGATTTAATCCGACGGTCGCCACCGGAATCAGGGTGAGGATTGCAGCCGCGATGCTGGCCGTGATCATCCAAGCCGGGAACGGCCCGTCGACCAGGCGCTGCATTCCCGTCCAACTCGCGAAGAGCGCGTACGTCCAGAAGCCGATCGCCGCCAAATGATAACTGTAAACCGGCCGGCCGATTACTTTCGGGATCATGTAATAGGCGGTGCCGAGCCCGATGGCACCGAACCAAAGGAACATCAGATTATTGCCGAACCACCACGTGACGGCGTCCTGCATGACGCCCTCGACGGGCGCGACGAAAAGCATCATCTGGGTCGCGCCATAGACCCATGGGAACCAAAGGAACGCGCCGAGCAGATACCATTGCGTGATGTAAATATTGTCGCCGCGCCGGAACCGGAACATGAGCATCGCCCACGAAACGACGAGCGAATACGCGACAAAGAGAACGATGCTCGCGTAAGGCGGGAACTCGAGCCACTCGTAGCCGGTGCTGTCGCCGACGATGATTCCGCCGACGCCGAGTAACACGCCGAGATTCCAAAACGCGCCGCCGGCGATGAGCAAGAGCGGATGACGCAACGTCGTCCGGCACAAACGCGCCATGAGCCAAATCGCAGTCCCGATGCCGGCCATCGACGCCCAACCGTAAACCATCACGTTCATGTGCACGGGACGCAGGCGGCCCCAGGTGAGCCAGCTCCAGTTCGCGAGCAGATCGGGCGCGTGTAATTTCCACGAAACGAGGCCGGCGAGCAGCGTGCCGAGCAACAACCAGATGATCGCCGACGCATAGAAGAACAGGACCGGCAACCGCGTCGAAGCGTCAATCAACGCGCGTTCGACCTGCTCGACATCACGCGTCGTGACTTCGGAGTCGGTGGTCGCGACCTCAGCGCTCGGCGGCGTTAGCGGTATTTCCGACGGGTTCATGGCGTTTTTCCGCGGACGGGCAACGGAGTTCCTGGCGCCGAGGGCGAGGCGGACGGTGAAGGATTGGCCTGCGGTTTGGCAGGAGCCGGAGGCGCGGACGCGGCCGGGCTCGTATTCGGTCCGGGCTGTGTGTTCGGCGGAGCGTTTGGCGGGTTCACCGCCGCGGCGGGCTGATTGTGCGCTTCGGAATTCGGGCCGCTTACCGAAGTTGGTTTCGGTGTCGAGGTCGCGCTGGCAGTGGGCGATGCCGACGGGCTCGCGCTGGTCGCCGGAGAAGTTTGCGGCGCAGCGCTCGGAGAAGCGGCCGCGATCGGGCCTGCCGCGCTCGGTTTTTTGTCGGCTAATTCAACCAACATGATTCCAATGGCGTGATCGATCGGGATTCGCGCCGTGCCCTTGTTCTTGTCAACCCACGCATAGCTGTTGAGCGCGGTGAGATTTTCTTTTTGCGCGTCTTCTAATTTTTTCAGGCGCGCTTCGGCCCGTTTCTTTTCGTAGTTCGAGCCGCGCGGCGACGCTTTCACGATGACCAGCGCGAGCAAACCGAAGAAGGCGAAGAGCAACACCATGCCGAGCCACGTGGAGAACATCCCACGCGGTTGATAATGCTGGAGTGATTCGTTGGTTGGCACGGCTAGTTAACAATGTGAAGCGATTCGAGCAGGCGCGGATCGCGATTTGGAAAGAGTGAGCTGCGCCGCAGGATCCAGAGGAAAACGAAGGCGAGTGTTGCCCCCATTCCGATCAACGGCATGAAATCCCAGATGCTCACGAGCACACCCGCGCCATGAAGCGCAGGCAGGATCACGATATAAATGTCGACCAGCTGCATGAACACGATCCAGCCGGCGATCAAGCAAAGCCGGGCCGGTTTTCGCTTCAGGCCTTGCATCAACAAAATCGCGAACGGAACGAAGAAGCGCCCGATCACCAGGAACAGGCTCATCGCATTCCACGACTCCGTGTTCCGGTGGATAAAATACTCGGTCTCTTCCGGCATGTTCGCATACCAGATGAGCATGTATTGAGAGAAGCCGATGTAGGCCCAGAACACGGAGAACGCGAGCATCCATTTCCCCATGATGTGGTAATGCTCCGGCGTAACGGTTTCTTTCAGGTAACCGGCTTTGCGCAACGCGGTGATCACGAGCACCAGGAGCGACATCGAGCTGCCCGCGGCCCCGGCGAAAATGTAAACGCCCCACATCGTCGAGAACCAATGGTAATCGATGCCGAGGAGCCAATCGTAGGCGCCGAAAGTGATCGAGAACGCGAAAAGCGGCAGCGAGACGAACGCAAGCCGCCGCATGTTGATGGTGAACGCCGGATTGCCGTCGCGGTCCTGCCGAATCGAGAACCGCCGGAAGAGCAGCGTCGCCGCGATGAAGAAAACGAAATAGAAAATCGAGCGGACGACGAAGAAGTGCCAATTCAGGTAGCCGCGTTTGCTGTCGAGAATCGTGTCGAGGCCCGGCTTAATATTCATCCACTCGTAAAGATGATGGCGGTAGATGACGATCGGGATGAAGAAAACGACCATGACCGCGAGGAGCATCGCGAGGTTCTCCAGTTGCCGCCTAACGACCACGGACCATTCGGCATCGACCACGTGGTGAACGACGATCCAGAAGAAGCAGCCGGCCAGGATCGTGAAATAGAAGGCGAATGCGAACAGCCACGAGAAACTGAATTGCTTTGGCGAAATGAAGGCGCCCACCACGCTCAGGCCGAGTCCAACGATCCCGACGATCGCGAGCAGGAACGATAACGGCGCAAAACGATTCGCCTCGACGTATTCGCCTTCGGGAGTTGGCAGATCAGCTCGCTCGCTCATTTTTTTGCGGCCTCCGGTTTAGAAGGTTCGGGTGATGGCGCCGGCGGGGGCTTGTCCAACTCGGCGCGATTCTGCGGCGGCACATCGGCCTCAGTCGCATTCTGGCTCCGCTGCAATGCGCGCAGATACGCGATGATTGCCCAGCGGTCCGTCACCGAGACGTTCGGTCCGTAAGCCAGCATCGTGTTCTTGCCGTTCGTGATCGTGTTGAAAATCTCGCCGTCAGCCATTTTGCGGATCCGTTCATCCTGCAAACTGACGACGGTCGTTAGGCCGTACTGTTTCGTGATGCCGTTGCCCGCGGCAGAGTAGCCGTGACAGGCGCTGCAATTGATATTGAAGCGCTGCTTCCCGCGCTGCATCAACGCCTCATCCACCTTCACCGGAAATCCGGTGCCCCAGTTGTCGCCCATCTTGCCGGTGTTGAAATAATCGGTGCCCTCGCTGAACGCGAGACGGGGTTGCACATTCATTTCCGGCGGGACCGGCGCGGCGCCGGGCGACGCTTCGCTGTTCGGCTTCGGCATGTCGTAACCGATCGGCACGGTGCCGGCAACCGGCACGCGTGAACCGCGGCCATCGGCAAAAAAGGCGAGCGGCGCCTGGGCGCGCACTTTCATCTGGCGCACCATGTCCGGGAACACTTCGATCGGCGACCCGGTGCTCTTCTGCCCGCGGAAACCGAACATCGCGACAATCGCGATGCCGATCAGGATGAAGATGAGGAAAAATCCGCGGAGCATAGGTTACAGAAATGCCGAATGACGAATGACCAATGACGAATGAATGACGAACAATGAATCCCGAAGGCGAATGGAGCGACGTCGCCATCCGGTCTTCGTCATTCCTTCGTCATTCGTCATTCGAAAATTCGTCATTTGTTTTATTCTTCGTGAATGATGGTGACGTGATTGCCGCCGCTTTGTTCCAAAAGCTCGCGCGCTTCCAGCTCGGTGAATCGCGGATCGCGCGCTTCGATGATCAGGAAAAATCCGTCGTTCGTCGCGCGGCTGAACCGGCGCCAGTTAAAGACCGGATGATACCAGCGCGGCAGCCCATTCATAAGGAGCAACGAGAAAAACGCCGTGAACGCGGAGAAGAGCACGGTGAGCTCGAACATGATCGGGAAAAAGGCCGGCACCGTCTTCCAGTCGAACGGTTTGCCGTGAACCACGAGCGGATAAATGATCCACGACGGACCGAACTCGAGCGTGGCCGCGGTCAGCAATCCCGTGATGCCGCCGATCAGGACAAAGGTGCTGAGCCATGATTTTCCGAGTCCCATCGCCGCGTCCATTCCGTGAATCGGGAACGGCGAGTGGACGTCCCAGCGTTTAAATCCGGCGTCGCGCACGCGTTTCGCCGCTTCGTACAACGCCGACGCGCTCGGGAATTCCGCGCCCATTCCGTAAACTTTATTTCCGGACGGCGTTCTCATTCGGTCCTCTCCCTTCCGCCGCGGCCTCTTCTGTAGCGGCGGCCGTGCGGGCCGCGTGAGAGCGAGACGGAATCGACGTGACGCAGGGCGCTTCGCATAGCGAAGCGGCTACAGAAGAGGAGAAGCGTTCTCATTCTGTTCGCTCCCTTCCGCCGGCGGCGACGACATGATGTTCCTCCGGCGACGCGTAATGAGGGTTGGCTTCAGGCAATACGATCTTCACTTCCGACATCGCAATCATCGGCAGGTAGCGAATGAAGAGGAGGAAGAGCGATAAAAAGATCCCGAAGGTGCCGACGAACGTCCAGATATCGACCCAGGTCGGGATAAACAGACCCCACGACGACGGGAGAAAGTCGCGATGCAATCCGCCGACGATAATGATGAAGCGCTCGAACCACATGCCGGCGTTCACGCACATGCAGACGAAATAAACGACGTAGATGTTTTGGCGGAACCGCTTGAACCAAAAGAGCTGCGGCGAAAGCGCGTTGCAGAAAAGCATGCCGACCCACCAGTACCACCAGTAGGGACCGAAGATGCGATTAAAGAACGCGAATTTTTCGTACTGGTTGCCGCTGTACCAGGCCACGAAGAATTCCATCGTGTAGGCGTAACTGACGAACGATCCGGTGAGCAGGATCACCTTCGCCATCTTGTCGATGTGCTGAACCGTGATGATGTCCTGCAGTTTGTAAATCGCGCGCGCGGGAATCAGCAAAGTGAGCACCATCGCGAATCCGCCGAAGATCGCGCCGGCGACGAAATAAGGCGGAAAGATGGTGGTGTGCCAGGTCGGCAAAATCGAGGTGGCGAAATCGAACGAGACAACGCTGTGGACCGACAGCACGAGCGGCGTGGAAAGACCTGCGAGAAGCAGATAGGCCATTTCGTAATGGCGCCAGTTCCGGTTCGATCCGCGCCAGCCAAGAGCAAAAATTCCGTAGAGCAATTTCTTGATCTTCGTCGTCGCGCGGTCGCGCAACGTGGCCAGGTCCGGGATCAGACCGGTGTACCAAAACAGGACCGACACTGAGAAGTAGGTCGAGACCGCGAACACGTCCCAAAGAAGCGGGCTGCGAAAGTTCGGCCAGATCCCGTAGTTGTTCGGCAACGGCGCGAGGTACCACGCCATCCAGACGCGACCGACATGGACGCCCGGAAAAATCGCGGCGCAAATAACGGCAAACAGCGTCATCGCTTCCGCGGACCGGTTGATCGACGTCCGCCATTTTTGGCGGAGCAAATAGAGAATCGCGGAGATGAGAGTGCCGGCGTGTCCGATACCGATCCAGAACACGAAGTTGGTGATGTCCCAGGCCCAGCCGACTGGATGATTGAGTCCCCAAACGCCGACGCCAGTCGAAATCTGATAGCCGAGACAGAACAGTCCGAACATCGCGACCATCGACGTGATCGCGAACGTGACCCACCACCAGCGCGGCGCGCCACCTTCGACGGCGCCGGAAATCCGTTCCGTGATCCAGCTGAAGTTCCGCCGGTTCAGGACCAGCGGGACGCGCTTCAGCGGCCCCTCGACGGAAGCCGACGCCTCGTCGCGAATCACGTCTGATGCTGTGGTGGCGCCGTCCATCTTAGGGATTTTCGATTTTCGAATCTCGATTTTCGATTGAAGAGAAGAACAGCGTTGAAGCGTTCAATAATCGAAAATCGGAAATCGAGATTCGAAAATTCCTCCTCACGGTTTCCCCTTCGGGTTCAGCGCGCCTTTGTCGTGCTGGTTGAAATCGTGTTTCGCTTTGTCCGGTCCCTCCGGTCCTTCGTGGCCAAGACTCGCGACCGCGATCCGGCCCGCGTCCGGCATTTTCGGATTCGGATTGCGGATCCGCGCCAGGTAACTCGTGCGCGTACTCACATTCAAGTACTCGAGCAGCCGGTAATTGCGGTCCTGCGCTTTTATTTTCGAGACCTTGCTCTCGGGATCTTTCACGTCGCCGAAAACGATCGCGCCCGTCGGGCAGACCTGGGCACACGCGCTCGTGAACGAATCCCGCGGAATCCGCGTGTTCGGTGATGCGCCCGCTTTCACGTGCGCCGCGATCTTCGCTTCCTCGATGCGCTGGACGCAGTAAGTGCACTTCTCCATCACGCCGCGCATGCGCACCGTCACGTTCGGATTCTTCTGGAGCTTGGTCGTGTCCGGCGCGCCTTTCTCGGTGAGCGGCGCGATGTATTCCTGATAAATCGTGAGCGGCCCAACCTTTTTCTTGCCGATCGGCCGCTGGTTATAATCGAAGAAATTAAAGCGGCGGACCTTGAAGGGGCAGTTGTTCGCGCAATACCGGGTGCCGATGCAGCGGTTGTAGGCCATGACGTTGAGGCCATCCTCGCTGTGCAACGTCGCGTTGACCGGGCAAACCGTTTCGCACGGCGCGTTCTCGCAGTGCTGGCACATCATCGGTTCGTGCACGATCTCGGGATTCTCCGGGTACTCGCCGAGGTCCTGGTTGTACGGTTTCTCGCTCGCGTAATAACGGTCGATCCGCAGCCAGTGCATAGCGCGCAGGTGGCTCACCTGGAGTTTGCCGACGATCGGAATGTTGTTCTCGGCCTGGCAGGCGATCACGCACGCGCTGCAACCCGTGCAGACATTGAGATCCACGGTCATTCCCCATTGCTGCTCTGAGGTAAGCGGCGGATGGCTGTAAATGCTCGGCAACTTCGCCGGCAGTTCTTCGTCGCCCGCGATCTTCTTCACGAACTCCGGATCTTCGCGGTAATGGTCCACCGTCGCTTCGCGAACGAGCCCGCGGCCTTCGATGCTCCAGTGATCCTGCGTGATCGAGAGCGCGTAAGTGCCAAGTGTGTGTTTGCGCACTTTGGGCGTCGAACTGGGAGTCGGCGTCGGGCTGGCCGGCTGCTTTTCAGTTGGCGCGGTCGTGACGCTGATTGAATCGACCGTCTTGCTATCAACGGCAATGAAATGCGGGTTCGAACTGTTGCGCAGCAGAAATCCGTTGAAGCCCGCTTCCTCGCCAATCGGACCCGTCCGCTTGCGACCATATCCAAGCGCGATCGAGATTGAATTGTCTGCGTGTCCGGGAGAAATCAGCGCCGCAATCACCAGCTCGCGCCGGATATTTTTTCCATTCGCGTCCTTGGTCGTTTCCGTCACCGCGATGTTGATGAGATCGCCGGTTTCGACGCCGAGATGTTTCGCCATCGCGGGGCTCATCAAGGCCGCGTTGTCCCAGGTCAGTTTCGTGATCGGGTCCGGCAATTCCTGGAGCCATCCGTTGTTGATGTAACGCCCGTCATCGATGTTGTAACTGCGCGTTAGCACGATCTCGGGCGCGTCAGCCGTCGGGTTCGGCGCGCTTGTCCAAAGCGTGTGCGCGACGCCGCCCGCGTTGTTCGAGTTGAACGTCGGCGGCTTTTCCTTCAGCGCGATGTGGGTCGCAAATCCGTTCCGCAACAGTTGGGTCCAGGCCGTTTGGAAATCGCCCGGAGGCGCGCTCGCGCGAAATGTTTCCTGCACGAGTTCCGGTCCCTCCACTTTCGGATTGCCGAGGAGCGCGTTCATCAAATCGAGCTCCGACATTCCGCCGAAGAGCGGCAGGATCATCGGTTGAATCGCGAGATAAGCGCCGTCATTCGTCAGCGCGTCGCTCCACGATTCGAGGTAATGCGCGGACGGCACGTGCCACGTGCTCAGCTCCGAGGTCGCGTCTTCGTAATAACCGACCCGCACCACGTCCGGCACCTTGCTCTGGAGCTCAGGCCAATCGACCGGGACCGTGACTTCCTTGTTGACCTCCTTGCCATCTACAATCGTTTTCGCCACGGTTTTTCCGATCGTGATTCCTTTCGGCGCGTTGAAAACCGGGTCGCCGCCCAGAATGAAAAGCTGTTTGATTCGGCCCGAGTTCATTTCGCCGGCCAGTTGCAGAATGCTGTTGGTCTTCGGCGTTTTGATGAATTCGCGAATGATCAACGTCGACCCGATGTTCTTCAGCGCCGAGTTGATCGCGTAAACCATCAACTGCACGACGACCGGCTGATGCGCGCCGGCCAGCACGACGCTGGCGCCCGGCTTCGCCATCAAATCGTTCGCGCATTCGGTCAGCCACGCGTCGTCGAAGTGCATCGCGTTCACCGGCTCGGTCAGCGTCGCGATTGTCGAGGCCAGTCCCTGATCCTTCGTCGCAATCGCAATTTTTCCAGCGAGCGCACGAGTGAACGCGGGGATCTGGCTGGCCGGGCAACGCATCCGATGATCCGCCATCGCACCCGTGAGCGTGAAGCGATTCTCCACCGCGTAGAGACGGTTCATCGTCTCCTTCGCCTCGCTGACGCGGCGACGTGACGTGAACGCGCGGATCCCGGCGAGATCGCCTTCGCCGCAATCGAGAAAATCGCTGTCGATCGCGAGGACGACGTCGGCCCGCTCCAGGCGCGGAATGAGTCGCGCGTTGTCGCCGAAGCTGAGTTGAGTGGCGAAACTTTGCGCCTCGGTCAGGAGGGTGTCGTAAACGCACCACCGCATTTTCGGATAGGTCTTTTGAAGCTCGGTGCGCAAACGTTCGCGCGTCGGGGAATGAACTTCCTCGGAAAGGAATGCCAGGCCCGCGCCGCCGTCAGCCGCGATCTTGGTTCGGAGATCGGCCAGATATTTTTCGAAGGCCGCGCGATCGCGCGTCTCGAGCACTCGCTTCTTCTTTCCGTTCTCCTCTTTTTCTTTTACCTCCGCGAAACGTCTTGAGCGCGCCGGATCGTAGAGATCGAGGAGCGACGCCTGGGCGAATGCATCCGTCGCGCCGCCGCTCGCCGGATGAAGCGGATTTCCTTCAAGTTTGATCGGGCGACCGTCGACCGTCGCCGCGATCAGCGGAATCGCGCCCGTCCGTCGCGGCATCGCCGTCGCGTAATACAAAGCCTTGCCCGGGATCGTCCATTCAACGCTCTTCGAGAATGGAACCAGATGCGATTCCGGCCGGCGACAACTCGTTAGGCCAAATCCCGCCAGGGCCATCGAGGCGCCCATCAGTTTCAGAAATCCGCGGCGCGACCATTCGTCGCCGTTCAGCTGGGCCGCGCCCGAAGGAAATTCGCGTTCGAGCCAGCCGCGAAATTCCGGCGTGTCGCTCAGCTCGCCCAGGCTGCGCCAATAGCGTTTCCCCGTCAGCTTTTCCGGTGGATGCTCGAAGACGCGTTTCATTTTTTCCTCCGGGGAGCGCACGCGCCTCGCGTGCTGGCGATCGCGCCCCCGCGATCGCAAACTTTTGACGCGTTGAAAAACATTTCGGCGAGGGCGCCGAAATCAACACGCGAGGGCGCGTGCGCTCCCCAGACGAAGAGATCGCATTTGCGTTTCATCGGTGGCACGTCTGGCAATTTATCGACGGTTGAATGTTCCAGCGCTCCTTCAACGTTCGCCCGATCTCCTGCTGCGTCAGCTTCTCCTTCTTCGACCAGTCATCCGTTGCGTCCTTGGGCTGGCCGTATTTCGCCACGAACTCCGCCGGTTTTTCCCAGTCCGGTTTCCAATCCATGTTCGTGATCTGCGTTTCGGGGCGGAGGAAATTTTCCGGATGCCGATGGCATTCGAGGCACCACGCCATGCTGTGAGGCTTGGCGTGTTTCACCACGCTCATGTGATTGATCTGGCCGTGGCAGCTCGCGCAACTGATCCCGCGGTTCACGTGCGCGGCGTGATTATAAAAAACGTAATCCGGTGTGCGATGAAGCTGGACCCACTCGACCGGCTGTCCGCTTTTCCAGCTCGCGCGCACCGGCTCGAGCTTCGGATTATCTTTTTGCACCTGCGTGTGGCACGCCATGCAGGTCTGGGTGTTTGGCAAATTCGAATGCGCCGCGACGTCGACGAAGCTGTGGCAGTAACGGCAATCCATTCCCAGCTGCGAGACGTGAATGTCGTGCGGGAACGGCACCGGCTGGACCGGTTGATAACCGACGCGAGTGTACTTCGGCGAAACGTAATACCAGGTTGCGCCCGTCAGCCCGCAGACGATCACAGTGCCGCAGATGAAAATCTTGAGCGGCAACCAGTTCGTCCAGCGTGGAAAAAAATTCGCCATAAAACGCTTAGCGCACTGCGCTTCGGCCAAGGGACAGCCGCCACCTTAGAAACGGAGCGAACTCATGGTTAGGATGTGCGGCGGTTAAGGTCGTTGGCATTTAAATTTCAAGGCGGCGGCCCGGAGAGGAGCGCCAACTCTATAAATCGCGATTGGGTTGGCAAAGAAATTTGTTTTTCCATTCGTGGTGGCAGCGCGGAAAACCAATTCTTTCATACGGAAAAGTTTCGCGGATGCAAAAGAGAAGAATAAAACTATTCACACGATTCGCGTTGGTAGGGCGTTCGCCGCGGCGAACGCGACTCGGATATCGACGCAGCTCGATGAAATCGGAATGATGGCCGCGCGATGAAAATTTTCTCGGCCTTTGTTTTTTTAGGAATCGTTCCCGCGGTCTTCGCCGCCGAGCCCGCTCAGATCGTTTTCATTAACGGCAAGATTGAAACGGTCAATGAACGCCAGGACCACGCCAAAGCCGTCGCCGTTCGCGGAGATCGGATCGTTTTTGTGGGCTCGAATGAAGATGCGAAAAAATTTCAGACGCCTGGCGCGAGGACCGTCGACCTCGGGGGGAAATTGGTCGTGCCTGGGCTGACGGATTCGCATTGCCACATCTTCGGAATCGGCGAGCGCGAATTGACCCTGAATCTCGAAGGAACGAACACGCTCGAAGATTTTCTCGCGAAAGTGAAAGAGCGCGTCGCCAAAACCGAACCCGGAAAATGGGTAACCGGCCGCGGTTGGATCGAGACGTTCTGGAAGCCGCCGCAATTTCCGGCTCGCGCCGATCTCGACAAAATCGCGCCGGATAATCCGGTTTTTCTCACTCGCGCCGATGGACACGCCGCGATCGCCAACAGCGCCGCGTTGCGGATCGCGAAGATCGACAAGGAAACAAAGAGTCCGTTTGGCGGCGAAATTCTGCGCGACAAACAAACCGGCGAACCGACCGGGATGCTGCTCGATCACGCGCAGGAACTCGTTCGCAAAAATATTCCGCAGCCGAGCGAGGCGGAACGCCGCGAAGCGTTCGTGGTCGGGGTGAAACGCGAGCTGTCGTTAGGCTGGTGCGAGATTCAAAACGCCGGCAGCAACCTCGACGATCTTCCGCCGATGCGGCAGGCGCTCGAGGCCGGGCAATGCAAGATCCGCGTTTACAACGCCGCCTATTCGCCCGGGCCGGCTGGCGCGGCGTTGTTGCGCGACGGCCCGACCCTCAATGCCTTTGATCACCATTTTACCCAGCGCACGATCAAAGTCGTTTTCGACGGCGCGCTCGGCTCCCGCGGCGCCGCGTTGCTCGCGCCTTACTCCGACGCGCCCGAAACGTCCGGCTTCCTCAGGGAAAAAGAATCCGAGCTTCAGCCGATCTTCGAAGAAGCGTTGCGCAAAGGGATCCAGATCGAGACCCATGC
>DASQPH010000127.1:0-3751 GCA_035644055.1 Chthoniobacterales bacterium
ATGCCGGCTTCAGCGCCAGTGAGCGAAATGGCTTTGCCGCCGAGCGCGTTGATCGCCATCGCCACGAGCGCGATCGCCGCCTGCTCGCCGGTCGCGAGCAACATATCCATCTCTCGCTCCGCCGGTCGCGGCGAAGTTTCGGTGGCGAGCTTGATCAGGTTATCGGTCACGCCCGCCATTGCGGAGATCACGGCAACGACGCGGCAACCTTCCGCCTGCGTTTCAAGAATCTTGCGCGCAACGTTCCGGATACGCTCGGGCGAACCGACCGAGGTGCCGCCGTATTTTTGGACGATCAGGCGCATGACGCGGCCGGCGCGAACTGGTGGCGAAGAATCACGGCGGATGGTTTCGCTTATGTGAGGCCGCTGTCAACTCAACCGATTGCGCGCAGGACCGCTTCTTCGTTGGCTGCGATCGTTTTCAAATCGGCGGAGCGCGACGCGATTACGTCCGGGTCTTTCAAACCGTGGCCAGTCACGGTGCAAACGATCCGGCGGCCCTGGCGAATTTGCGCGAAGGAATACGCAGGCTTGCGCGCCGGATCGCAACACTTCATCAGGCCGGCAATCGGCGCGGCACTTGCCGGTTCGACGAAAATTCCCTCGTGCGTCGCGAGCCAACGCTGCGCTTCGAGAATTTCTTCGTCGGTTACGATGTCGACCGCGCCTTTGGAATCCGTCACGGCCTGCCTGGCCGCTTTCCAGCTCGCGGGATTTCCGATGCGGATCGCGGATGCAACGGTTTCCGGCTTTTCGACGACGTGCCCGAGAAAAATCGGTGCGGCGCCCGCAGCCTGGAATCCGATCATGGCCGGCAGCGTCTTTGATTTCCCGACGCGTTGATATTCGCGGTAGCCAGCCCAATACGCGGTGAGATTTCCGGCATTGCCGAGCGGCAGTAAATGAATGTCCGGCGCGTCGCCGAGATCGTCGACGATCTCGAAAGCCGCGCTCATCTGGCCCGCGATTCGATTGGGATTGATCGAGTTCACGATCGCGAAGTCATCGCGCTCGCCGAGTTTGCGGACAATCGTGAGCGCATCGTCAAAGTTGCCATCGATCGCGATGATCTTCGCGCTGTAGGCAAACGCCTGGACCAGCTTGCCGCTCGCGATTTTTCCCGCGGGCACAACGACAATGCAGCGAATTCCGGCTCGGGCCGCGTAGGCAGCAGCCGATGCGGACGTGTTTCCGGTCGATGCACAAATGAGTGCGGCCGCTCCGCGTTCGACGGCTTTCGATACCGCCACCGTCATCCCGCGATCTTTGAACGAGCAGGTTGGATTCAATCCCTCGTATTTGAGAAAGACTTTGCAATCGCGTTCGACGATCTCGCTGAGGCGCGGCGAAAAAATGAGCGGCGTTCCACCTTCGCCTAACGACACGATGGGCGTCGAGTCTGTGACGGGAAGAAATTCGCGATAGCGCTCGATCACTCCCCTGCCCCGTGCGTTCATGCAGCATTCTAATTGGAGCGACAAGTCGCGACAACAACTTGAGTGTTGGCCCGTTTCGATAAACCGTCTCCGGTTCCGATAATGCCCGCGCTTACAAAAGAAGATAAACTTCGTCTCCTCACGATCGTGCTCGAGAGCCGGCACGGCGATCTGCGCGAGCAAAATCTGAATCGCCAGGGCAAAGGACATTTCCACGTTTCCGGGATGGGCCATGAGGGACTCGCGGCGCTCGGCATCGCCATGATTGAGGGCGACTATGTCGTTCCGTATTACCGTGATCGCGCCCTGGTTCTCGGCCGCGGCGTCGGGTCGCGCGAGTTGGCGCTCGATTATTTCGCGAAGCGGAAAGGGCAAAGCCACGGCCGCCAGATGCCGTCGCATTACAGTTATGCCTCGCGTGGAATCTGGAGCGTGCCGACGCCGACCGGCTCGCAACTTCTTCCCGGTTGCGGCATCGCCTGGGGAATTCAGCTCGATAACAAACCGAACGTCGTCGTCACGACGGTCGGCGATGCGGCAACGCGCCAGGGCGATTTCTTCGAAGCAATTTGTTTCGCGAAAGAGCGGAAGCTGCCGGTGCTCTTCGTGGTCGAGGACAACAAGTACGGGATCAGCAGTCCGACGACGAAAATCAACCCGCTCGCGATCGACGTTCTTCAGCCTAACGACTGGAAACAGATCGACGGCAGCGATGTTCAGCAGATTTACGACGAAGGCGTGAAGGCTTTCGAATCGATGCGCGCCGGCGGCGGCCCGGTTTTTTTCTGGGTGAACATGGAACGGCTCTCGAGCCACACGAGCTCCGACGACCACAAACTTTATCGGACCGCCGAAGAATTGGCTGAATGCGAAAAACGCGATCCGCTCAAGTGTTGGAGCGAGAAACTCGTCCAGGAAGGTGTCATCACCGCCGAGGATTACGCGACGCTCGATCAGGAGATTAAGGAACGGATCCGGAACGAGTTCGCGGAGGCCGAGCGGGCGGAAGATCCGTCAGCGGAGGAGTTGCTTTTGGAAGTAAAGGCAGAGCCGCCGCAATTGGATGATGAAGTGTTGCCGCCGGGGAAATACCGAATCGGCGACACGATCAATAAGACGCTGCGGCTCGGGCTCGAGGAGAGCAGCGATCGAATCATCTTTGGCGAAGATGTGGAGGATCCGAAGGGCGGCGTGTTTCGCCTGACGCAAAAGTTGTCGACGGAATTTCCGAACCAGGTTTACAACTCGCCGCTCGCGGAATCGACAATTCTCGGCGTCGCGTGCGGACTCGCCTCCTATGGGAAACGGCCGGTGTTCGAACTGCAATTTATCGATTTCATCGGGCCGGGGATGAACCAGCTCGTTACCAATCTCTCGACATTGCGCTGGCGCTCGTTCGGGACCTGGAAATGTCCGGTCGTGATTTACGCACCGTACGGCGGGTATTTGCCGGGCGGAAGTTTGTGGCACAGCCAGGCCAACGAAGCGGTGCTCGCGCATTATCCCGGGATCAACGTCGCCATTCCAAGCACGCCGGAGGATGCGGCCGGATTAATGTGGACGGCGATGCACTGCGAAGATCCGACGTTCGTGCTTGTCCCGAAACATTTGCTCTGGGCCGAACACGAATCGAGGGAGCCGGTGCGCGCGGTGCCGCTCGGTGTGGCGCGAAAACGCAGGAGCGGTTCCGACGTCACGGTCGTCGCGTGGGGCAACACGATCGAGAAATCGCTCGAGGCGCTCGCGGAAATCGGCGACGAGATTAGCGTCGATCTCCTCGATCTGCGCTCGATTGTGCCGTGGGATCACGAAGCAATTGAAGAATCGGTCGCACGAACGGGCCGGCTCGTTGTGGTCCAGGAAGACAGCGAGAATTGCAGTGTCGGCCAGATGATTGTCGCGCATTTGTCGCGTCAGCCCGAAATCTGGAGCGAGCTGCTCGCGCCGCCGATTTTGGTGAGCAAGCCAAACGTGATGATCGGTTACAATCCGATCTATGAATACGCCGCGCTGCCGGATGTGAAACGGATCGTGGCGGCGTTGCGACGCTCGATGGCATTGGAGACGGCACGCCCTCGTGCCGTTATCGCTGCTCACCGGCCTGAGGTCAGGCCGGCTCCAGACCAGGCGGCCGCAAAGAAAGGATCGGGAACTATGGCGCATCAACAAAAAATTGTCGTGCCGATCATGGGCGAAGGGATTCGCAACGCGAAGGTCGTGACGTTGTTGAAAAAGCCGGGAGACAAGATCGCGCTCGACGATCCGCTCTGCGAAGTGGAAACGGACAAGGCGGTGTATCCGATTGAATCGTCG
>DASQPH010000128.1:0-7521 GCA_035644055.1 Chthoniobacterales bacterium
GCGCGAACGATGGCGCTCGATCCACAAACGCATCGCATCTATTTGCCAACAGCGAAATTTCAGCCGCCGCCGACTCCATCTCCCGGCGCATCGCCATCGCGACCAACTATTGTGCCGAACACGTTGAAGCTGCTCGTTTACGGTCCCGCGGATGCGACGACGCGGTAGTCTTATTCGCGCTGCGCAGCGCGAGTTGCGATGTCAATCTTGAATAAGACGAGCAGCGCAGGCAGCGCGATGAGCACGAGCGGAAGGGAGAAGACCAGCCCGGCGATGATCGCGATGGCCAGTGGTTGCTGCATGGCGGAACCGTGACCGATTCCAAGTGCAAGCGGCAATAACGCAAGGATCGCCGCGAACGCGGTCATGAAAATTGCGCGCATGCGATTGATTCCGGCCAGAATGAAACGGTCGTCGCTCGGGGGCAGGTCGCGAAATTCGGAGTAATAAAAAATCGCGATTTCAGTGACAATGCCGACGATCATCGTCATGCCCATGCGCGAGGTGATGTTGAATTCGGTGCGGGTGAGCCAAAGTCCGAGATAAACGCCGGCTACCGCGAATATCGGGATGAGCAACATGGCGCCGGCGACGCGAAAACTTTCGTAAAGAAAAAGCAGGAGCAGAAAGACGAGCACGATGGCGGCAAACAAAATCAAGGTCAGGCCGCGGAAGGCGATTTGCTGTTGTTCGTAGAGGCCACCGAATCGGTAGAGGACGTTGTTCGGAATCACATTGCTGCGCGCCAGCGCTTTTTTCACATCGCGCACAGTCGATCCAAGGTCTCGACCGCTGATGCGCGCGGTTACCGCGACCATGCGTTTGAGATCGTCGCGCATGATTTCGGGTTGGCCGCTGAGCGGGGTCAAAGTGGCGACGCGCTTAAGGGGAAAGAGATGGCCGTCGGGCGCGCGGAGAAGAAGATTGTCGATGTTGCGCATGGTCGCGCGCGCATCGCGCGGAATCCAAACGCGCACGCCGATGAGTTTCGGGCCCTGCTGAATTTTCGTGGTGACGTTGCCAGTGAGAAAATCGTCGAGCGCTTTGGTGACGGCGTCGGGATCCATCCCTTCCAGCCCGACTTTTACGCGATCGACTTGAATGTTGAGCGCGTCACCGGCCGGGATGATTCCAGCTTTCACTTCGATGACGCCTTTTACCTTCGAGATCGTGTCGGCCACTTTTGGCGCAAGCGTGTGCAACGTCGCTTCGTCGTCGGAATAAAGTTTGATCTCGATCGGTTGCGGCACGCTGGTCAGGTCGCCGATCAAATCCTCCATCAATTGCAGAAGCTCAATTTGCAGACCGGGCACGTGCGTCTCGATTTCCTCGCGAACGCCGTCCATCACTTCCTCAATGCCGCGACGCGGAAACGGTTTTAGCCGAACGAAAAAATCGCCGGTGTTTGCCTCGGTGACGCCGCCGCCGAGTTGAAGTCCGGTGCGGCGCGAATAGGTCTGCACTTCGGGTGTCTCCTGCAAAATCGATTCGACCTGACGCAGGAGACGATCGGTTTCGGCGAGCGAAGTGCCGGGCGGCGAAATGTAATCGAGAATGAATCCGCCTTCGTCCATCACCGGCATAAATCCGGAAGGAACGTTTTTGAAGGCGAGAAAGCCAAGCAAGAGAAGTGGGATGAGGAATAGGAAGACGAAGCGGGGACGGCGTAGTAACCGTTGCATGTTTTCGCGATAAACCTCGTGGACCCGCTGGGTGAACGAACCTGGCCGGTCGATCTTACTGTCCCTTCGCAGCAGGCTCGCGCAGAGAATCGGCACGGCCAGCCAGGCCACAAAAAATGAAATGATGAGGCCCGCCGCCATTGTCAGTGAAAGCGCTTTAAAAAACGCGCCGGTGACGCCGCTGAGAAAAGCGAGCGGGGTAAAGATGATGATGGTCGCCGCGGAGGAACCGGCCAGCGGGTTGGTAAATTCGCTGGCGGCGCGCAGGACGCGCGAGCGCGAATCGCCTTCCGCCGAACCGCGCGCGCGTCGCACAATGTGTTCGACCATGACAATGGCGTCGTCGATGATGAGCCCCACGGCCGCGGCCATCCCGCCAAGCGTCATGATGTTGAAACTCATTTTCAGGACGTAGAGCAGCAGAATCGTGGCGGCGAGGACGGCCGGCACGGTAAGCGTCGCGATCAATGTCACCTTCCAGTCGCGGAGAAAGGCAAGGAGAACGATGGCGGCGAGCACAATGCCGATGAGGACAGCGTCGCGTGTGCTGTATTCCGACGCAGTGATGAGATCGCTCTGGTCGTACCAATCGGCAATCTTCACTCCGTCCGGAATCTGTTTCTTCATCTCGCGCAACTTGGCTTTGATGCCGCTCGCGATTTCGACGGTGTTTCCGGTGGGCTGCTGATAAACCTGGAAGAGGACGGCGTCATGACCGTCCGCCGTAACCCGGATCCATTGCGGCTCGGACGAATGCTCGATTTGCGCCACGTCTTCGAGCAGGACGACGCCATCGGGTGTTGAGCGCAAAACGGTCTTCTCGATTTCTTCGAACTTTTGAAAGCGCGTGTCCGAAACGACCAGATACAGCTTGTTGTATTGCTCGAGATGACCGACCGCGACCTGGACATTCGAGGCCGAGAGCGCGCTTGCAACCTCCGCCAGAGTCAGCTTGAAGGACTGCAGTTTGTCGGGATCAACATTAACCCGATACTCTTCGACGCGGCCGCCTTGCACGGTCACGCGAGCGACGCCGGAAACGGTAGAGAGCGCTGGGCGCAAAGTGTAGAGCGCGAGGTCGCGCAACTCGACTAACGAATGCGAATCGGAGGTGAGGCTGTAGGCGATCACCGGGAAGACAGTCGGATCCATCCGCTCGACTTCGAAAGAAGTGCCGGCCGGTAGCGCCGGCAGAATTTTGTTCACCTGCGACTGGCATTGCAGCATGGCCGCGACCATGTCTTCGCCCCAATCGAAGTTGACCGAAATTTCGGCGGTGCCGCGGCTGGTGGTCGATCTCACGCTACGCACCCCCGGAATAGCACGGACCGCTTCCTCCACCGGTGTCGTCACTTCAATCGCCATCCGCTCGGCCGGCCGATCGCCGGCGTCGAGCGTGATGCGCACACGGGGGAAACTGACGTGCGGAAACAGCGCGACCGGCAGCGAAAAACTCGCGACCACTCCGGCCACAACCAGGATCGCGAGGAAGAAGAGAATCGAACGCGCATGGCTTTGCGCCCACGCGGTAAAGCTCATTTTGCGTTTTGGATTTCCACCGCCATCCCGTCTTCCAGCTCGGAATTGCCGACGGTAACGACGGAATCGTTTTCGTGCAGATCATCCCCGATGATCTGCGCTTCATCGGAATTTTGCAGGCCCACTTTGACGGTGTGCTTGACCGCTTTGCCATCTAAGACAGCAAAAATGTCGTAACTGCGCGATTCGTTGGGAAGCACGGCCGAGCGCGGCGCAACCAGCGCGTTCTTCTCGGTGTGTTGAACTTCACCCCGCACGTAGCCATCGAGCAAGAGCTTCGTGCCTTCCGGGAGGGACACATAAACATCCACCAGTCGCGTCGTCGGATCTATCCGACGCGTGACCAGCCGGACCGATCCTTCCACTTGCGACGCAGTCGGATCGTTTATCGGAAAGATCGATATCGATGCGCCGGGCGGCACTGCCGGTAAATCTTCCGCTTCCACCCCGAGCTTCACCTCGATTTCGTTTTCCGCGACGATCTCAATCAGTGGACCGCCGGCGGGAACGATTTGTCCGTCTTGTACATCAACTTTGGCCACCACCCCGGCCTGGCCCGCGCGAATGCGATTGTCGGCTCCGGCCCCGGCGCGCTGTAAGGAGGTTAGTTGGGCCTCGGCGTCACGCGCCGTCTTTTCCGCCGCGCTCAAATCCTGATTGGTCGCGAGCTTCAGTTTGAAACGCTCCTGAGTTTGGTTGAGTTCCTTTTGCGCGGCTTCACTGGCATTTTTCGCTTGTTGCATTTGCAATTGCGCCGCCGGACTCGGCTCGATTTCTGTTAGCGGATCGTTCTCCTGCACAAATTGACCCGGAGCGACGAGGATGTGGCGCACCCGGGTTTCGAATGCGACCGAGACGGAATGCGTTTTGCCGGGCTGCGCGACGACGCTGCCATAAACAATCGCTTTTTCGGAGATGACTTTGCGTTGCACTTTCGCTACCTGCACCCGCGCGATTGGCCCGCTTTTCTTTTCGCCCTCGCCGATGCCGAATCGCTTCAGCACGACCGCGATGAGTGCAACGATCACCAGAGCGATGACGGCGATGATAATTGGCTTCTTCTTCATCTCCCCTTCAACGATGCATTCGATGGCAGGTAGCGGCCCGAAGCGATTTCCAGCGTGGTGTTCGCTTCGAGCAGTTGCTGCTGAAGCTTGATTAGCTGAATTCGCTTCTGCAGCAAAGTCCCGCGCGCGGTGTAATAGCTGAGTACATCCGCGTTTCCTTGTTCTCGCGCCGTTTCGGCGGAGCTGACGAGGCGTTCGAACACCGGCAACGCTTCTTGCGCAGCAGCCACTTGCCGATCTAACGAGCGAATGTCGGCGATGGCAACAGCGAGATCGGAGCGTGCCTCAAAGAGGCGCTGATCGTATTCATCTTTCAATCGTTGTCTGGTCGCACGCTCTGTCGCGATGACGCCTTGATTGCGATCAAAGATCGGGACATCGACGGAAATGTTGAAACCGCTCGTGTGCACGTCGGTGGTGTCACTCGCTCGCACAAACGCCGCCGACATTTTCGGGAACTGCGCGAGAATTGCGGCGCGCACGGTTGCATCCTGACTCTCATAACCCTGGCGTAATCCAAGAAGATCAAGCCGGCGTGATTCGACGTTGGCCAGCAAATCATGCTCGTTCGCAACAGCGACATGTGCCGGCAAAGCAAGTCCCGCGCGCAAGCGAACATTCATGTCCGGCTCCACTCCGAGTGCCTTGTTCAAGCCCAGCCGTTGCCGTTCAAATTCCTGCTCGAGTCCAAGCATGGTCGCGAGCGAATCTTGACTGGCTGACTCGACCGCAGAGAGATCGAGCACTGTTTTCTCATGCTTATCTAGTGCCTCCCGCATGGCGCCGGTGCTTTCCTGCAACCCACGGTTCGCTTCCCGGGCGCGCGCGACTTGCGCATCCAGGGCGAGAACCCGATAAACTGCCACGCGCGCATTCAACGCCACCTGCCATTCCTGCCAGGCAACATCGAGATCAACCGAGCGCAGATTCTTTTTCGCGGCCGTTTGCTTGGGCAAAAACGGAATGAGCGCGCTGAACTCCCAGCCGGCGCTAAAGGTGTAAGCGGTCGTTGTCCCGACGGTGTTGCCACCGGTGACAAAGTCGCGCGCGTATGAGACTACCGGGTTCGGAAGGATTCCGGCCTGAATTAATTGCGCGGCGGCGAGTCCGCGCCGATCGCGAATGGAACGAAGAGCCGGATTAGAATAAAGTGCAATCGTCGCCGCTTCATCCGGGCCGATGCCGCTACGAAAGTCGATGATTTGCGGCCCGAATCCCGGGCTGTGTATTCGCGTCTGCGGAACACGCAACCTCTCCGTCGTTGCCTTAAAGAGCGACTGCTCCGACTGCGCGTACGTGGTCGATCCGACAAGGAAAAGACACGCGAACCTGGCCCAGCGTTTGGTTTTGCGGCGCACGTCGGTTCGGACGATACGACGCAATTCCACTTCGTCGCAGCGAAAAACCGGGCAAAAACTCCAAACGGAAGTTGATAAGGCGCGCCTTGATTCCTGAAGGGTGTTGAATCACGGTGATTCGGTAACGATCGAGCGAAGTGAAGTCGTAGCGATCTTTCTACATCCCACGTTCTAGTTTGAACTCAATCCTACCGCTCGCTATCGCAGCCGCGTTCGCTTTTGTGTCCTTGCCTGCGACTGCGGCCAACTTGCCCTCGGGATTTGCCGAGGAGCAGTTCAGCGGCAATCTGTCGGGCTCACCCACAGCGATGGCTTTTGCGCCTGATGGACGGCTTTTTTGTCTGTCAACAGGGCGGGCAGCTGCGCGTGATCAAAACCGGCTCGTTACTCAGCACGCCATTCGTGAGCCCTCACGGTCGATTCCTCCGGTGAACGCGGCCTTCTCGGCATCGCGTTCGATCCGAACTTCGCCACGAACAATTACGTCTACTTGTATTACACGGTTTCGACTTCGCCGAACCCACAACCGGGTCAGCCGGTTTACCGCGGCGGGCGATACCGCCGTGCCGGGCAGCGAGGCCGTCATCCTGGAACTCGACAATCTCAGCTCCGCCACCAACCACAATGGTGGCGCGATCCCATCACCGGCAGCAAAACCGGTGCGACGCGGGTTGCCCTCCGCGCCCTTGGTCCTTCGTTGCAGCAATTCGGTATCGCTAATCCCCTGCCCGATCCGTGGCTGGCGTTGTACCGATGCAAATGGCACGCTCCTAGCGTCGGATGACAACTGGCAGACCCATCCAAACCAGGCGGCGGCGATCGCCAGCTATGGGCTCGTTCCGCCCAATAATCTGGAGTCCGCGATTGCGATCAGTCTCACTCCCGGTCGATACACCGCGATTGTCACCGGTAAGAACAACCAGACCGGCATCGGTTTGATCGAGATCTACGACGAACGGTAGTCCTGCTTCTGAAACTGTACTTCAAGTCTAGGAACCGTCAGGGCCTCCACGCACTTAACAATCGGGAATGCCCGAAATCAGTAGCCGTCTCTGAGACACCGGCGACGCCGGAATTTGAGCTTGCCGCAAGACTGGGTTGGCGAAAGGCGAAACAGATCAATAGTTCAGCCTCGGCAGTTCGCAACGGAACAGGTCAGGATACACACGGTGTGGCAAGTTGAACGCGTGCGCGATGGCGTTAGCTGGAAATCAACATACTGGAGGCGAAGAGGAGCTGAACCCATGCATCGTGCGTCGGAAAACAGCACCGGCAGGAGCGGTCATCGCGAACTTTGGAAATCTCGTTTCACGCTCTGCGACACACGGCCACAAGTGTGATGAAAATGCCGGTATCTCGGCTGCAATCGTTCGATGACCTCATCGGGCATGAAAGCGCCCCGATCTCCGCCGATTAGCCAAAAGACAGACCCGAGCAGAGTTTTCGGCCCTGCCCGGGTCTTGATATTCGAAAGGTTGTTTAAACTTTTCCGAACTTCGCGCGAAACGCTGCAAGTCCCATCAGGCCTGTGCCGAGCAGAGCCATGGTCATCCCGGCGTCAGGAACCGCTTCGGTGTTCGCAGAGAATGAGAAGGTTGAATGAGGACGACCACCCGCGTTCTGCGAGGTAAATGCCCACATACCCTGCGTGGCATCAAATCCTGCCGGGCCCGTTATGATTCCCGTTCCACTGACCGAGAGAAAGGTCGCGCTGCGCGATACCACCGTTGAAGAAAGAAGATTGAAGGTGAATCCATTCACACTCCATAATCCGTTGGTTATTGTTGAGGGATCGAAGGTGTAGGAAGCCATCACTACAGGAGTGCCAACGGCGAAGCCGGCAAAGGTTCCACTATTTCCGCCCAACACTAGTAC
>DASQPH010000129.1:0-10854 GCA_035644055.1 Chthoniobacterales bacterium
TGGTGGGCGATTGGAAGGTGGAACTGAAGTTTCCGAGCGGTCGGATAGCGAAAAACGTGGTGCATGTGGAGTGGATTTTGCATCACCAATTCGTCGAGCTGCATTACCGCGACGTCGCTTCGCCCCCGAGTTACGAAGCAAGGGTGCTGATCGGCTACGATTCGATCGGAAAGCGATACCTTTGTCATTGGGCGGACAGTTTCGGTGGCGATTATTCGACGGATGGTTTCGCGCCGCGCGAGGAAGGCTCGAACGCAATGGAATTCAAGTTCACATTTCACGATGGCGAGCTCACCAATCGATACGCGTTCGATCCCAGGAGCGGTAGTTGGACCTCGACGATCCGGCAAATAGAAAAGGGCGAGTGGAAACTCTTTTGCGAGGAGACATTCACGCGCGCTGACGCGAACTAGGGGCAGGCGATCAGGCTGAATAGGCTTGTCCTGCTGCGACGTCTTTTCATATCCAGAGGCGTGAAGAATTACGTCCTCGCCATCGTTCTTTGTTTAATCGTCGGTTCTTGTTCACTCGCCTTTGCCGAGAAGCCTACCGAGGCTGAACGGCTTGAGCGCCTCGAACGAGCGGTCGAGCTACTCCAAAAGCGCAATGCCGAGCTCGAAACGGAAGTCCGAAGTCTGAAGAAGGAGAAATCGTCCGCGCCAAAATCACCGGCTCCTTTGGCTGAAGAGAAGCGCTCGCATTTTACGCCGGATAGCAAGGCGACCGTCGTCGAGAAAACCGAAGTGACCGAGGAGAAGAAGCCGGTCTACGTCGTTCCGGGCGCATCAGAGATCAAGCTTGCGCTCGGTGGTTTGCTTCAGGTCCAATGGGAAGGCGGCGACGTCTTGGCGTTCGAAGGACGGTTTGGATCGGCTGCAATCGACGACCGGTTCCGGTTGCGCCGGGCACGGATTCAGGTGAGCGGCGATTTCGCCGATAACTTCGACTTCAAGCTGGAAGGCGAATTCGCCCAGAGCGACGAGGCCTTGACGATTCGCGACGCGACCGGACGCTTGCTCGGCTCGAACGCCACGCGAACGGCGTTCGGCGGCCTGGATCTCTTTGCGAACTGGCACCGCTATCCGGAGTTCCAGGTCAAGGTCGGTCAATACAAGGCGCCGTTTGGCCTCGAGCAGATTAGTCCGGACCCGAAACTGTTTACGGCCGAACGTAGCGAAGTAACGAGCGCGTTGACGCCAGAACGGCAGGTAGGCGTTCAAATCTGGGGCAAGCCGTTTACGAACGCGCTCCCGGAACAAAAGGACCTAGTGACTTATTGGGTGGGAATGTTTAACGGCAATGGACGAAACGTTACCGTGAATGACAACGACCAATACATGTACGTCGCGCGACTCGAGCTTCAGCCGTGGAAGGGTAAGCTGGCCGGCCAGGACGCGTGGGTGAAGTTCGGCGGCGACGCTTTACATAGCCGCGACGCAAGCGGAACGGTGCTCTCGCCCGCGGGCACATTGCGAGTGAACGCCGACGGTTCGCTCAGCACTTTCACCGCGCCGAGCGCCGCGGAACGAGAAGGCCATGGGTTCGACGCGTCCTTTCACTGGGGATTGTTCGACCTGATCGCGGAGTATTTAAGTGAGAGCTACGAAGGAACGACAGGTGCGCCGGCGTTTCGGGATTTCCGCGCGGAAGGTTACTACGTTCAGCCCAGCTTCTTCATTATACCAAAGAAGCTCCAGGTCGTTGCCAAGTATGAGCACTTCAATCCGGGCCAGGTCATTGATGACAATCTGGACTCCATCACGGGCGGCTTGAATTACTATATCCACGGCGATGACATCAAGCTTGTCGCAGATTACATTCATACGTGGTCGAAATTCCGCGAAGCGCGGCCTGCGCTCGGACCATCTGATTTCGATGAGGTAATTCTTCGGCTTCAGATTGTGTTCTAAGTTCGAATGACCGAGAACAATTTCGCGCGCAGGTTGCGGGAGCACGGCTTGCCGCTACGCCACACGCGAACCGAGGTCCTCCAGATCAACGTCGGAAAGTTGTGCAACCTGACGTGCATTCATTGCCACGTGAACGCCGGACCGAAGCGGAAAGAGATCATGACCCGCGGGACGATGGATCAGGTCATCGATTGGCTGGCGAAGACAGACATTCGAACCGTCGATATAACCGGCGGCGCGCCGGAGATGGTTCCAGATTTCAAATACCTCGTGGAACGACTAGGAGCCTTGACGCCGCCGCGACATATTATCGATCGATGCAATCTCACTATCCTACTCGAGCCGGGTTATGAACCCTGCGCGCAGCTCCTCGCCAGGCATGAAGTCGAGATCATTGCATCGATGCCGTGCTATTCGGCGAAGAACGTGAACGAGCAGCGCGGCGAAGGAGTCTTCGATGCCAGCATTAAGGCGCTCCAGCTTTTAAACTCGTTAGGCTACGGTATCCGGCCGGAGCTGCCCCTGCATCTGGTTTACAATCCTAATGGCGCCTTCCTGCCGGGTCCGCAGGAGGAACTGGAAGCGGATTACAAAAGAGAGCTGAAAGCGCATTTCGGCATCGTCTTTAACAAGCTTTATACGATCACGAACCTGCCGATCGCTCGGTTCGCTTCCTATCTGAAGAATAACAACCTGCTCGGCGAATACATGGCCTTGCTGAACGACGCTTTTAATCCCGCGACTGTTACTGGCCTGATGTGCCGGAATACGATAAGCGTGAGCTGGCAGGGCGAAGTCTTCGACTGCGATTTCAACCAGATGCTCAACATGCGGTGGTCCCGCACCGGCGGGAGCGACCAGGGTTTGCATTTATGGGACGTCGATCCGGCGCGAGTCGAGCATCGGGAGATCCTGACCGGCAACCATTGCTTCGGTTGCACGGCCGGCGCCGGTTCCAGTTGCGGCGGCGCGCTGGTCTAGATTTTTCCAGGGGAGCGCACGCGCCTCGCGTGCTGGTTTTGGCGCCTCGCCGAAACTATCTTAAATCCCGCAAGAGAAAGTTCGCGATCGCGGAGGCGCGATCGCCAGCACGCGAGGCGCGTGCGCTCCCCAGATCAAACCTTCTTCTTCGGCGCTTTGTTTCGCCACGCGATCTCAAGCGCGGATCGAAGTGTCGATGCATTGGCCGCGTCAAGTCTCACAATTGTGCTGCCTTGTTTTCCCCACGCTCCCTTTGCCGGCCCGAACACTTTTGGATGAGCTTTGATTAGCTTCGCTTGCTCTTCGGCCGGCAGGACCACCATTCCGCGATCCTCGTCCGGATAACCAAGCGTAGCGAAAATTTTTCCGCCGACGCGGAAATCGGGATGGCTCATGTGCGAGCTTTCGATGACTCCCGGTAAGCTCAATGCAAGCCGGCGAAATTCAGCGGGCGTCATGGCGTGTAGGTCATGATTACAATCTTGTGATCGAGATAGGAAGTGCGTTCCATCAAAGTCCATCCGAGCGCGGCGTAGAGTCGTTCGCTGTGGACGGTGTAAAGATACAATAACGGGACGTTCAGTTTGCCGGCTTCTGCCATGATGCGTCTCACTAACTCCGCGCCAATGCCACGCCGGCGATATGGCTCACCGACGAACACGCTCGCCAGCCATGGCGTCAATTCCATGCGCGTTTCCATATCGTGCTCGATCAAACTCGCCCCGCCGAGAACCTCGGTGCCTTCAAGCGCCACGACCGTCAGCGGAATGCGATCGCGATTCGAAAAATTTCGGAGGCGCGTCGCGCGTTTTTCGACGGTGTCACCAGGGCGAGTGTGGCCCCACTCGGCGTGCTGCCATTCCGCAAGGATCGATACGGCCTCGGGATGATCGGCCAGGTATTCGACGGTCATTCGGCTCGATCCTATCAAGTGTGATTGACCGCGGCTGCTCTTTCTTTCACCCTCAGCCGCCATGAAATCATCGGTCCTGCTTTTCCTGCTCGTTCTTTCCTTCCTCGCCGCGGTCCCGACGTTCGCTCAACCGCCGTCGCCCGATTCGACGCCCTACCCTACTCCATCGATTGCTGTCGGAACGGATCCCGCGACGGCCACCCGCGCCTGGCTCGACACGGTGCCGGCCGATAAGCGCGCCAGGTCCGACGCCTACTTCGAAGGCGGCTATTGGCTAATCCTCTGGAATTTTCTCCTTTCGACCGCGATCTCGATTTTTCTCCTGGCCTCAAGGATATCCGCGCGCCTGCGGGATTTCGCCGAACGGAGGTCCCGCTTCAAGGCACTCCAGGTCATTCTCTACGCGATTCCGTTCCTTCTCCTCATCTACGTGCTCGGATTCCCTCTGCACGTTTACGAACATTTCTTCCGCGAACATGCCTATGGCATGGCCACGCAGAATTTCCGCCAGTGGATCGGCGAGCAGATGAAATTCATCGTGGTGAACCTGATCGTGACGAGTCTGCTTCTCGTGGGCCTCTACGCGGTTTTTCGTCGGGCGCCGCGGACGTGGTGGGTCTGGGGCACGATCGTTGCGATCATCTTCACGATCCTCGGCATCATGTTATCGCCGGTCTATATTGAGCCGCTCTTTAACACCTATAAACCGCTGAACAATCCCGCGATCAGCGAGCCGATTCTCGCCATGGCGCGCGCGAATGAAATTCCGGTCACGCAGGTCTTCGAAGTCGACGCTTCCCGACAAACGAAACGCGTCAGCGCAAACGTCGCTGGATTCATGGGCACGACGCGGATTGCGTTGAACGATAACCTCCTGAAACGATGCACCCTGCCGGAAATCCGCGAAGTGATGGCCCATGAAATGGGACACTACATCCTGAATCATAGCGTCAAGTTGGTTACTTATTTCAGCTTCTTCTTTCTCCTCGGCTTTCTGGCGCTGCGCACCTTTTTCCAAGGCGCCGTCGACCGGTGGGGCGAACGCTGGGGCGTTCGTGGAATCGCGGATCCCGCCGGCCTGCCGCTTCTCTCGCTGATCTTTTCCACGGTGTTTTTCCTCCTGACCCCGATGATCAACACCGCGGTGCGGGTGACCGAACGGGAAGCCGACGCCTTCAGCATCAATACCGCGCGCGAACCGGATGGAATGGCGAAGGTCGCACTCAAACTTGGCGAGTATCGCAAGCTCGATCCGAGCCCCATCGAAGAGTTCATCTTTTTCGATCATCCCAGCGGTCGCGCCCGGATCCGCATGGCGATGGATTGGAAGGCCGCCCATCTGCCGGCTGGGGAAACAGATTAGCCCCCTCAAGGGGCGGCGATGTGTCTACCGCCGATGTTTCGAAGACTAACCGCGGATTACACGGATGACGCGGATGGACAAGAGGGATTTGGTATCTTCGCTTTCTTATCCGTGCCCTCCGCGAAATCCGCGGTTAAAATTCTTTCGGCGGTGTGGACAGCGCCGCTCCTTGGGGGTTTGCACCCGACGCGGAAGCGTCTTATCGGTTTCGCTCTATGAAACGCTCCGTGTCGATCTTCGCTCTTCTTTCGTTCGCCTCCCTGCTTCTGGCGGCGGATAAAACTTTCAATTATCCGCAGCCGCCGAAGAGCGAACAGACCGATGATTATTTCGGCACGAAAGTGTCGGATCCGTATCGCGACCTGGAGAACGTCGACGCGGATGCGACCAGGAAATGGATCGAAGCGGAAAATAAGCTCACCTTCGATTATCTCGGGACGATCCCGGAACGGAAGAAGATCAAGGACAAGATGACGGCGCTCTGGAACTACGAGAAGTTCACCGTGCCGTTCCACGACGGCGGCCGTTATTTCTTTTCCAAGAACACCGGCCTGCAAAACCAGAACGTGGTGTTCACAAGCGACAAGCTTCCAGACGCCGGAAAAGTCCTGATCGATCCGAACACACTTTCGAAGGACGGCACGATCGCGCTTGCCGGCATGAACGTAACCGACGACGGCAAGCTGCTCGCCTACGGCCTTGCCGTTGCCGGTTCCGATTGGGAGGAATGGAAGGTGCGCGATATCGCGACCGGCAAAGACCTCAGCGACGACGTCCAATGGGTGAAGTTCTCGCAGGGGTCGTGGAAGAAAGACGGCTCAGGATTTTTCTATAGCCGCTACGATGCGCCGGCCTCCGCCGAGCAACTCAAGCAGGCTAATTATTTTCACAAGCTTTACTTCCACAAGCTTGGCACGCCCCAATCGGACGACCCGCTGGTCTACGAGCGAAAGGACCACAAGGATTGGAACTTCAACGGTCAGGTCAGCGAGGACGGCCGCTTCCTCATCATCAACGTCTCCCAAGGCACCGACCCGAAGAACCGGATCTTTTACAAAGACCTGCAGAAAGCGGACGCGCCAGTCGTGGAGTTACTGAATAAACAGGACGCGCATTACGGTTTCCTCGGCTGCGAGGGCAATGTGTTCTGGTTCCGGACGGATCTCGCCGCGCCGAACGCGCGGATCGTTGCGATCGATATTTCCAAGCCAGATAATATCACGACGCTGGTCCCGGAAACGCCGGACCCGCTGGAGAACGCGGAAGTCGTCGGCGACCGTTTCATCGCCAGTTATCTGAAGGACGCGCACTCGGCCGTTCGGCTTTTCGATTTGTCGGGGAAAGACGCCGGCGAGATCAAGTTGCCAGGGCTGGGGACCGCGAGCGGCTTCAAAGGCAAACGCAAAGACACCGAAACTTTCTATTCCTATGTCAGCTTCACCGAGCCGGCGACGATCTATCGCTACGACATGAAGAGCGGTCAGAGCAGCGTTCTGTTCCGGCCGAAGGTCGATTTCAAGTCGTACGACTTCGTCACCGAACAGGTTTTTTATTCGAGCAAAGACGGAACGAAAGTCCCGATGTTCCTGACCTATCGCAAGGGTCTCGAGAAGAACGGGAGCAATCCGACGATGCTTTACGGTTACGGCGGGTTCGACATTTCGATCAAGCCTTCGTTTTCGCCCGGAGTTGCGACCTGGCTGCAAATGGGCGGGGTCTACGCCGTGGCGAGTTTACGCGGCGGCGGCGAGTACGGCGAGGAATGGCATTTGGCCGGCACGAAGTTGCGGAAGCAAAACGTGTTCGACGATTTCATCGCCGCCGGCGAATGGTTGATCGCGAACAAATACACTTCGACGCCGAAGCTCGGGATCAGCGGTCGGAGCAACGGCGGTCTGCTCATCGGCGCTGTGGAAAATCAGCGGCCGGACCTGTGGGGCGCGACCGTGCCGGGCGTCGGCGTCATGGACATGCTGCGCTTCCAGAAGTTCACCATCGGATGGGCCTGGGCTTCCGATTACGGATCGTCGGACAACAAGGATGAATTCGAAGCGATCTACAAATATTCGCCGCTCCACAACGTGAAACCGGGAACCAAATATCCACCCACCTTCGTTGTGACTGCCGATCACGACGACCGCGTCTTTCCCGGCCACAGCTTCAAGTACACGACGGCCATGCAAGCCGCCCAGGCCGGCCCTGCGCCGATCCTGATCCGGATCGAAACTCGCGCCGGCCACGGCGCCGGCAAGCCCACGACCAAAATCATCGAGGAAACGGCGGATCAATGGGCGTTCCTCGTGAAGAGCCTCGGCATGAAATTGCCGTTCTAGTTCAGCGGAGGAACGCGGCAAGAAAACCGATAACGCCGCCGGCCAGGATTACCGCGATGACGCTGATTTTCCAGCGGATCAGGGCGACGAGTGCGCCGATACCAAGAACGATGGCGAACCAATCGAAGCCGCGATCGGGATGAATGACGTGGAGCGCGAACCAGACCGCGAGATTTAGGATTACGCCGACGACGGCGGCGGTGACGGCAGAAAGCGTCATCGCGATTTTGCGGTTGTCGCGCAGTTGTTCGATGTGCGGGCCGCCGAGGAAAACCCAGAGAAAACAAGGTGTGAACGTGACCCACGTCGTGATCAACGCGCCGAGCGTTGCGGCGAGGAGCGGAGGCAAATTGCCGGCCTGGTTCCATCCGCCCATGAACCCGACAAATTGCAACACCATGATGAGTGGGCCGGGCGTCGTTTCGGCGAGACCGAGGCCGTCCATCATCTGGCCGGGCTTTAGCCAATGAAAATATTCTACGGCGCGTTGCGCGACGTAGGGCAGCACCGCATACGCGCCGCCGAAAGTTACAACCGCCGCTTTGCTGAAAAAAATTCCTTCCGAGAAAACGGTGTGGTTGGTCCCGAGGAGAATTGCTGCGAGGACGACCGGTATCCACCAGATCAGCAGCCATGTGATCGTGACGCGAATGGCCCGCTGGAATGAAGGCCGCGTATGCTCCGGTGGGGCGTGTTCGTCATCGATGACCGATTGTTCGGCGCCGCCGTGGTGGGAAGAAATGACGTCAAGTTTCGCCGGCCAGATTTTTCCACCGGCGAAACCAATCAGTCCTGCGCCGATGATGATCGCCGGGTACGGCGCGTGGAAAAAATAAATCGCGATGAAGGCGAGGACAGCAATCGCCCACAGGACTTCATTTTTTAATGCCTTCTGGCCAATGCGAATCACCGCCGCGGTCACGATCGCGACCACGACCGGCTTGAGCCCGTAGAAGATCGCCGCGATCCACGGCACACTTCCATAGGCGGCGTAGACGAAACTCAACGTCCAGAGGACGAAGATCGACGGAATCACAAAGAACGCGCCGGCAACGATTCCCCCAGCCGTTTTGTGCAGGAGCCAGCCCACGTAAATGGCGAGTTGAATCGCTTCCGGGCCCGGCAGCAGCATGCAGTAATTGAGGGCGTGGAGAAATCGCGACTGACTGATCCATCGTTTCTGTTCCACCAGCTCGGTCTGCATGATCGCGATCTGGCCGGTAGGTCCACCGAACGAGATGAATCCCAGCTTGAGCCAGAAGCGAAACGCTTCGCCGAAAGTCGGCGCGTCTTGGCGCGCAGTGGCCTCCGGAAGATTCATCGGCGCTGGAGAAACTCGTAGAGGCCGTCGAAACATTTGAAGCCTTGCGCCAGGATCTCGTCGCTGCTCATTCCGGTTTTTCCCCAGCCCTTCAAGACGCGATCGATTCCGACGCATTCGACGCGTTGAAATTTCGCGTCTTCCAGATCGGCATCGTGAATCATCTCTCCGATTCTTCGCAGCGCTTTGTCATCGATGGCGAAGCGCTCAAGCAGCATTTCAAAAGTGCAGCGATCGCCATGGTGGGAGAACTCCGCGTCCACCATATCGAAGTGAATTACTTCTCCACCGGGGGACGGGGTCATGGTAAAAGCGAATTTCGCTTTTGGGTCGATGAACTTGGAAATCAACCATGCCGAGCCGACCCGATCGATTTCCGGCCGTGGTCGTGTCGCCCACGTCCTTCCACGGTAATTTTTCCGATCGAGACGGGACAGTTTTTTCGTTGAGCCGCCTTCGGCTCGCCGCAGAAGCATTTGCACATCCTGGCCGCGCGGGCTTTGAAAGAAATCGACCTCGCTTATCTCGCGAAATTGCCGGGTCAATCGTTCGAGATCGGCCGCGCCCATTTCGGATCTCCGTTTCTTGCGGTCCGCAAGAAGGCCATGCAACGCTTTTTTCAGCTGGCCGAATTCCCGGTCGCGCTCGCGATTAAAAAGAGCAACCAGCCTTTCGTTCGGCATTCCTTCGATTTGTTGGGCGCGCACCAGGGTCGCATCCCCGCCGTAATCGCGAATCTGTTGAGCGAGCCATTGAAAATGTTCGTACTGCGCCGGTTGATCGGGGAGCAGGTAGGTCGACGTCTTGATCTGGAGGGCCCCGATTTTCTTGAACTTTCGCCAGACAGCGACACGGGCGGTGTTCTGCTTTGTCGGCAGGCTATAGAGCAAAAGAAGCCAGGCAGTTGAAGGCATAATCGAAATACTGCAATGCAATACGTATTGCGCAATCGCATTGCGCTTACATCCGCATGGATTATCGTCTCCGATTCCTTAACGCAACACACAACACCATGAAAAAAATAATCACATCATCCGCATTGGCAGTGGGTCTGGCACTTTGTTTGCCATTCGCGCTGGCAAAAGAAAAAAAGCACGAAGAAGAAAGCATCAGCAAGTCTGATGTCCCGGCCGCGGTCCAGACCGCCGCCGACACGGAGGCAAAAGGCGGCAAGATCGTCCGCTGGGAAAAGGAGGGCGCCAATTACGAAGTCGTTATCGAGAAGAACGGGAAGGAATGGGGCGTCAAGATCGATGCGACCGGCAAGGTCTTGAGCAAGCACGACGAGAGCAAGGAAAAGGGAGAAAACGAAAAGAACGAGAAGCACTAGCCGGGAACGCGGTTCTGCCCCGAGCACGTTCGGGGCAGAACACCGCGTCCCTTTCCAAATGAAAACATTTTTAACCGCAGCGGTGATTCTGATCGCCGCCATTCTCACCGCTCGCGCGGAGCTCGATACAGGGAAAATCGACCAGCTAACCGGACTGAAAGGCAAGATGAACCAGGCGGAAGGCGTTTACAAAGTCACCTTCCCCCGGGACGACGTGAAAGTGTCCGTAGCGGGCTGGACGATGCCGCCGTTCATGGGATTGGGAACCTGGGCGGCCTTTCAAGGGACGAACGACAAAGCCATGATGATGGGCGACACGGTGATTTTTGAAGATGAGGTCAATCCTGTGATGTCCGCGGCGCTCGACAATGGATTAACCGTGACTGCGCTTCATAACCATTTCTTCTTCGACGAACCGAAGGTGTATTTCATGCACATCGGCGGCGAAGGCGGCATTGAGAAACTAGCCGGAGCGGTAAGAAAAGTTTACGACACCATCAAATCAATCCGGGGACCAAACCCGAAACCGACCACTGCCTTCGGTGAAGCGATGGCAGAGAAGGGCCAGTTGGCATCGAAGAGTTCAATTACTGCCGCCCCGCTGAATGAGATCTTCGCGATGCAGGGCGAAACGAATAACGGAATGGTGAAATTCACGATCGGGAAGAAATCGAAGATGGGCGGGATGGAGATCGGCAAAGAA
>DASQPH010000130.1:0-4972 GCA_035644055.1 Chthoniobacterales bacterium
AAACTCCGTGAGCTGCTTTTGATTTGGCAACTCGCCGTTGAGCAACAGATAGGCGACCTCCTCGAAGTTCGCCTTCTCCGCCATCTCGTGGATGTCGTAGCCGCGGTACATCAGGCCGGCATTCGGATCGACCCAGCAGATTTCCGTTTCACCCGCGACGACTCCGGCAAGGCCCGGGCTGTAGGAAGGTTTCGTCTCAGTGGTCATACACGTTTTTTCAGAATTTGAACGTCAACATGGACGAGGAATCGCGAACGTCCAACAAAGCTGTCTCCTCGATCGCGCGTCACTGATTGGTGCGTTGTCGGTATTCGATGGAATCCATAAACGCCCGCGGCAGCCTCTCCATTTCTCCGGTGGATTCCACTTCCTTCAGCCAAAAGTTAAACCCGTCCAGGTTACGGTCCGGCGGATCGTCCGGATCTCGGCGGAGATAGCCAAAATAATGGAGGAGCACGAGAGAGCGGTTCTCTTCTCTTTCGCGGAACCGGTCGTTTTTCGCCATCTCCAGCAATGTCTGTCCGCGAGTAAGCGCGCCCCTGCGCAGCTTTTGAATCACTTCGGCGCGTTCGGCGGGCGACAACGTCACGCCGGCGTTTGCCGAGATTTTGTCAACGAACCCGGCGTCCGTGGCCGAACCATAAAGCGCTTTGAACTTCGGACGCTGGAGCCAGTCGTCCACCAACTGTCTCAGATTGTCTTCGAGCTTCGCATGCTGATCTTCGAGCGAACTCGCCAAAACTCCGTGCCCGACGACCATAACCTCAGCAAGAAAATCCGCGTATCGCGGCATCGTGCCGTAGGACGCGACGTGGAGGCGATACACCGTCTGGCTCCAGGATCGATACTCGCCCAGGAGATTGACCGGATCTTTCTGAATGAGCGCCGCCCATTCCCTGATCTCGCGCGCGAATGGCATCGGCGCTTCCGACTTCGCCTCCGGCTCGGTTTTTGTCACCGCATAAAGATCGTCATGACCATCGAAGCGATTGATGTAGCGGAGCCGTCCTCCCGCGACCGCGCGAGCGAGGAACGTCTCGTAATCGACTCGGCGCTCCGGTGCCACGGCGCGGTTCTCGACGACCAGATACGAGGTCGGAATTTCCTCGAGCAATTTAATGAAATCGTCGTGGAGCGGGCCGGAGCGGGTGTCGAATTCGATCCGGCCTTCGTACGGAGAGTCGAACCCAGAGGTGCCGGTAATGAGCGGCTTCATGTGATCGGCCGCGCGCAGGATGCGGCGATGGTTCACACTTGCATTCGCGGGAAGAACGACAACTCCACCGCGCATCGGTGTCTTCCTTAACCGCAAGGTCACGGCATCGGGATCCGCCTCGCCGCGGACAAACCTTAGGCGAGCTGCGTTAAGCTCAAAAAGAAGCAGCCCCGCCATCAGTCCGAAGACGACGACGGGGCGAAGACGCGGTTGTCGTTTCCGGATCAGTTCCGCGAAGTGTTTTGCTCCAAGGCCGGCGAGAATCGCCAGGCCAAGATTTGCAAACATCGCTCCGCGCGCCGCAATGCGAATGCTGCGGAAGATAGGTAGAAATTCGTAGAGGATTCGGTAGAAGAACGTGTTCCAGCCCAGCGAGTAAATGAACCCGATGATCGAAAGGCTGAGACCGATCCAAAAGGCGTCCTCGCGCCGGCCCGATTGCACGGTGTCGATGAGGTTCGCGTTCTGGAAGCGTAGGACAACGGGGTAAGCCAGGCAAAATCGCGCGAACATCGCGGCCGAGAGCAGACCGAGAGCGCGCTCGGCGGTGATGGAGCTGGTAAGCGCGTGAAGCGTTCCCTTTCCGCCTGTGCCGATGGCCGGGATAGCGAGAACCAAGGCCAGCAACGCGAGGACATCCAGGCATCGGATCCAACGGGATCGCGTGGGTGGGACTTCGTGGACGGCGTTAGTCGGACGAGGCGAAATTCGGACCGCGGCCAGGAGCCACGCCGCGAGCGCAAGGAGAAGAGGGAGCAAACCCGGAAACAGTTTGAAGCGTCCCGGCGCATTCGTGCCCAGCCCGCGCCAGAATCGGTTCCGTCCTTCAACTGCGAGCCAATGAACCGCGCGCGCAGATCCGTCTTTTACTTCGTCGACGCTGCGGCGGAAGTTATAAAGTTTCCCGACAAACTGGTATGGCAGCAGGAACGGCAGCAGAGCGATACCGGCAAGGCCCACCGCCGCGGTCCCTCGCCACCAAAACGCGCGGTCCCGCCAGATCCCGTAACGCGTCAGGAGAATCGCCGCGCACACCGCTAGCGGCACGAGGGAAAAGGCGAACCACGTTACACAGGTGAGTCCCGACATGAAAAAGGCGATCCCAAGCCAGATCGCGCGTTTTCTGCTTCGGTCTCGCGCGAACAAAACCAGCGCCTCGAAGATCAAAGGAATCCACATCGAAAACAGGTATTGAAGGTGCGACAGCATGTTGAAGCGCAGGGGCACGAAGGCGAATGCGATGCCGGCAATCCAGCCGGCGCCGCTTGATCCGGTCAGCGTGCGGCCCAGCCGAAAGGCGGCGTAACCGCTGGTCGCGAATCCGAGGAAGAGCGCGATGGCGTGAACCGTCAATGGGCGGAAGCCGAAGGCGTAGAGCGGGAAAAACGGCAGCGCGATTCCATAACTGTTTTCGCTGAAGGCCAGCGTGTAACGCAGCGGATAAAACAGGTTCGCGTGAAAAAGATTCAGCGGATCGGTAAAGGTCTGATGATAATCCCACCACAGGATCCAGGAGACGAGATACGGATCGCCCGTGTCGGCCACCGCATCACGCAGGTGCAGAACGTAAGGCCACGTCAGGACCGCGGTGAACCCGCAAAACGCGAGGAAGATCAACGCCTCGCGGACGACGCGATTGCGTTGCAGCGCCGCTAGCACTGGATCGCGCTAATTCTTCGCGTTCGGATCGTAATCGAGGAGCTCATAAAGCTCTTTTCGTGTCT
The DNA here is from genome assembly GCA_035644055.1 of Chthoniobacterales bacterium. Lineage (GTDB taxonomy): Bacteria > Verrucomicrobiota > Verrucomicrobiia > Chthoniobacterales > UBA10450 > AV80. Next base: position 2,941 of record DASQPH010000130.1, read on the forward strand.
GCATTCGATTGAGCCACGCCTCCTGCGTGCCGCTCCCTTTGAGATCATGCAGCATCTGTTGCGCGGCGAACATCGAAACGCGAAACGCCGTTTGCGGGAAGATCACCATCCGATAACCCAGCTCGGCGAGTTGACCTAACGACAGGAGCGGGCTCTTGCCAAATTCCGTCATGTTTGCAAGGAGCGGCGCTTTTACTTCCCTGGCGAAATCGCGAAACTCCTGTTCGGTTTGGAGCGCTTCGGGAAAGATGGCGTCGGCGCCCGCCGCCAGATAACTCTGGGCGCGCTCGATCGCTTTCGCGAAACTTTCGACGGCGCGCGCGTCGGTTCGCGCGATCAGGAGAAAATCCTTGTCACGTTTCGCTGCTGCCGCGGCCGCGATCTTTTCATTCATGTCCTCAATAGCGACCAGCGTTTTCCCCGCGAGATGCCCGCAGCGCTTCGGAAATTCCTGGTCCTCGATATGGCAACCGGCCAATCCCGCGCGCTCGAATTCCTGGATTGTCCTCGCCGCGTTTTCCGCGCCGCCAAATCCTGTGTCCGCATCGACGACGCAGGGAATTTTCACTGCCCGCGCGATGTAGCCGGCGAGCTGCGCCACTTCCGTGAGCGTCAACAATCCGATGTCCGGAACGCCAGCCGTTGCGTTGCATAAACCGGCGCCGCTGATGTAAACCGCGTCGAATCCAGACCGCTCGACGAGTCGCCCCGTAGCCGCATTGAATACGCCCGGCATCGCGACACAGCCGTCGCGGATGAGTTCGCGGAGGCGTGAGCCCGGGGAAGTCATGATGGCATCTGGAGCGACTTCATTAGCGCGCCGACATCGTTCGCTTGATCGAACTTCCAACAAAGTTGCAAGACGCGATCCGCGGCTTCTTTACCGATCTTAGGCGTGGCGAGGTTTAAAAACTTTCCTTCGAGCTCCGGATCCTTGAGCCGGTTTTTTGCGTTTCCGAGCGGATAATCGACGCGCTTCGTCAGCGTCCGTCCATCGGCCAGGTTTACGTGAACAATATTCGCGACGGCCTCCGCATACAGCGCGCTCAGCTCGTCATTGCGCTCGACTTTCACGCCTTGGAGAAACGAAACAATGCCGGTCTCGGTGAAACGCTGGGGCGCAAATTGTTTGTCGGTCACCTCGCCGTCGATCAACGCGACCGCTGTGATATAGGGCAAACTGTGATCTGCCGTCTCGCGGCTTTGCGGGCGCCACTTCTCCGGCTCGCTCCCGATGATATCAACCGACGCATCGTGGCTTTCGATCATCATCGTCTTCACCTGCGACAAGTCCGCGATCTGGTTTCGAAGAAAGAGCGCCGCTTCGATCGCGCTCTGACTGTGATATTCCGCCGGCCAATACTTGATGCTGGTCTTCAGAATCATCGACGCAGGTCCCTCGCCCGGCATCGCTTCCTTCGTTTTGTCGAACACTTCCTTAACGTTGCCTAACGACACGCCGAGTTCCTTTTCGAATCCCATCGCGCCTTCGAAAATCGGCGCCGGTCCCGTCATTCCTGCGCGGGCCAACAGCGCTGCATAAACACCGAGGCGGGCCGCGTTCGCAAACGCCACGCCTTTCCAGTGCGATAGCTCCCCTACTCGCGCCTGCCGAAACGCCGCGCAATGAACGCCCGCAATATTGATCGCGTGTCGTGTCCGTTCCGGATCGAGCTTCATCAACTTCGCGCACGCGAGCGCAGTCGAGAACGCGCCATAGGTCGGGTGATCCCAGCCGCGCGCTCGAATGCTGGCGGCATCACAGAGCCGGCATTGCACTTCGTAGGCGATCGCCGTCGCGGTGATCATCTCCTTGCCGGTGGCGCCAACACTTTCGCCGACAGCGAGCACGGCCGCAAAATTATCACTCGGATGCGCTGGTTCCTTGGAAAGATAGGTGTCGTTGTAATCGAAGTAGCGAATGCAACAGCCATTCGCGAACGCCGCCCAGTCCGGCGGCGCCTTCTGCGCTGTGCCGAAAACGGTCGCCCCATTTTTCGCCGAGAAATCGGCGACGACGTTGCGGGCAATC
>DASQPH010000131.1:0-22529 GCA_035644055.1 Chthoniobacterales bacterium
AGATAGGTGTCGTTGTAATCGAAGTAGCGAATGCAACAGCCATTCGCGAACGCCGCCCAGTCCGGCGGCGCCTTCTGCGCTGTGCCGAAAACGGTCGCCCCATTTTTCGCCGAGAAATCGGCGACGACGTTGCGGGCAATCGTGCACGGCTCTTCGTTCCACGCTCCAAGCGCGCAGCCTAACGAGTCGATCAGGCGCCGTTTCACTTCGTGGACAACGTTTTGGGAGAGGTCCTCGAAATTGAGCGAGCAGGCGAAAGCAGCGAGCTGGTGCGCGAGAGTCGGTTGGGTCATAAAAAAGCGAAGCTCCAATGTGGCGACGAATCGCGGCGCGGCAACCGAAGCTGTTGCTTCCCGCATTTCATGGTTAAAGCTGTGACGAGATGAACAAAGTTTACGCCAACGCCAAAGCGGCTCTCGACGGCCTGCTGCACGACGACATGACGATCGCCGCGGGTGGCTTCGGTTTGTGTGGGATTCCGGAGAACCTGATCGCCGCGTTGCACGACAGCGGGGTGAAGGGTTTGACGATTGTGGGCAACAACGCGGGCGTGGACGGATTCGGAATGGGGGTTCTGCTCCCCGCTCGACAGGTGAAGAAGGTGATGGCGTCGTACGTCGGCGAGAACAAGGAATTCGAGCGCCAGGTTCTCGCGGGCGAACTCGAACTCGAGCTGATTCCGCAGGGCACACTCGCGGAACGGTTGCGGGCGGGCGGCGCGGGTATTCCGGGGTTCTACACGCGGACGGGTTTCGGCACGAAGCTGACCGAGGACAAGGAGACCAAAACTTTCGATGGCAAACAATACGTGCTCGAGCCGGGAATCACCGCGGAGGTTTCGTTCGTGAAGGCCTGGAAAGGCGACAAGTCCGGGAATCTCGTCTACCGAATGACCTCCCGGAATTTCAACCCGATGATCGCGAGCTGCGGAAAAATTTGCGTCGCGGAGGTCGAAGAACTGGTCGAACCCGGCGAGCTCGATCCGGATCAGATCCATACGCCGGGAATTTTCGTCGACAGGATTATCCAGGGAGAAAAGTACGAGAAACGAATCGAGTTCCGGACGGTCCAAGGCGCGGCCGTTGCGAAGGCGGGCTCGACTGTTCGCGATCTGCTCGCCAAACGCGCGGCTCAGGAGCTGCGCGAAGGTTACTACGTTAATCTCGGCATCGGCATTCCGACGCTCGTGGCGAACTACATCCCGCAAGGCATGCACGTCACGTTGCAATCGGAGAATGGGTTGTTAGGCATCGGACCATTCCCGCAGCCCGGGGAAGAAGATCCGGACTTGATCAACGCCGGCAAACAAACCATCACGACCATGCCGGGCTCGGCGTTCTTCTCGAGCGCCGACTCGTTCGGGATGATCCGCGGCGGTCACATCGATCTGGCGATTCTCGGCGCTTTCGAAGTCACCGATAGCGGTGACATCGCGAACTGGATGATTCCCGGCAAAATGGTGAAGGGCCCGGGCGGCGCGATGGACCTGGTCGCCGGAGTGAAACGTGTCGTCGCCGTGATGGAGCATACGTCCAGGGACGGCAGCCCAAAGATTCTCAAGGAATGCACGCTGCCGATCACCGGCAAAGGCGTCGTGAATCTCATCATCACCGATCTGTGCGTGTTCGAGGTCAAGCAAGGCGGCGGCCTCGTCCTGACCGAGCTGCATCCCGGCGTTGCCGTGGATGACATCCGCGTTAAGACCAGCGCACCGTTCGACGTCGCGCTGAAAAACTGATTCACGCTGCAACGGATCGCGTAGCTGCCCGGCGAGGCTCGATATCGGGAAAAAGATTGCAAGCAGAGTCGTGCTACAGTCTGGGGTCCACGCGTAGGCTGGAAGGAAACATCAATGCGGAAATTCCCGTCGCTTAGATCAGCTGTGAAACGGATTATGGGTTCGACGAGCCCTGCCCCAGTAAACGTCCGAAGGAATGGTGTTCCAAAGACCATTCCCGGGATGGTTTCATCCGACGAAATGGCGTTTTTTGGCGAGAGCGCGGCTCGATACTTTGGAGGAGGAGGTGCGATTGTTGATCTCGGCTGCTGGCTGGGTTCGACATCAATCGCGCTCGCGCAAGGCATCCTAAGTCACGGCTCCAAGGCCGATAATGGGAACGAAAAAGTCTTCGGTATTGATATGTTCCAATGGGAAGCGTGGATGCCAGCGCACATTCCGTATTGTCTATACGAGCCTGGGGACAGTTTCCTTCCCGAGGCCCGCCGGGTCGTCCACGAGCATGGAGGCGGCCGAGTCGAATTAATTCAAGCAGACTTGGGATTTTACGAGTGGAGCGGCGGCCCGATCAAAATCTTGCTGGTAGATGCAATGAAAAATGAGAACCTTGCGATTCAGATCCCGCGGAATTTTTTTTCAAGTCTGATTCCGGGAAGTCTACTGATCCACCAAGACTTCAAGCATTATTACACTAGTTGGATCCACGTACTCCAGTACCGGCTCCGCCAATATTTCCGATTCTATCGGAGCGTCCGGTGGGCAACGGTGGCGTTTGAAGTACTTGCACCAATCCCGAGGGAAGCGGTCGATCAAGCAACGGACTTCACGACGATCCCAGACGATGAGGCTGATGCATCGTTTCGTCATTCCCTGGATCTCATAGGACCCGATGAGCGTGTAAATATCGCGGCTGCCCATGTCATGCATTACGTTCATCTGAAGCGCAAGGACAGGGCATCTCACATAGTGGAGATTTACCGACCCCTCGAGATGTTGGATAAAGGAGAATTTCCCCAAGCGCTGAATCTTCTTAGTCAAACAGGGTAAACACCTTTTCCTTAGGCACACACCTTTCACGTGCAGCCGATGGATCTAAGCTGCCCGTTTTGCGACGATAGGGACGTGTTCTACACTAATTACAGTACAGCCGACGACGCTGCGGTTAATCCGGAATCTCAGACTCGCTACTTCGCCATGAGCTAAGAATTTCGCGATCGCCCCTGGATCATCATCGCATTGCCTCAGATCAGGTCGACTACCGCAGCGAAGAACGCCTCGAGCGTTCGCCGGGTGGGTAATGGCTCTAGTTCCGACGGGACCCGCAGCATCGCTAAGGCGAACGGAACAAGATCCCGTACCTTTGATGGAAGGCGGAGCGCGCCAATATTGCCGCCGCTGACCTTTTCGAATGGCCACGCCTCGAATAGCCACTGCGCTCCACGTGGCGCGCCATGTTCCACGGCAACTCCCGCAGCGCGCATTCTTTCAGCCAACCGGCCAAGCTCGATGTCGTGAATTATCACCCACCCGCCCGGCATAAGGAATCGCGAAACGCGAATCAAGTCCAACGTCGGTCGCGGATGCTGGTGGTCCGCATCGATGAAGACTAGCTCGAGTTCTTCCGCCCGCGCAACCTGTTCGACATAGCGAGCGTCTTTGCCGGCATGCACGCGAATCCGGCTCGACAGGCGGGGGACAAGCTGCGGAATCTGGAACCCAACGGGTTTCGTTAGATCGGTGAGACAGCGTTCGTGCAAATCGATTGTGTCCACCACCACCGACTCAGATTCTGGACGCTGGTGCTGGGCAACGGCGTCAGCAATTACGGCCGCAGAGAAGCCGCTCAACGTGCCGATCTCAACCACTCGGTCGGGCGCGAGAACACTGACGAAAGCATGGAGAAACAATAAGTCGCCCATTCCTATTGCCCCAGAGCAATTGCGGTGATACTCGAGTAAATGTTCCAAGCTTCCGCGCGTAGCTGGAAACGCTGGGCTCGGCCGACCCAAGTGTCGGGCGAGTTCTGCCAGTCCATCAGCATATTGGGCAGGAGTAGGAATTTCGCACACCACCGGGGCAGCAGGGGAAGGCACGGACGCGAATGACGCACCGAACAACCAAGGGAGGGCCGAGCGCGGAGCGCGCCGCAAGACCCCGAGCCGTTCACGCCACGAGCTATGCCGCGTTATGAGTTCAGCCGCGGGCCCCGACCCGCGATTTACCTGGTTGTCCACGGCGGCGTCCTCCGGCTGGAATAAGCCAGGAGGAAAAAAAAACGCAGCGGTTCGCCCCCCGGACGCGCCTTGGAATCCAAATCGCAACTCGGCGTGCTTGGAGCGTTCACACCTGATGTGGATGCCAAGTGCCTTGCGGTAAGGGCTCGACTAACAATGAATGGCGAAATAGCGAAGAGATCAGCGGTTGATTCTCGCTTATAGACGGAAGTTAGTAAAATAATCGCCGGCGACGGCGAAATAATAATGGGCGTGCCTGGCGCAACCGGGATTGAACGAGCGGCCGCAACTCGGACAGCTCGACGGGCAATGCAAATAATCGCGCCCGCTCATGCGATGACCGCATCCGCCGCATAGCGCGACCACTTCGTCGAATTCATTTTCGCTCCAAACCGCAGGGGGATGTTCTGCAATCTCATCATGACAGAGATGGCAAGGAAACCAGCGCCGACAGCATTTGAATTTCAGCGCGACGATGTCGGTTGCGCCGTGATAATGCGCGCAGCGCGTTTCCGGATCGACATCGACGCCGCTAATCTCGAGACCGTGGATCGTTCGAGTCACGCCGGCACTCGTTCGCGGGGACAAGCCAGGACGAGCACGGACGCGATGATCCAGCAGACGATCATCATCACAAATCCGCTGGCGAATGAGCCGCTCTGCTGGCTGAGATTGCCAACGAACTTCGGCCCGAAAAATCCTGCGATGCTGGCGGTGCAATTAATAAATCCCACGGCCGCCGCCGCGCCTCCGCTGGTCAGAAATTCGGAGGGCAAAGTGAAAAACGCCGGGAAGTAAGCGGTCGTGCCAGCCGCAATGACGCTGCACAACGCCACCAGCAGCGCGTTTGAATGAGGAAGAACAAACCACGCGGCAAGTGCTCCTGCCGCCATGAGCTGTGGAACTGCAAAATGCCAGCGGCGTTCGCGCATCCGATCCGAACTCCAACCAGCGAAGAGCAGTGCAGCCGTCGCCACCGCGAATGGAATTGCGCCGACCCAGCCGATCAGGCGCAGGTCAGTCCAACCGGTCATCCGTTGCAAGATTGTTGGGAACCAGAACCAAAAGGCGTAGCCGCCAATGTAGGTGCAGAATAAGGCGGCTGTGAGCACGAGCACCGCCGGATGACGAAGCGCCTGCCAGACCGTCATGCGTTCGATGTGTGCTTTTGCTGCGCGTTCGTCCGCCAGGCGTGTCTTGATCCAATCGCGTTCATCTGGAGCGAGCCAGCGTGCCTGATCCGGCCGGTCCGGCAGATAAAAAATGGTCGCAATTCCAAGAATGATCGCCGGCGCCCCTTCCATTAGAAAAAGCCAGCGCCAGCCGGCGAGACTCAGCCAATGGACACCGAGAATGCTGCCGGCGACCGGACCGCCAATCATGAATCCAATCGGAATCGCGGACATGAACCGCGCGATCGCTTTGCCGCGATCTTCAGTTGTAAACCAGTGTGAAAGGTAAACGATCACGCCTGGAAAAAATCCGGCTTCGGCCGCGCCGAGTAAAAAGCGTGCGCCGTAGAGCTGATGGGGAGTGTGGACAAACGCGGTCAACGTTGTCAGCGCGCCCCAGGTGATCAGGGTCAGCGCGAGCAACCAACGCGCACTCCAGCGCTCGACCAATAATGCGCCGGGAATTTGGAGCGCGAAATAGCCGATGAAAAAAATCCCGCTCGCGGTTCCAAAAACTGAATCGCTCAGGCCCAGATCGTCTTTCATCCCGAGGGTGGCGTAGGCGATGTTCGTGCGGTCGATGTAATTGGCGATGTAAAGCAAGAAGAGAAACGGCAAGAGCCGCCACGCAATTTTCTTGCGCGCGTTCGCGCCAATATCCGCGGGTGCCATGATCGCGCGCAGCATAATGCCCGCGGGAATGCCTACAAATCCGAATCGATGGCGCGAATATCAAAACCGCTCGATGTTCCGTCCATGAAAATCAAGTTCCTGCGCGGTTCGATTGCGATCGCCGTTCTCTTTCTTTTCGGCCTCGTTGCCCAGGCGGCAGACTCTTCGGGCTGGACCGGCGAATATAGGGACAACGAATTTCTCGGCGGCCGCGCCGTCTTTCAGCTAACGATCGATCAATCGGCCGGTGCCACGCATGTTACTTTCGACGCGGCATGGAATGATGCTCACGGCGCTGCGCCCGAAGCGGATGGACCAGCCACGGTTTCGGGCAACACGCTTACCTTCAAGTTCAAGGACAGTTTCAGCAATTCCGGCACGGGCACGATCACGCGCGCCGGAAATGACATCCTGCTGTCGATCAATCCGACCCACGTGGTCGAGCCGCGCTGTCTCGGCTTTTACGGCAAGAACATGCGGCTTAAACGAGTAACGAAGAAGTAACGGCTGTTCCGTCTTCGATTTCCATGGGCCAGGTGGCAGCGGCGACGATTGCGGCCAAGAGGCATCTGTCTCTCGCGCGCGTGTTGGCGACTTCTTTTCGAGAATATCATCCCGACATTCCATTCTTCGTTATCCTCGCCGATGAAGTCGACGGCTACTTCGACCCCGCGCAAGAACCGTTCGAACTCGTTAGGCTGAGCGAAGTCGGCCTTCCGAATTTGCCTCGAGTTCTCTTCCAATATCGGCAGCAGGAATTGACCTACGCTGCGACGCCCTACGTTCTCGCGCATTTACTCGACCGCGGATTCGGCAGTGTCTGTTTTTTCAAGCAAGAGAGCCTGGTGCTGGGGGCTTTAACATCCGTTCTGGAAAGTGTGTCCGAGCATTCCATAACACTGACGCCTCATCTCCTGGCTCCGTTGGTGGGCGCGGACCGACACGAGCGCGAGACCAATATCCTTCAATCAGGCGTGTATAACGTCGGGTTTCTCGGAGTCAGTGGAAGCGCGACCGCGCGGACATTTCTGAGCTGGTGGCAGGACCGCGTCTATCGTCATTGCCGGCACAGCGTTCCCCAGGGCATGCATTATGAACAACGCTGGCTCGATCTCGTCCCGGCCTTCTTCGAAGATTTCCATGTGGTGCGCGATCCAGGTTTCAACGTCGGCCATTGGAACCTGCCGGAGCGCGCCACGACGGTAATTGATCACCGATGCCGGTTCTTTCGGTTCAGTGGCTTCGATCCGGAGCATCCGCTTGAGGTCACGCGTTATTCATCGCGATTAGGGATGGCCGAACTGGGAAGCGCCGCTGAACTTTTCAACCGCTACCACGAGTTGCTCGAACAGGCGGGCTATCACGAGACAAAAAAATGGCCTTATGCCTATGATTATTTCGACAACGGTAAGCCGATACCTGAGCTAGCACGCGACCTGTATTGGAACCTGGCAGAGGATGTCGAGCGCTTCGGAGATCCCTTTCGAACCGGAGGTCCAAATAGCTTTTTTGATTGGCTCAACACGGAATCCGGCGTTGCGCCGGAATCTCAGCCGACCGAATAAGAATGGCGAAGCTCGCAATAGGAACCGTAGTCGCGAAGAACTATCTGCCGTTCGCGCGCGTTCTCGCGGAGTCGCTCCGACGCTATCATCCCGAGATCCCTTTCTTCGTCGCGCTCGCGGATGAGGTGAATGGATATTTCGATCCGACTGCCGAGCCATTTCATACTGTTACTCTCGCGGACCTGGGGATTCCGGAGCTGAAGCGATTCACCTTCCATTACTCGAGGCAGCCGCTTGTCGTCGCCACGAAATCGTATTTGCTCAGCTATCTTCTCGACCGCGGATTTGAGACCGCCATTTTCCTCGATGCCGATATCCTCGTGCTCGGCAATCTCGATGCGCTTTTCGCTATTGCGCGAGCTCATGCCATTCTCCTCACGCCCCACTTGCTTGCGCCGTTGACAGGCGACGACCGCTCGCCGCGCGAGCTCAATATCCTGCTGGCAGGCACCTACAATGGCGGTTTCCTCACGGTGTCCGACACCGCGCCCGCCCGCGCGTTTCTCGACTGGTGGCAGGATCGACTTTACGACCATTGCCTTCATGCCCTGGACCGCGGCATGCATTACGACCAGCATTGGCTCGACTTCGTTCCTGTCTATTTCAATGGCGTTCATATCCTGCGCGATCCGACTTACAATGTCGCGTACTGGAGCTTGCCCGAGCGCAATCCGTATCTGCCGGAAGACCAGAGCGCGCTGCCGCAACCCTGCCGCTTTTTCCATTTCAGCGGATTTGATCCGGAGCAACCGCCGGCGGTGACTCGCTATTCTCCGCGGCTTACGATGGCCAATGTTGGGCCGGCCGTCTCGCTTTTCGATCGCTATGCCAATCTCTTGAAGGCAGCGGGCTTTTATGTCTGCAAACATTGGCCTTCCGCATACGGCTTTTTCGATAACGGCGTCGCGATTCCCCAGATTGCCAGAAGGATTTATCGGAATCTCGGCGATTCAGTCGCACGATTCGGTGATCCTTTCGACGCCGGAGGTTCTGATAGTTTTTTTCGCTGGCTGAATTATCCCATCGATACCGGGGCCCATCCGTCATTGACCGTGACAAATCTGTGGAAGGTCATTTATGACCAGCGTCGAGACGTCCAAATCGCATTTCCCAACGTCCTAACCGACCATCGCGCCGCGTTCGTAAACTGGGCCGGATCATCCGGAGTAAAGGAGATGAGCGTTCCCAGGGATTTTGTTCCGCCGGAATGGAAGCTCTGACAAAACTCAGAAACGCTCTCGACTCAATTAGACCATCGGCCGGAACCGGCCGACGACTTCCTGTAATCGCTCGCTGATCTGGCCTAACGAGCAGATCTCGACGGCTTCGAGCAAAGCGGGGAAGCAGTTCGCATCCGTCTCGACGATGTCGGCGAGCTTGTCGAGCGCTGCCTCGGCTTTCCTGGCGTTCTTCGCTTTGAACTTTTTCAATCGGTCGACTTGCAGTTGCTGCTTCGAACGGGGCGTGCGCGCGAGCTCGAACTCGTGCATCTCCTCGTTTTCGTTGCGGTACTTGTTCAGCGCGACGATCGGTCGAGTGCCGTCGTAGATCTGCTGCTCGTAACGATGCGCGGCATTTTGGATCTGGCTCCGCTGATAGCGATTCTCGACCGCCGCGAGCACGCCACCGAGGCGCTCAATTTCGCGGAACTCTTCCACGATCGCAGCTTCGACCGCACGTTCGACCGCCTTCATGCCGGGCGAACCGCTCAGCATGTTCATGGTGTGCTTAAAGATACCTGACTCTTCGAGCAGGATCCCCTGGCTGTGGGCGGAGAGGCGGATCCACTCTTCGCTCGGCGTGGTGAACGGTTCGTCCGCGCTGTTCGAATGACACGAGTTCGTGCCGTTCATGTAGGCGAGCATTAGCTCAGCTGCGGTCCGGGTGAGATTGTTGCGGAACTCCGCGGCAACGAGTGAGCGGCCGCTGGTTTGCGTGTGCACCTTATACAATTGCGCCTTGGGTCCGGCGCCGAAAACTTCGCGCATGCCGATCGCCCAGATCCGTCGCGAGACGCGGGTGAGCGCAATGTATTCCACGTCGAGTCCGCAATCGAGGAAGAATGAGAGACGCGGCCCGAACTCGTCCGCGGACATGCCGCGGTCCGCCATCATCTCGGCGTAGGCGAAACCGTTCGAGAGGGTGTAGGCTGCTTGTTGCACCGGAGTCGAGCCGGCTTCGCCGATGTGGTAACCGCTGATCGAAACCGGATACCAGCGCGGCATGTTGCGCATCGTCCATTCCATCATGTCGCCGAGGAATCGAAGCGATGCTTCGATTGGGAAGATCGTTTCGTTCTGGGCCTGCACTTCCTTGAAAATGTCGGCCTGGATCGTGCCGCGAAGTTTTGGAACGACATCCGAGCCGAAGCGCCGTTTCGCGGCGGCGATATACATCGCCATGATGATCGGCGCTGGGCCGCTGATCGTCATCGACGCAGAGAAATCCGGCGAGCCGAGATCGAAACCGTCGTAAAGGCGAACCATGTCTTCGACCGTGTCGACAGCCACACCGCCCTCGCCGATTTTTCCGAAAACGCCGTCGGCGTCGCTATCGATGCCGTACAGCGTCGGGCCGTCGAAAGCGGTGCTGAGACGTTTCGAGCGTTGGTGCGCGCTAAGAAAATGGAACCGCTTGTTCGTATCTTCGGCGAGCATCAGTCCCGAAAACAAACGCGTCGGCTCTTCCGCCTGCTGCGGTTTCGCAACGGTTTTCTGCCCGTTGCGGTTGCCGTTCAGTTTCGCTTTCGCGCCGTGCCCGTTCTTTCCGTAGCTCCCAATCTCAACCGGCGGTTCCTGCCACGGCTCGAGATACATCTCGCGATACGCGCCATTCAAATACGGGAACTCGCCCGGCAATCCATCGCCCAACAAGAAACGCGCGATCTCGCCCGGCTCATCGATTTCCGGCAACGCCAGTCGCGGCAGCTTCAAACCCGTCGGCGCCGTGCTGGTCTTGATATTGCGTTTGATCTCGTTCCACCGATCCAGCATCTCGCGGCCGAACTTCTCGTCGCTCCGCGCCCGCTTCACCTCAGCGAGCACATGCTCGTTATAATTCTCCACCGCTTCGACCACGCGTCCTAGTTTGCTCATCGTTTGCCTTTCTTCCTGGCCGTCACGTCGCGCCCCAGCAGATCGCACAACTCATCCACGCCGCGATCGCGATGCCGCTTCGCCACGGTCGAGATTAACTTCTGCTCCCGCCGGTTTTGTTCAAGCCGCCGCTCGATTTCGTTCAGCGCTGTTTTCGCGCGGTCGAGATCGCTCTTGTTCACGACCACGATGTCCGCCAGATCGAGCATCACGATTTTTTGCAATTGGAGCCGGGCGCCGTAATCGGGGTTCATCACCAGGACCGTTTGATCGACCAGCTCGCTTTGAAATGGCATCGCTTCCTGGCCCGTGCCGACGGTCTCGATAATGACGTAATCGAATCCTTCCTGGGCGAGCAGTCGGAGACAATCTTCCGTCGCCGGCGAGAGCCCGCCCGCCTGTCCTCGCGTCGCCATGCTGCGCATGAACACGCGGTCGTGCTGCGAGTTAATCATCGTCGCCCGATCCCCAAGCAACGCGCCGTCGCCCACCACGCTCGGATCGTGCGAGAGGATTGCGATCCGCGATTTCGGATCGCGCTTGAGCATCCGCAGGACGAGCTCATCGATCAACGTCGTCTTCCCCGCGCCGCCAGGGCCGGTAAATCCAATCACTTTGGTATTTTCGATTTTCGACCCGCCTGCATCGCTACGCGAAGCGTTGCGGGCAGGTTTTCGATTTTCGATTTTTTTCTTCGCGCGTTTGCCGTTCGCATAACTGTCTTCGATCTCCGTCAGCTTGCGCGCGAGCTTCATTTCCGGATCGGAAGTCGCCCGCCGCTTCGGCCGCCTGGCATAACGCTCACGAACAAACTCGACCATGTCGGTGAGCGCGGTCCCGGCAAAAAAGATCTTATCGACCCCGCGCTTCTGCATGATGCGCTGATCGTCGTGCGTGATCGTGCCGCCACCGCCGCCGAATACGCGGATGTCATCGGCGCCCCGCTTCTTCAATTGCTTCACGGCTTCGGCGAAGAACTCGATGTGGCCGCCGTTGTAACTGGAGATGCCGACGGCCGCGACGTCTTCCTGGATCGCCGCGCGGACGATGTCACTCACGTAGCGATGGAATCCGAGATAAACGACTTCGATCCCGTGCCGGATGAATTCGAGATTGATTGTGTTGATCGCGCTGTCATGCCCGTCGCAAATCGGAACAGCGGTAAGGACGCGAATGGGCGCAGACATGAGGCGCAAAACTTAACGGCAATCCCTTGTCAGGCCAAGCGATTCCAGCCTAACGTCGCGCCATGACAGATCCTTTGGATTTCACCGGCAAGACCGTGCTCGTTACCGGCAGCTCGCGCGGAATCGGAGCGGAAATGATAAAGGCGTTTGGTGCGCGTGGCGCGAACTGCGTGGTGAACTACATCGCGGATCCGGATGGGACGAATAAGTCGGATGCGACCAATGTGGCAGCGGCGTTGCGAGAGCCGCTCGTGATCGAGTGCGACGTCACGAATCCGGCGCAAGTCGAAGCGATGATGAAGCAAATCCAGGAGCGCCACGGCGGACTCGATGTCCTGGTCAACAATTCGGGAATTATCCGGGACCGGACGATGAAAAAGATGACGGTCGAGGAATTCGAAAGCGTGTTGCGCGTGAACGTGACCGGCACTTTCAACGTCACGAAAGCGGCGGCTGGAATTTTCCAGAACAACGGACGGGTCATCAACCTGTCGTCGGTGAGCGGCCAGATGGGACTCTTCGGCCAGGCGAATTATTCCTCGAGCAAAGCCGCGATCATCGCGCTGACGAAAGTTTCGGCTCGCGAGTTGGCGCGGCAGAACATTACCGTCAATGCGATTGCGCCCGGATTCATCGATGTAGGCATGAGCAAAGGCATGCCGGACGAAGTGACGGAAAATTTCAAGAAGCAGATTCCGTTGGGCCGGCTCGGCGACGTGCAGGAAATCGTAAACGCCGCGCTCTTCCTCGCTTCGCCGATGGCGAGCTACGTTACCGGTCACGTCTTGAACGTGAACGGCGGCTATTACATGGGCTGAACGGCGATTCCCCCGTGAACTCTTTCCTCCGTCGAAGCCTGGTTGGTGTTGTTCTGATCGCACTCGCTCGCGCAGATGGCGCTGAGCAAATTTCGGAAGATCGCGAACTGAAGGAAATCGATCTGACACCATGGAGTTGTGTGAATCGCGCGGAAGGAAGCGGGCGAAGTCCGGACACGGCCGAACGCAATCGCTTGAAGAACCGGTTCGCGGCCGATCTTTCCAAACTCGCGGTGACGCCGTTCGACACGAACAGCCTGATGAAGCACGTCGCCAATTTTGACGCCGAAACGAAAAGCAAACGCCGAAAAGATTTGAGTGCGGATCAAAAGCGGCGGTTGGAGATTCTCGAAGCGCCGCTGGTTTCGTTGACCGGTTATCTCGTCCTCGCTTACCCGGGCCCAGCCGAGTCGACCAACTGCGGCAGCGTCGATTTCCATGACTGGCATCTCGAGATGTTTGACCAGCCGTCCGACCATCCGCCCCAGCCCGGCGATCCGACGCCCATCATCGTGGAGATCACGCCGCGGACGCAGAACGCCATCTTTCGCGACGGCATTCGCGTCCAGGAGCTGGCAGCTTTCTTTCGGCGACCTGACGTTACCTACGAATCGACCGGGCACCCGGCGCAGAAAGTTCGCGTGACCGGTTACGTGTTGTGGGACGACGAGCATAACGACAACACGAAAGACGTAGGCGCGACGATCCGTTCTATCGCGCGCAATCGCTATCACAATCCATGGCGCGCGACCGCATGGGAGATTCATCCCGTGATCAAGATCGAGCGGGCCGATGCGGCGCCCAGCGTTTCGGCTCCTTCGCCGCAGGTAGCGCCGACTGTTCCGGCAGTTCCGAGCGCGACGGCGCCGCAGCAATTCGTGACCATTTTGCGTGCGGTGAAAATCAAAATCCCGTACGGCGAAACCATTCTCCAACGCGGAACGCGGCTGCCAATTGTTTCCCGCGACGCGACGACGGTGACGGTGCGTTACCTCGACAGCACCTACCCGATTCCGATCGCTTCCACTGATCTGCGATAGCTGAAAAACGCGGCTTGTGTCACGCGCGCGACCCGCTAGCCTGCAACTTCTGTCATGAAATGGACGTGGCGTTTGTGGTTGGCGGCTGCGCTTGCTTTTGCGATTTCCAGTTCCGCTCAAGTCACCACGGTGCCGAAGCAAGGCATTCGCGAGAACGATCCGCGAGTTCACGCGCTGACAAACGCGCTCATCGTCACCGCGCCGGGTAAGGTAATCGAGAAAGGAACGGTGCTGATCCGTGACGGGCTCATCGTCGAAGTCGGCGCGAATGTGAAAGTGCCGGCGGAAGCGCGAGTCTGGGATCTCACGGGCAAAACAATTTATCCGGGATTCATCGATGCTTACAGCCGGTTGGATTTGCCCGAAACGCTGAAACCGGAGCCGCCGCGCACCGACACCGATCCGGACGAACCGAACGCGAAACCAAAGGAAGTTCCGAAAGAGAGCGCGAAGGGAACGCGGTCGTGGAATCCGCGCGTGACTCCGGAACGCCGGGCCGCGGATTATCTCAACGTCGACAAGAAAGCGACCAAGGCGCTACGCGATCTGGGATTCAGCAGCGCGCTGGTGGTGCCGGCCCGCGGTGTCTTCCACGGATCGAGCGCGCTCATCAATCTCCAGGAAGCGGACGTGGATACGATGGTGATCGCGCCGCTCGTCGCGCAGCATATCGGTTTTGATTTCGATCGCGACGGACGTGACGGCGATCGCGGTTATCCGAATTCGTTGATGGGCAGCATCGCGCTGATCCGGCAGAGTTTTCTGGACGCGCAATGGTACCAGGCCGCGCAGGACGCGTATCGAAAAAATCCCGGGACAACGGAACGGCCGGAAACCAATGCCAGCCTCGCGGCGCTCGCGGAACAAATGCAGCGCAATCCGGCGGTGTTCGAAGCAGAGGACGAACTCGATCTGCTCCGCGCTCTGCGTATCGCCGACGAATTCAAACTGAAGCCGATCCTGTTTGGCAACGGGTACGAATATCGGGTCCGCAAATCTTTAGCCGAAAAAAAACCGGCAATTATTTTGCCGCTCGATTTTCCGAAGCCGCCCGAGATCGAGCGGCCGGAAAATGCGCTGGAGGTGGAGTTGGACGAGTTGCAACACTGGGACCGAGCGCCAGGCAATCCGGCGCGGCTCGCGGAAGCAGGGATCCAGTTCGCGCTCACGGCGGAGAAGCTTGAGAAACCGGAGAAAGATTTTTGGGCGCGGCTGCGGCTCGCGGTTCGGCGGGGATTGAGCAAGGAAGCAGCCCTAGCGGCGTTGACGACAACGCCGGCGGAAATGTTCGGTGTCGCGGACCGGCTCGGCTCGATCGCGCCGGGGCGGATGGCGAACCTGGTAGTAGCGAGCGGCGATCTTTTCGGCGAGGACGCGCGGATTCTGACGACGTGGGTCGACGGCCATTATTACGACTCCGAGCAGGCCCGCGACCACGATGTCCGTGGCACGTGGGAAATCGCCGCGGAAGGCAAGACGCTTCCGCTGATCATCGAAGGCAAATTGGAGAAACTCGAAGCGAAACTCGGTGGCGAAAAGGCGACAATCTCGGTGAAGGAAGACGCGGTCCTGGTCATCGCGCCGGCGAAGTTGTTCGACAAAGGTGAAGGCTCGATTCGCCTGACGGGCCAGATTCTCGGCGAGACGATCTCCGGAAATGGCGATGCGCCCGGCCTAACGAATCTTCATTGGAACGCAAAGCGCACCGCCGCTTACACGCCAACGAAGAAGCCGGATGAAAAACCGTCGCCGCTCGATAAGCCGCTCGATTTTCCGGAGACTTATCCGGCGGGCGCGTTCGGGCGCGCTGCTCCGCCTGACCAGCCGAAAGCGGTTTTGATTCAAGGCGCGACGATCTGGACTTCGGGGCCGCAAGGCACACTGCAAAACGCCGACCTTCTTGTGACCGCCGGAAAAATCTCCACCGTCGGACCCGGATTGAAAGCGCCGGGCGGCGCCGTGGTTGTCGACGGCAAGGGAATGCATGTCACGCCGGGGATTGTCGATTGCCACTCGCATACGGCGATCAGTCGCGGCGTGAACGAATCGAGTCATGCGGTCACATGCGAGGTGCGGATCGGTGACGTGATCGATGCCACGGATATCGGACTCTATCGCGAGCTGGCCGGCGGCGTGACGAGCGCGAATCTGCTCCACGGTTCCGCCAATCCAATGGGCGGACAGAATCAGGTCATCAAGTTCCGCTGGGGCGCGCTGCCGGAAGAATTGAAGTTCGCCGACGCAATGCCCGGAGTGAAGTTCGCGCTCGGCGAGAACGTCAAGCAATCGAACTGGGGCGACAAGTTCAAGACGCGCTATCCGCAGACGCGGATGGGGGTCGAACAAATCATGCGCGACCGGTTTAAAGCGGCGCAGGAATACGATGCAGCACTAAAAAAGAAATCGACGTTGCCGGTGCGTCGCGACCTCCAGCTCGAAGCGATCTCGGAAATCCTGAGCGGAAAAAGGATCATTCATTGCCATTCCTATCGGCAGGACGAAATCCTCGCATTCCTCAGCGTGGCGCGCGAGTTCAAGATCAAGGTCGGAACGCTTCAGCACATTCTCGAAGGCTACAAAGTCGCGGACGTGATGGCGAAAGACGGCGTTGGCGGTTCGACCTTCGCCGACTGGTGGGGCTACAAATTCGAAGTTTACGACGCGATTCCGGATAACGCCGCGATGATGAACGGGCAGAACGTCCTGACGTCAGTAAATTCCGACAGCGGCGATCTCGCGCGCCGGCTTAACACGGAAGCGGCGAAGTCGACGAAGTACGGTGGACTTTCGCCGGAAGACGCGTTGAAGCTGGTCACGATCGATCCGGCGAAGCAATTACGGATCGATGCGAAGGTCGGCTCGTTGGAAAACGGCAAGGACGCCGACTTCGTGATTTGGACGGCCAATCCGCTTTCGAATTATGCGCGCGTGCAGCAGACGTGGATCGATGGCCGGAAATACTTCGATCGCGCCGAGGACGCGGAAGCGCGAAAGACTTTTGCGACGCAACGCGAAGCACTCGTCCAAAAGGCACTCGTCGAGCGACTGAAAGAAATCGGCCCGGGCAAGGAAGGCGACGGTGAAAAGAAAGACGACAAGGAGCCGCCGAAGATTTCCGCATTTGAAAAACACCGCGCCGATGAATTGGCCCCGATCTACGGCAATGGCGGCGACAAACATACGTGCATGGAGGACGCGTCCGAATGAGACGTCTCCTTCTTTCGCTGGGATTTTTCTGCGTCGTGATTGCAGCGCGCGCGTCCGACACGATTCCGGCGCCGGCGCAAACCAAACCGATTGCGATCAAAGGAGCGACGGTTCATCCGGTGAGTGGTCCGGAGATTCCGAACGGCACGATTGTTTTCGAGAACGGAAAGATCACCGCGCTCGGGGCGGACGCGGCGATTCCGTCCGGTGCGGATGTGATCGAGGCGAACGGAAAACATGTTTATCCGGGACTGATTAACGCGAACACCGTGCTCGGGCTCGTCGAAATCGGCGCCGTCCGCTCGACGGTCGACGTGGAAGAAGCCGGCGCGCTCAATCCGAATGTGCGCAGCATTACGAGCGTGAATCCGGACAGCGAATTGATTCCGGTCGCGCGCGCGGCCGGAGTGCTGACGGCGCTTTCGGTTCCCGAAGGCGGAATCATTTCCGGACAATCGGCGGTGTTGCGTCTCGAAAGTTGGACACCTGAAGAAATGACAGTGCTTTCGCCGGCCGCGATGCATTTACGCTGGCCGAACTTGACGATCGATCGCCGGCCGCGGGCGCGGAAATCGGTGAAGGATCAGCAGAAGGAAATCGAGAAAGCGCAAAAGCAGATCCGGGACGCGTTCGCTAATGCGCGTGCTTATTGGCAGGCGCGTAAGAGTCCGGCGCCCGATTTCAAAACCGATTTGCGATGGGAAGCATTGATGCCGGTGTTTGACGGCAAACTGCCGCTCTTCATCCACGCCAGCACGCTCGCGCAAATCCAGGCAGCACTCGCCTGGGCGAAAGAAATGCAGCTCAAATTCGTCCTGGTGGATGGCGACGATGCCTGGCGCATCGCACCGCAACTAAAGGAGAGCGGCGTGGCCGTGATCCTCGGCCCGGCGACCAGTCTGCCGCCGAGGCGCGACGATGACTACGATAGCGCCTGGAGCAGCGCGGCGAAGTTGCAGCAGGCCGGCATGAAATTCTGCATCGCATCCAATGGTCGCGGCGCGGAGACGAACGAACGCAACGTCGGTTACGAGGCGGGACTCGCCGCGGGTTACGGTTTGCCGAAGGAAGAAGCCTTGAAAGCCGTCACGCTTTATCCGGCGCAAATTCTTGGTGTCGCCGACAAACTTGGGTCGCTCGAAACCGGCAAAGCCGCGACGTTGATCGTGACCAACGGCGATCCGCTGGATTTTCCGACGCAGGTCGAGATCGCGTTCATCGACGGCCGTAGGATCGATTTATCCAATCGCCAAACGCGTTTGCGCGATAAGTACCGCGAAAAATATCGGCGAAAATAAACTTCTCTACTCGACCGGGTGGACAATGTAGGTCCCGGCCTGTTTGTCGTCCTCGAGCTTGAGCAGGCCGCGCTTTTGCGCTTCGAAGAGCAGCTCGTTGAATGCGCGGAAACCGTGCGCACGCTCATTGAATCCCGGGTTCTGTCGTTTGATCGCCTGCTTCACGAGTGAACCCCGGATTGGGTAGTCTTCGCCGCGCTCGACCCGCAATGCGTCGACCGTCTTGGTGACAAGATCGAGCGCGCGATCAACAGAAAGACTGTTCTCTTTACCGACCGCGACTTTCGACGTCGGCGCCGGCGCTTGAGCGGTCCGTCGGCTCTTGGCCGGTGCAGCCCGGACCAGATCGTCGTAATAAATGAACTCGTCGCAGTTGTTGATGAACAGATCGGAGGTCGATTTCTTCACGCCGACACCGATGACGGTCTTGGCGTTCTCGCGCAGCTTGCTCACGAGCGGCGAGAAATCTGAGTCGCCGCTGATGATGACGAACGTGTCGACGTGGCTCTTCGTGTAACAAAGATCGAGCGCGTCCACGACCATGCGGATGTCGGCCGAATTTTTCCCGGACTGGCGGACGTGCGGGATCTCGATCAACTCGAAGGCGGCTTCGTGCAGTCCGCGCTTGAATGTCTTGTAGCGGTCGAAATCGCAGTAGGCCTTCTTCACCACGATGTGACCCTTGAGAAGCAAACGCTCGATCACTTTGCGAACGTCGAACGCCGGAAATTGCGCTTCATGCGCCCCGATCGCGATATTTTCCAAATCGAGAAAGACCGCCATTGTCGTGTCGGATTCGGGCGCGCTCATCGAAGGATTCTAGCGAGGCCGGGCGGCACGGCAATCGTCTAAGGCGCTCAATCCGTGGTCTCGCGGCGCGATTACCGGTACAGGAGCTGCTTTTTCTTGAGCCCATGCAACCAACCCACAAGTCCCGAAGCTCGATCGTCCGGCCGAGATTCAAGCGAACCAAGCAAGCAACGACCTTGTCCTCCGTCCCCCTTGCGATGTCGACCTACATCGCTGATGAAATCCGGGCGTATGCCACCATCCGCGACCTCGCCCTCTTCGAGGCCGAGAAAGTCACGAACTCGCTCAACCTCGAGCGCGCCCGGATCGCGAACGATTTCGTAGAGAACGCGCTCAAGCCGGCGCGGCATCCGTACGAAAAACAGCATTTGCCGGAAGGTGATGCGACCCGCGAACGGCAGCGTTGCGAAGCGGTAAAGGTGCGCCTGTCGCTTTTGCACGGGCATCTCGATGCGCTCGCCCGCGATCACGCGCACGCGGCGTAATCGATCGACGCGCAGTTTCGTTGTAGCGACGGCGCTCTGTCGCCGTAAACACGGCTGGCAAATGACTTCGCCCCTTACGCCGACAGAGCGGCGTCGCTCCAACAGCTCTTTCTAGGCGCGACCCCAAATCATAGCGACGCTCGTCGTGAGGCTGCCGCCCATGTTGAAGGTCAGATATTTTTTCGCGCCTGAAACCTGACGAGCGCCGCCCTGTTCGGTTAGCTGCTGGAACGCTTCGTAGACCTGCCGAACGCCCGTTGCGCCGACCGGATGACCGTCGCCAATCAGACCGCCGCCGACATTCACAGGAATCTCCCAGCCGATCTTCCCGGTGACGTGTTCCCCGCGTACCTGCGGCAAGGCCGTCGCCCCGCTCTTGGCCAGCTCCGCGCCCTTGCCGGGTTCGGCTAATCCGAGGATCTCGTAAGCGACGATCTCAGTAATGGAAAAACAATCGTGCACTTCCACGCCCTGCATGTCGCGCGGCTTCAAATTCGCCATCGCGAAAGCTTTCTCGGCTGCTTTGCGCGCGGTCGAAAACGTCGGCGCATCCTTCTTTTCCAGCGCCAGATAGTCCGTCGTGCTGCCGAAGCCGAGCAAGCGCGGCAATTTTGACTTATCGCGGCCGATCCGGTCGAGATATTTGCCTGACACCAGCATGATCGCGGCACCGCCATCGGTGATCTGCGAGCAATCCGTAACCCGCAACGGCGGAGCTACCGTCGGGTTTTTCTCGGACACTTGCGACGCGTAATCGAACGTCAGGTTCGCGTCCCGCATTTGCGCGAGCGGATTCAGCCGCGCGTGCGCGTAATTCTTGTAAGCAACCGCCGCGAGATCATCCGGCGTCGCACCATATTTCTCGATGTAAATCTGGGCGATGCGCCCGAACAATTTCGGGAACATGAAGTCGCCGTACTCCGGTTTCTCGACGTGATAATCCGCTGCCGCCCCGAGGATATCCGAGCCGTCCAGGGACGACATCGTCTTCTGTTGCTCCGCGCCGACGACGAGGACAGTATCGTGCAGTCCGCCCGTGATCCATTGCGCGCCGAGCAGCACCGACAACGAGCCGGAAGCGCACGCCGCTTCGGTGTGCATCGTCGGGATGCCGTGCAATTTCGGATCGATCTCCGGCACGAACGCGCCCAGGTGCAGTTGTTTCGTGAATCCGCCCGCGTTGAAATTCCCCACCGCCGCTGCCTCTATTTCCGCCGGATCGATCTTCGCATCGTCGATCGCCTTCCGTCCGGCCTCCGTGATCAGATCGCGGATCGTTTTTCCTTCCTTCTTCAGGTTGCGCTTAAAATCGGTTCGGCCGCCGCCGAGAATGTAAACAGGTTCCATATCGATCGTAGTTAGAAAGGTCCAACAAAGGCCCGTGTCTTCTCTCTCGAACATCGCGCGAAAAGCACCAAGCTCCAAATTCCAAATCCCAAAGAAGCTCCAAGTTCCAAGCTCCAAAGGCGTTTGCTTAGCTCAGCGTTTGGAGTTTGAGATTTGGTGCTTCTTTGGAGCTTGGTGCTTGGGATTTGGAGCTTCGTGTCAGCGCTGTTTCCGTGGATCGGTCTCCGCGATAATAATACTGACCGCGTGCTGATTGAATCCTTTGAAGCCGCCTTTGCGCTGCAAATTCTCCAAGTGACGGCCGATCGACCTTCGCCACAAAATGCTTTTGTAGGATGGGATTCGGGCGTTAAAATGGGGAACTGATCGATAGACATTTATTCTTTCCCCGCAATGGAGCCCGAACGATGACACACCCACAACCCCACGTCCCCACCGCACGCGAGCAGAAGTTTCTCGAGAGCGTCGAAGAAGCCCGCTATGAGCGGGAAATTATCAGTGGGCTCGGCCCCTTCTTCAACGAGAAGGCGCCAGAGGACATGCTCGGCTTCTACTCCAAGGACGAGGTGACAAACCTGAAAGTGCTCAAGGGCACCGATCGTGACGTTGAAACCCGGATGCCCGTGAAGATCACGCGCCATTACTACGAGCTGGCCAGGACCAGCGCCGCGATTCAGCGCATCGTCAAGGCCAGCCCTGACGAGACGATGGATCTTGCGGGCTCGGAGGATCCCGGGAACCAGATGGACTACAGCCCCGTCGAGGGCCTGCTGCACAAGTACGAGATGGGACTCATGTATGTCGTGGCGACCTGCTCGGCACATTGCCGCTTCTGCTATCGCGAAGAGTTGATCGCCCGCAAGCAGATCAAGCGACAGGACGGCACCATCTCGAAGAAGGGTCTCGCGTTGATCCCCGAGATCATCCCGTACATCAAGCAGCACAACGCGGCCGTCGCGAAGAACGGCGGCGTGCACCCCGAAAGCGGACGCGAGAAGCTGCGCGAGATCCTGCTTTCGGGCGGCGATCCGATGGTGCTGAACAATTCAAAGATCGCGGCCTGGCTCGGCGCGCTGGCCGAAGCCGGCGTCGAGTCGATCCGCATCGGCACCAAGGAGATGGCGTTCTATCCCCAGCGCTTCGACCGCACCTTCCTATCGATGCTCGATCGGTTCCACGAAACCTACCCGCAGGTCGGGCTGCACATGATGCTGCACTTCGAGCACCCAGACGAGTTCCTCGCCAAGGATGCGGAAGGAAACTACGTCGAGGACGCGCAGGGCTTGAAGCAATGGGTCCCCGCGACGGGCGAGGGAATGCGAGGCCTGGCCTCGCGCGGCTGGCTCTCCGTGGAGAACCAGGCGCCGATCATGAAGGGCATCAACGATGACCCGGACGCCCTCCGCATTCTGCAGCGCGAGTTCAAGCGCGCCGGCGGCGAGAACCATTACTTCTTCTGCGGGCGCGACATCATCGCCTACAAGGCGTTCAACGTTCCGATCGAGACAGCGTGGACAATTCTCAACACCTCGCAAAAGGGACTGTCAGGCGTCGAGTCACACGCGCGCCTTTCCATCACCCATTACAAAGGCAAGACCGAAGTTGCGGCGGTCACCAACGAGGAGATACCGGGACTCGCGGGCAGCGAGAACGGCGTCTTGATCTTCAAGATTCTTCGGAACGCCGGCAGCGCTCCCGACCGCGGCAAGGTGTGCATCGTCGGCCGCAACCCCGAGGCGCTCTGGTTCGACGACTACGAGGACCGCGTTCTGTTCGACGAAGCCGGCTTGTATCACTACGCGCGTGTGTCGGCTGCCGGACAGGCGCCCGGTCGCGCCACTACTCTTCAAGTCGCGTAACC
>DASQPH010000132.1:0-34776 GCA_035644055.1 Chthoniobacterales bacterium
TGAATTGCGACCGGTGCATTACATCGTCCGAAGGCGTTCCGGGCCACGCCGCCCAGTCGCGCGTCAGCGCTTTCAAACCAATGTCATCCCACACCATCTTTTCGCGCGGTCCGACCATGTAAAACTCGGGAGGCATAATCACCTCGCCTCACCAAAATGAAACCATCAATAGACGCCGAGCATTTGAAAGCGAGACGCGTCTGCCGGTTGAGAGTTACTTCAATGTCCCCGGCGGGAATCGAACCCACATTTAAGGTTTAGGAAACCCTCGTTCTATCCGTTGAACTACGGGGACGAAGCCGAAGCAATAGTCGGCATTGAGTGTTCGTCACGCAACATTCTTAAAGATCATTTTGATTGTCTGAAGCGACGTGGGCAGCCTTAATGCGGAGAGCGGAATTCGGAAACCGAAAATATTTATGCACAGCCGAGTCTTTCTCGTTCGCCACGGTGCTACCGTGCTCACTGCGGAAGATCGGTTCGCCGGCGCGACTGAGGTCGAGCTTTCCGACGAAGGCCGCGAACAAGTGCGCCGTCTCGCCGTGCGCCTGGCCGGGGAAGAGATCGCGGCGATTTATGCTTCGCCGATGGGCCGGACAGTGGAGACCGCGCGTATCCTCGCGGAACCTCACGGCCTTGAAGTGCAAACGCGCGACGGGCTTCGCGAGATCTCACACGGCCGCTGGGAACAGATGACGCGCAAGGAAGTGGAAGCTGCTTTTCCGGAGGAAGCGGCCGCCTGGGAAAAAGATCCGTACACTTTCGCGCCGGTGAATGGCGAAAGCGGTCTCGCGGTGACGGCGCGTGCTTTGCCGGTGCTGATGGACATCGTGCGCACACATGCCGGTGACGATGTTCTGATCGTTTCCCACAAAGCGACCATCCGTCTGCTCCTCAGCTCGTTGATCGGCTTCGACCCGCGTCGGTATCGAGATACCCTCGATCAAAGTCCGGCCGCACTAAATATCGTCGATTTCAAGAAGGCGGTCGGCGCCCGGCTGACGTTGTTCAACGACACGTCGCACTATTCGGCCGGCGGTCTGGCGATTCCGGCCGTGCCCACCTCGCGCCTGTCAAAGGGCTGGGACACGCCCGAGAATTAGCGCAAATTTGGCTTTTGGTGACATGGTGCGAATTGTGCTTGCATGTGTATCATAAATGATACAGTCATTGTGTGGCCCTCCGGAAATTGCCCGCAATTTTCTTTCGCACGGAAACGGGGCGACAACCGGTGCGCGACTGGCTGCAAGAATTGCCGAAATTTGAACGAAGAATTATTGGGATCGACATCATGACCGTTCAATTCCGTTGGCCACTGGGTTTGCCGCTTGTCGACCATGTCGGCTCCGGCATTTGGGAAGTCCGCAGTCGATTGCCTACGCGCATCGCCCGAACGCTATTTTGTGTGCACGAAGGCGAGATCGTCCTGCTGCATGGATTTATCAAGAAAACGAGGAAAACTCCAAAGGAACACAGAGCGTTAGCTCTGCGACGCAAAAATGCCTACATCGAAAACAGCCCGGAATAGAAACAAACATCGTGGCGCCAGCTTCGAAAGCTTTCTCAAGAAAGAGGGGTTGCATGAAGAAGTGCACGCTGCCGCGCTCAAACGTGCTTTGGCGCTAAAACTCCATGACCTGATGAAAAAGAATCGCGTGAACAAGAGCACGATGGCCTCGCAGATGCGCACCTCGCGAGCCGCGATTCATCGGTTGCTCGATCCCGAAAACACTTCTGTCACGCTTGCCACCTTGAATCGCGCCGCCCGCTCGCTTGGTCGCAAAGTAAAAATCGAGCTGGTCCCGGCGTGAATTCTCTCAACGCCTGAGCCTCAACCCGGGCTGCCAAAACCGGCGAGCCCTCGTCATCGGTATCGTTGATCCCGGCGCGGCCGATCTCACTTAGACAGTCTAGGGAAAAGATTGAACGGTCCCTTAGCCAAGACTGTCTAGGCAAGACAAACACACTTATAAACATGGGAAAACAAAAGCCGGATTTGGTTTATGGGACGCTCGACATGTTGATCCTGAAGGCGCTTCAGTATGACCCGAGGCACGGGCTCGCGGTCGCGGATCGGATCCAGCAGATGTCGAAGGAGATTTTGCGGGTCGAGCAGGGATCGCTTTATCCCGCGCTCTATCGACTGGAGGCCCAGGGCTGGATCAAGGCGGAGTGGGGAACTTCGGATAACAACCGGAAGGCACGTTATTACACGCTGACTGCGGCAGGACGGAAGCAGCTCTTGGCGGAGAGGGAACACTGGGCGCGAATCACGAAGGGGATCAATCTTGTCCTAGCGGGAGCCTGAGTTTATGCCGCGATTTCGCGCCTGGCTTTCCCGACTCGTCGGGCTGTTTCAAAAGAACAAGCGAGACGAGGAAATGAATGCGGAAATGCAAGCCCATCTCGACTTGCTGACCCAACGAAAGATCGAGGAGGGAATGGAGCCTGGCGCGGCGCGGGCCGCGGCGCGGCGCGAATTCGGCGGTCTCGAGCAAATCAAGGAGGCAGCGCGTGAAGAACGGGTGTGGCTTTCGGCCGATCAGTTCTGGCAGGACTTGCGGTTCGGCGCGCGCATGCTCTTGCGCAGCCCCGGCTTCTCGATCCTTGCGATCCTATGCCTGACTCTCGGGATAGGAACAAACGCCGCGGTCTTGAGTTGGATTGAAGGAATCTTGATTCGTCCGTATCCATTGGTCGCGCACCAGGACCGGATGTTTGCCTTGAACGCCACTACCCGCGGCGTCACGGGATACACCGGCCTCTCGTTCCCCGAATTCTTCGATTACGAAAAAAATTCCACGCTCTTCGAGTCGTTCATCGTCGATCGGATCATGGGCACGACTTTGAGCGTCGGCGATCGCGCCGAGCGTGCGTCGGGGGGAATTGTCTCCGCCAACTATTTCGACGCGCTCGGAGTGCGGCCGATCCTGGGGCGCGGATTCAGACCGGAAGAAGGCACGGGGCGCAACGCGCATCCAGTCACGGTGATCAGTTATCGAACGTGGCAGGAACGTTATGGCGGCGATCCGAACATAATCGGTCGAACCCAGATTCTGAACGGCATCCAGCACACGATCGTCGGCGTCGCACCGGAAAAATTTCACGGCACTTTCATAGGTTATTCCTTCACTTTCTGGGTGCCTACCTCAATGCAGGAGGCCTTCGACACGACCGGCTACAAGCTGGAAGACCGGAGCGCGCGCTGGATAGAAGGCTATGCCTTCCTCAAAACTGGTGTCACGCGTCAGCAGGCGGACGCTGAGCTTCACTCGATTTCGCAACGGCTGGAGAAAGATTACCCGGAAACTAATCGCGGCCACGATCTCGCGCTTTCGCCGTTGTGGAAAACGCCTTTCAACCAGGCTGGCAATATGACCGCCACGCTCGGCATCACCATGGTGGTGGTATTTTTTGTTCTGCTCATCGCGTGCGCGAACGTGAGCAACCTCTTGCTCGCGCGCTCGCTTCTCCGCCGCCACGAGATGACGATGCGTCTCGCGCTCGGGGCAGGGCGCCGGCGCTTGATCAAACAGCTTTTCACTGAAGGACTGCTTCTCGCCTTGATCGCCGCCGTGGGCGGAATTGCGGTGGCCTATTGGTCCCGCAACGCGCTCGTGCTTGCCTTTCCTTCACCCGCGGCGGGAATCGTAATTGATCTTCCGGGCCAAATTGACTGGCGCGTCCTTCTGGTAAGTGTCGCTATGTGCATCGGCGCTACCATGCTTTTCGCGCTCGTGCCGGCGATCCAGGCGAGTCACGTTGATCTTTCCGGCGCGCTGAAAACCGAAGGTGCCGGTGTAGTAGGTGGCAGTGGCCGTTCGCGTTTGCGCTCAGGTCTCGTGCTGGTTCAGGTATCGTTAAGTTTCGTCCTGCTTGCTGGCACAGGCTTGCTCCTCCAGAGTTTGCTACGGATGCAAAATGCCAGCCCGGGCTTCTCGACTGATGTGATTGTATCCGGCGCCGACTTGTTTTCGGCCGGCTACAACGTGGAACGCGCCAAGCCCTTCTACACCCAGCTCCTCGATCGCGTGCGCGAAATACCCGGAGTGGAATCGGCGACCCTGGCGCGCCTGATCCCGTTTAGTTATGGGGTCTTTTCTTCCGCGCCGCTTGAGATCGATGGCTACCAGCGTGCGCCCGAGGAACAACTCAACCTATCTTACATCGAGGTAGCGGATGACTACTTCAAGACGTTAGGTATTCCTATTGCAGCGGGACGTGAGTTCCAACGGACCGATGACGAGAACGCGCTTCCGGTAACTGTTATCAATGAAACCATGGCTGCGAAGTACTGGCAGGGAAAGGACCCGATCGGGCAGCGGGTTAAGCTTAAGGATCGCTGGCTGCAGATTGTTGGCGTCGCGAAGAACGTCAATTACGAGAGCAAGCTCGAGCCACCCAGATCATTCTTCTATGTGCCGGTGCGGCAGAACTTCCTGGTCAGCAATAATCTTCTTATCCGCACGCGTGAGACGCCGGGAGCGATCCGGAGCGCGCTCGCGCACGAAGTGCAGGCGCTCGATCCTACTCTCGCGCCGATAGCTCCATTCCGCGTCCAGGAACAAGTGGACAGGAAAGGTTACACGCAACGGCTCGCGGCCACCCTGGTGGCGATCTTCGGCGGGATGGCCTTGTTTCTGGCCGCCATAGGCCTGTATGCGGTCATGTCCTATGCGGTCTCGCAAAGCACACGCGAGCTCGGGTTACGCATGGCGCTGGGCGCGAGCGTGAAAGACCTGCTGGGTTTGGTCATTTCGCGCGGAATGCGGCTGACGATCGCGGGAATAATTATCGGCGCAATCGCAGCTCTCACCCTTACGCGATTGATGGGTGATCTGCTTTACCAGGTCAGTCCGCGTGATCCGCTGGCCTTCGGGTTCGCGTTGGCCGTTATGATCGCCGTCGCTTTTATCGCCTGTTTTCTGCCTGCCCGCCGAGCCGCGCGGATCGATCCGGTTATTGCGCTACGGATGTAACACAACTGCCGCGTGACAAGTGAAGGGTGCGGAGTTAAAGGCACCTAATTCACATGGCTGCCAAGGTTATCCACGCCTTTCAGAAAACGGCTGATGCTTTTTCGCAAGGCGCGAAGACACTGCCGCAGAAGTATTTTGTTTCGCGCCAGCTTTTCGACGAGGAGCAGGAGAAGATCTTCGCCAGGCACTGGGTTTTAGTCGGGCATCACACGGAGATCGCGCAGGCTGGCGATTATTTCGTTCGGGAGGTTCTGCCTTCGCCAAAGGGCTACGGCACGACGAGCGCCGGCGAATCAATCGTCGTGGTTCGCGACAAATCCGGAGAGGTTCGCGGCTTCTACAATGTTTGCCGGCATCGCGGGACGCGATTGTGCGAGGAAGCGAGCGGACATTCGCCGGCCATCCAGTGTCCTTACCACGCCTGGACCTACGGGCTCGACGGGCGATTGGTCGGATCGCCGCACATGGACGAGGTGCCGGGGTTCGATCGGAGTGATTACTCGCTCTATCCGGTCAAGGTCGGCATCTGGGAAGGATTCATCTTCGTGAACCTCGCGGATGACGCGAAGCCGCTCGAAGAATGGCTCGCGCCGTTGCACGGAAAGTTCTCCCATTGGAATTTGGCGAAGCTGCGTTCGGCAAAGCGGGTGGAGTACGACGTCCGCGCGAACTGGAAGCTGATGTTCGAGAATTACGCTGAATGTTATCACTGCCCGGGCGTGCACCCGCAGCTGCAAAAGGTTTCGCCCTATGATTCGGCGGAGAACGATCTCCGCGAAGGCCCTTTCCTCGGCGGATTCATGAAGATCAACGCGGGCAGGAGCCTGACCATGAGCGGAAACGCTTGCGCCGCATTTGTCGGCAAGATCGAGAACCTCCAGCAGGTTTTCTATTACTCGATTTTCCCGAACATGCTGCTCAGTCTGCATCCGGAATACGTCATGGTGCACCAGCTTTGGCCGCAATCGCCGGAGCGCACCCTAATCATTTGCGACTGGCTGTTTCATCCCGATGCGTTCGAGGTCCGAGGCGGACAGCCCGAATTTAATCCCGAGGATGCGATCGAATTCTGGGACGTAACCAACAAGCAGGACTGGCACGTTTGCGAGCTGAGCCAGCAAGGAATCGCGTCCCGTGCGTACGAGCCCGGCCCATACAGTTCGCGCGAGAGTATCCCGGCGGCGTGGGATCGGGAGTATCTGCGACAAATGTCGCAAGTAAATGACGAATGACGAATGACGAATGACGAATGACGCGGGACTAGGCGGTGTGATCCAGCTCTGTCAGAATCCGCTTCGGAGCGACGGCCCGATAGCTTTCGTCGATGAACGAGTGAAGTAATTTCAGGGGAGTTTCTGCCGTGGGTCGCAACGTGACCCAGCCTTTCGCGCCTAGGCCATAATGTGTCGGCTCGGAACCCGGAAGACTGAGGGGGCGGGCGCGGGACTTTGGCAACTTCACGGAGAAACTGATCTCGTTCGCGTCCGCGCGCATAAATACGAACGTCTTGCCTTTTACTTTGAGGGCGCTTTCGCCCCACGGAAATTCCTCGGTGGTTTCCGGGTAAGCCAAAGCATGACCGCGTAACTTCTTCGCGAGAGCCACGATATTTTGTTTAGGCATGTTCTCTTCGTTGTTCTTGTCGAACCATCGCAACCATTGCTGATGAATTAGAACAGCTCGTGGTTTGCTTGATAATAGCGGATCCGGCCGCGTTGCGCTATTTCCCTCTGGCGGCTTAGAATCCAAATCAATGCGCGCGTTTCGGCCGGCTATTCTCTCTGCCTTCACTAACTACGGTCGCGCGGACTTTTCGGCCGATCTCCTCGCGGGAATCACGGTCGGAATTATTGCGCTGCCGCTCGCGATTGGGTTCGCCATCGCGTCGGGCGTGACGCCGCAACAGGGGTTGTGGACTGGAATCGTTGCCGGTCTCGCGGTCGCTCTTCTCGGCGGATCGCGCTTTCAAATCGCGGGGCCCACCGGTGCGTTTGTTCCGGTGCTGTTCTCGATCGTCGCCCAATATGGCTACGGCGGTCTGGCGCTGGCCGCGATGATGGCGGGCGTGATGCTCATCGCGGTCGGGGCGCTCAAGATGGGGAGGCTCCTGAAATTCTTTCCGTATCCGGTCGTGGCCGGGTTCACCAGCGGCATCGCTGTGATCATTTTTTGCGGGCAATTGAACGAGTTTCTCGGGCTCGGCCTCAAGATGCCGGAACACGCGCCGCAGCAAATCAAAACGCTGGCCCTGCATCTCCGCGATCTCAACTGGTATGCGGTGGCAACAGGCACGATCACGCTGGCGATCGTTTATTTGTGGCCGCGCCTGATCAAACGCGTGCCGGCGAGTATCGTTGCTGTCATCGCCACCGCGCTGCTGGCGCATTTCGCGGGCTGGCCGGTCGCGACCATCGGCAGCCGATTCGGCGAGCTCCCGAGCGGCTGGCCGGGCTGGCACTTTCCGATCATTTCGCTCGATTCGATGCGACAATTAATGGCGCCGGCCTTTACGATCGCCGCGCTCGGCGCCATCGAATCGCTTCTTTCCGCGATGGTCGCCGACGGCATGGCAGAGACGCGGCACGATCCAAACCAGGAACTGATCGGGCAAGGGATCGCGAATATTTTTTCTCCGCTGGTCGGCGGAATTGCGGCGACGGGCGCGATCGCGCGGACTGCGGCGAATATCCGCAACGGCGGCCGCACTCCGGTCGCGGCCATCGTCCACTCGCTCGTGCTTCTCCTTGTCGCCCTCGTTGCCGCGCCCTTGGTCTCTTACATTCCGCTCGCAACCTTGAGTGCGATTCTACTGACGGTCGCGATGCGAATGGCTGAGGCGCACACGTTCGTGGAACTCTGGCGCGGACCGCGGAGCGATTTTGGCGTGATGGTAACCGCGTTCGGTTTGACCGTGGTGTTCGATCTTACGATTGGCGTCGCTGCAGGCATGATCATGGCGATGGTGTTGTTCCTGCGCCAGATGGAATCGGTCTCGCACATTCGCCTGGTGACGCCGGAGAGCGAACCCGAAGGGACCGGGACCCACAGCATGCGCGGTAAAGAAATTCCCGAGGGCGTCGTTCTCTATCGGATCGAGGGCCCGCTCTTTTTCGCCGCGGCCGAGAATCTCGAACAAGCGTTGCGCGGCTCGGGCGGAACGCCGAAAGCTGTCATCTTTCGCATGCGCAACGTTCCCGCGATGGATGCGAGCGGCCTCCACGCCTTCCGCGTCGCGATTGAAAAACTGCGCCGCGATGGGGTGAAGATTCTCCTGACGGCGGTTCAACCTCAGCCGATGAAAGTGATGTTCGAGTCCGGTCTGGTGAGCTGGCTGGGCGAACAAAAATTCTGCGCCGATCTCGATGAAGCCCTCGGAGCTGCCCGCGTTGCACTCGCGAAACCGAGATCAGGCGAGTGATTTCAGGCCGAGGAATTCCTGAGCGGCGCCAAAAAGCAACTGCGCCTTATCGTCCGAAGAAAAGTCCGTCAGCGATTCGATAAGCGCCCCCGCACGAGCTTCGCCGAGGGGGAAAGGATAGTCGGAGCCGAGAGCGACCCGCTGGGCGCCGAAGAGATTGATGAGAAGGCGCAAGGCATCGGCATCGTGCACGAGAGAGTCGACATAGAAATGCGCCGGTCGGTCGGCGGTGGCGAGATAACTGTAAGGATTGGCTGTGTTATCGATGGCGCAGAGATCGGGACGAACGTGAAAGGCGTGCTCGATGCGACCAATCGTAAACGGAAACGCGCCGCCGCCATGGGCGAAGGCGACCCGGAGTTTTGGAAATCGCGCGAAAACGCCGCCGAAAATCATCGAGCAAATGGCGAGTGAAGTTTCGGCCGGCATGCCGACGAGCCACGGGAGCCAATATTTTGGCATCCGCTCCTTGCCGGCCATGTCCCACGGGTGAACGAAGATCGCGGCGCCGAGTTGTTCGGCCGCGCTCCAGACCGGTTGGAGCGCGGCGTTATCGAGATTTAACGGATCGAGGCGGCCGAATTGTTGGTTCGCGTCGACGTGCGTGCCAATCTCTGCCCCGCGAAGGCCGAGCTCACGAACGCAGCGCTCGAGCTCGCGCGCGGCGAGATCGGGATCTTGCAACGGAATTGTCCCGAGACCGGTGAATCGCGTCGGATTCGTC
This sequence comes from Chthoniobacterales bacterium, assembly GCA_035644055.1. Taxonomy (GTDB): domain Bacteria; phylum Verrucomicrobiota; class Verrucomicrobiia; order Chthoniobacterales; family UBA10450; genus AV80. Next base: position 9,122 of record DASQPH010000132.1, read on the forward strand.
CGCACGACTTCGGCGATGTGATCGTTGAGCAGGCGGGAAAGATCGAGCGCGTCCGCCGGTTTTGCCCAATAGCTGAACATGACCGGCACGGTGGAAAGGACCTGCATGGTGACGCCGGCCTGGTCCATTTCTTCGAGACGACGTGATGGTTCCCAAACGTTATCGGTGATCTCGCGAAAGACGCGGTCGCCGATCATCATTCGGGCGCAGCACGGCTGATAATGATCGAGCCGAATGAATCCAGCGTAGCCGTATTTCGCGTCGAGATCGGGCCACTCGCGCGGAAGGATATGGGTGTGGAGATCGATCTTCATGGAAGGTGATCAGTGAACAGTGATCAGTGACCAGAAAGACGGAACGACCCAGGCCGAAAACTGATCACGGGCCACTGGTCACTGATCACTTCGCCCGAAGGGCTTGACCGGCTCGGGCTGGGGAACCTTGTGGCCGCAGTTCTTGCAGGTGCGGCGCGCGTCGTCGTTCCAGAAATCGAGCATGGCCTGGCTGAAGTGATTGACGATATCGGCGCAATCGAAATCGATGTCTTCCACGAGCGCGCCGCAGTTGTCGCAGTAAAAGATGACGTGCTCGTGTTCGCCAGCCGGACGCCGGCGTTCGACGACGATGCCGATCGTATCGGGCGGGCGGACTGGAGCGTGCGGAACATTCGGCGGAATGAAAAACGTTTCTCCTTCGCGGACCAGATGATCGACGATCCGATCGCCTTCGCGGATACGGATTTTGATGTCACCTTTGAGCTGATAAAAATACTCCTCGGAATCGACGAGGTGGAAATCGTTCCGAGCGTTCGGCCCTTTGATGACCATGACGAAAAAGTCGCGGCCGTCGTAGAGGTAACGGTTGCTGACCGGCGGCTTAAACAGGTCGCGGTTCGCTTCGATCCAGGCGTCGACATTTATCGGGGGCAACACCTTGGTAGTCGTGCCGCTGCCGATGGTTTGTGGCGGAGGAAGAGTGGACGTTTCGATGACCGACCGTATTTCCTGACGCGAGCAGCGTCAACTGTCTCGACCGCGCTTCTGTCCATTGTCATCCTGAGCTTGTCGAAGGATCTCTTACGTTGCCTTTGGTGACGACGCGTACCATGACGGAGAGGAATCAGAGATCCTTCGACTTCGCTCAGGATGACAAAAGGAAAATGCTTCGCGCTCACCGCACTCGCGATGATCGCATTCGCGGGGAATTCGCTTCTTTGCCGGCAGGCGCTTAAGCACACCTCGATCGATGCAGCCACGTTCACGCTCGTTCGCATTCTCTCGGGCGCACTGTGCTTGTGGATCATCGTCCTGACGCGCAAAGGCTCGCTCGCCAAGGTTGGAAGCTGGCCGTCGGCCCTGGCGCTGTTCGGTTACGCGGGGCTGTTCTCATTCGCTTACCTTCAGCTCACAGCCGGGACAGGCGCTCTCCTTTTGTTCGGCGCGGTCCAGGCGACGATGATTTTCTGGGCGCTAAGAAAAGGAGAACGCTTTCGCGTAATCCAGATCGCCGGTCTGATCCTGGCGATTGCCGGATTGGTCGCGCTCGTCTTTCCAGGATTGTCCGCGCCGCCGCTCGGCGCGGCGACGTTGATGTTCGGAGCGGGAATCGCCTGGGGCATTTATTCGTTGCGCGGCAAGAACGCCGGCGATCCGCTTCGGGCGACGGCAGGAAATTTCCTCCGCGCCGTGCCGATGGCGGTTCTGCTAAGCGCTGTCGCCTTCCGCTCAGCAAATTTCGATCGGGCCGGAATCGCTTACGCGATCATCTCGGGCGCGGTCGCTTCGGGGCTGGGTTATGCGATCTGGTATTCGGCTTTGCCGGCGTTGAAAGCTTCCGCGGCGGCGACTGTGCAGTTGAGCGTGCCAGTCCTGGCGGCGGCCGGCGGGATCGTTTTTCTCGGCGAAACGATTACGCTGCGGTTCGCTCTCGCCTCTATCGCCGTCCTGGGCGGAATCGCGCTCGTCATTGTCGAGCGCCGCGCGGCGCGATAACCTGAGCCGCGTTGCTCATGAAGATTTTCGATATCTCGCGCCCGCTTTTTAACGGACTTGCGCCCTGGCCCGGCGACACCGCTTTTCGTTTCGATCTGAACTGGAAAATGGCGGAAGGCGCGACCGTGAATGTCGGCGCGGTGACGATGGGCGTGCACAACGGCAGCCACGCCGATGCCCCGTTTCATTTCGACGAAGGCGCGACGACGATCGATCGGATGCCGCTCGAGACCTACTTCGGCGAAGCGGTCGTCGTCGACCTAACGAGTAGATTTGAAAACGATAAGGCACGCCAGATTACGATTGCTGACATCGGTCCGGCGGCAGAATCGGTGCCGCGGATTCTGCTCAAGACCGGGTTCTGGAAAGATCCGAAGATTTTCCCGGAACGAATCCCGGTAATCGCGCGCGACGTGCCGAAATGGCTGCAGGACCGAAAGGTGAAGTTGCTCGGACTCGATCTGCCGTCGGTCGATCCGATTGAGGCGAAGGTGCTGGTGAATCATCACGCGCTGGCCGCCGCGAATATCGCGATCGTTGAGTCACTCGACCTCGATGGAATCGAAGCTGGCCTTTACCATTTCTCCGCGCTGCCGCTGCGAATAACCGGGGGCGACGCCGCGCCTGTCCGCGCGATTCTTTGGCGAGATTAGAACGCGCGGTGAGCCGTTTCCTGGAGTCTCCGATCACGCGTTGGGGTTTGCTCGCCCTGGCAGTCGTGCTTTTCGCGGTCGGAAATCTTCCGTGGCATTTGGACGACTTCGATCAGGCGAAGCAGGCCTTCACCTCTTTCGAAATAGTGGAGTGCGGCAATTGGTTTTACCAACACACCCCAAACTGGTGGGTGGCGACGAAACCGCCACTAGTCGGCTGGATGTCGGCCGCGATTTTCGGAGCGACGCGATCGTGGGAGCTGGCCTGGCGGTTGCCGTCATTTCTGTCGGCGATTGCTTTGGTCCTTCTCGTTTTCCGGGCGTCATCGGTTTACGGATTAATTGCGGCGCTGACGGCGGCGTGCGCGTTGAGTTTCAATTTGTTCGCGCTGCGCCTCGCTTCGCTCGTGCGAACCGATATGCCGCTGGCGCTCATCATTTTCGGAATCGGCTGGCTGATCTGGGAAAAAATCCGAACCGAACGTGGGTGGACGCGGCGCGACCGCATTATCCTTTTTCTGCTTCTGAGCGCCGGGATGCTGATCAAAGGTCCGATCGTTTATGCGTTTTTGTTGCCGGGGCTCGTCGCGTTCGAATGGCGGCGGCGAAAACTGGGGGCGCCGGCTTCGACGTGGTCAGGATGGATGCCGTGGCTTCTTTCCTTCCTGGTTTTCATTCTCTGGACGGCTGGAGGAATTCTTTTCGTGCCGGAATTCACGGAGCATGTCGTGCTTCGAGAATTTGCCGGGCGTTTCAGTGAAGCAGTGCATCGCTCGCAGCCGATCTATTTTTATCTTCCACATTTGCTGGGTCGATTCGCGCCCTGGAGTTTGTTGCTGATTGGATTGGCGCTTGTGGCAGTGCGAAAGAGGGAACGGCTGTCACCGGAAATTTTCTGGCTCGTCGCGTGGAGTCTCGGCGGACTGCTGGTCATGTCGTTCGTTCCCTCGAAACGGATCGACAGAATTTTTCCAATTGTGCCGCCGTTGTGTTTGCTGCTGGCAACGTTCGCAGGCCGGCTTCAGGAAAAGGAAAACCTGAGAGTGATCGTGGAGCGCTCTTGTGCCGGGGCGATTGTCCTGGCCGCATTTTTCACGAGCGGTTACGCCGCGCAGAAAATCGCGGCAGCGAATCGGGAGCAGCGCGACGCGTTCGCCGTTTTCGGGCGCGCCGTCGTGAAAGAAACCGGCGAACACCATTGGCGCTACGGCGTTGTCGGTGGCGAAGAGGAAGGAATGCTCTTGTATGTTCGGCGAACGCAATTCTTCGAGCCGACAGAGGCGGCCGCGAACTGGAACGCCGGCAAACTTGATGCGCTTGTCGTGGCCGATGACGAGATCGAGGGCCTGATCCCGCAGTTGCAAGGCGACCCGAAGAAATGGCTCACTTCCGGCCGGGCCGGGCGCTCCGCCAAACGCTATTTTCTCCTCGTCCGTTGATCGGCAAAAGCCGCTCGACTTTGGCGCGACGATTTGTAGTCTCGCGTCCAACTTGAAGGACCTGATGCAGTTCCCAAAGTCGGAGATCGAAGCGCTTTGGTGCCCGTGGCGGGTCGAATACTTCGAGCAGGAAAAGCCGAACCCGGACTTTCTCTCCGAGGCCGCGCAGACGAGCGACGACGCCGCGCACTTCGTGGTCACGCGCCGCAAGAACGCGTTTCTGATGATGAATCGCTATCCGTATAGCGTGGGTCATCTCATGGCGGTGCCCTATCGAAAAACGGGCGACGCCTCTTCGTTAGGCGAAAACGAAGTGCTCGAGCTCTGGAATCTCGCGGTGCACGCGCAACGACTTTTGCGCGAGACAATGAAAGCGCAGGGGTTCAACCTCGGTCTGAATCTCGGCCAGTGTGCCGGCGCGGGTGTCCCCGATCATCTCCATCTTCATATTGTGCCGCGCTGGAACGGCGACACGAATTTCATGCCCGTCCTGGCGGGAACGCGGATGCTCTCCGAAGGATTGCGCGGGCTTTACGACAAGTTAATGGCCGCCCAGGAACGGATCGAAAAAAATAAGGTACCCTAGATTATGCCGCCGACCTGGATCGAACCGCCCCCCAAAACGAGGAAAACAGGTTGCCTGGGAAAAGGCTGCCTGATGATGGTGGTCTTCCTGATTCTGCTCGGCGTCGCGTTCTTTGTGGGCGGATATGTTGGGGTGCGTTACGTCGTCACCTCGACGGAACCGAAACCAATTCCGGAGGTGGAAACTTCGGAAGCCGATCAGGCGGCGGCGAAACAAAGGTGGGACGACTTCACCGCGGGGCCACGCCCCGCACCGGTCGAGACACCGACGCCTCCGCCGGATGGAACAACCACCACGACGACCGAAGTTGTGCCGACGCCGACGCCTTCTACGAACCGGATCGAGTTAACCGCGGCTGACATCAATCAATTGATCGCCGGCAGCCGGAAGTTGCGCGGCAAAGCGTTTGTCTCCATCGAGAATAATGTCGCCCGCGTCCAGGTGAGTGTGCCGATGGAAAAAGTGGGATTCCGCGGTCGGTTTTTGAACGGCGAGCTGCAAGTGAAGTCCGCGCCAGATCGCAATCCGCGCAACATCGAGATCAGCGAAGTCGCGCTTGGCGGCTTCTCCGATAAAATCCTGAACACGCTCCTCGGGTTTCGATCGCTCCGCAGTTACGCTGACGAATACGCGACCCAGTACGACATCAGGAGTTTCGCGATCGAAGACAACAAGGTCGTCATCGAGAGCGGCGGGAAGATTCCCGGGACGCGGTAGCACAGGCATCTTGCCTGTGGGGCCAATGGGCATCCTGCCCGTTGATCCAAACAAAGCAGGCGAGACGCCTACTTTCCCCACAGGCAAGATGCCCGTGCCACATCACTGCATTATCTCGCGGACGAAAACGTTCAGCTGGCCGTCGCTTTGTTTGCGCACTTCGGTGATTTCATAGGGCCGCGCCTCGTCGCGAGTGACGGTGGAACCACGACTCGGTGGCGTGTAACCCGCCGGAAAGTCCACGACGATGCGAAAATTTTTTCCGCCGCCTGCCAGTTTCAAGACAGCGTCGGTAATTCCGGTCTTCGGGCGCAGGACGGCTCGATTTGGTTCGGTGAAGTTCACGACAAACTGGCCCTTGAGGTAAACGCGTTCTCCGCCGAGACCGCGGCCTGCGAGCTCATTCAGATCGCCCAGCGTGATCAAGCGGCCGACCGGCATTTTTCCTGGCGCATAAGTTTTCCAATTGCCGCCGCCGGCAGTCGACGCCAGCAAATTGTCGGGGGCGCTGGCAGACGGCGACGGCGAAGCCGCCGGCGGGGGAGGTGAAGCGACTGCAACAACCGGCGGCGTCGTGGCCACGGGAGACGGCGTCGCTTTTGGAACCGGAGAATTTTGCGCGACCATGGTCGGCGTTCGCGCAGGCGTAGGCGAGGGTGTGGGCGTTGCTTTCTGGTTCTTTTTGTTTCCCTTCGTCGGCTTGCTCGGTGCGGGCGGTGGCGGTGGCGGCGGCGTCGTCACGACTGCAACTTTCGGAGTTTCCGCCGGTGCTGCCTGCTCGACGCGGATCAATTCATTCGCGGCTGGTGGCGGCGGAGTGGGCGCGATGCCGGCCACGTTTTCGGTGGTTTTCGGCGTGGTTCGCTCGCGATAGGCGGCGTATTGCGCTTCGACGTTTTTGCGCTCGCCATCTTTGAACAAAGGCCAGCCGGCCTCGAGATTAAGATCGAGCGGCGGCTCGAGGGTGAAGGTGCCCGGCGCTTTTGTGACGGTATAACTGCCGTAGAGAAGCGGCATCGCGGTGATCAGGATGCGGCCATCGGATAAACGCTCGGCGTGCACGACCGCGGAAAGATCGTGCGTCCGCTCGAGCTTGACCTCGAGGCCGGTGGCGAGGGTTTGTTTCATCAGCGGCAACGCCTGCGGATCGGCGGGGTACACGTGTTCCATCAAGACTTCGCCGTGATCGACCGCATTTGTGAGCGCGACCATGCCGGAAAGGAACACGTCGTTAGGCGTAAGTTCGCGCGCCTGCATGATGTTGAAGCGGCCGACGACGTACGGCACGAGACCCGGGACCTGCTGGAAATTGCGGATGTAATTGCGCACCAGTGCGGCGTTCACCGTCGCCAGCTCGGTGGGACTCATCGCGATGTAACGATCGTAGAGTTGCTTCGAGGTCAGGAATTCGCCGGCCGGTGCGGCTGTTAATTCAAACCGTTTTGCCGGCTCGATTTTGTGGAGCTTCTTGAGAATGCGATAGCTCTGCGGCCGCTCCGGTTGCCAGAAAATGTAAAAGCTGCCGAGCCACGCCGCGAAAGCGAACCCGGTGAGAAGGAGGATCGCGACGGCCCAGCCGAAGAAGTTCGTTTTTTTGCGCCGCGACCGTCCGTAACTCTGGGCTGGTTCGTAACGAAAGTAATCGCGAGCCATCTAAGGGCGCCGGCCTGGGGAACGATTTGTTTTCAAGCCGGACGGGCTGCTTCGAAAGAGGTGCCGCATCCGCAAGTCCGCGCTGCGTTTGGATTCTCGATGTGAAAACCGGCGCCGGTGAGTTCGTCCCGATAGTCGAGGGTGGCGCCGCGCAGATAATCGGCGCTCTCATTGTCGATGAAAAATTCGACACCATCGCGCACGACGATTTCATCGCCGGGCTTCCGCGCCCCGAGCGACATCTCATACTGCAAACCGGAGCAGCCGCCCTTGGCAATCCCGACGCGCAGCCCTTTCTGCTCGGCTTCGGGTCGCGATTCGAGCAGGGCGCGTAGCTGCCGGACAGCGTTATCCGTCACGGTGATCATCGTGTTGCGAAACTATCGTTTTCCTTCGCAATCGCAAATCGCCTCCTTAAAATTGGAAACGTCATGAGTCGCATCCGCCTGTTGCCGGAAATTCTCGCCAGCCAGGTCGCGGCGGGCGAAGTGATCGAGCGGCCGGCGTCGGTTGTGAAAGAACTGGTCGAGAACAGCATCGACGCCAGCGCGCGCAAGATCGAGGTCAGCATCCGGCGCGGCGGTATTTCGCTCATTCGTGTCGTCGATGACGGCTCCGGAATGGATCGCGACGATGCGTTGCTTTCCCTCGAGCGCCACGCCACGAGCAAAATCCGGACAGCCGCCGATCTGGCGGCAATCGCGACCCTGGGATTTCGCGGTGAAGCGCTGCCCAGCATCGCGAGCGTCTCGCGTTTCCGGTTGACGACCCGCGAACCTGACGCGGTCGCGGGCACGGAGATCATCGTGGCTGGCGGCAAGATCGAAACGGTCCGCGACGGCGGCGAGGCCCCGGGGACACAAATCGAAGTGCGCTCGATCTTCTACAATCTGCCGGCCCGGCGAAAATTTTTGCGCTCGGAGAACACGGAGAGCCGCAATCTCGAACACCAGCTGCATCTTCAGGCAACAGGCCATCCGGAGATCGCATTCGCGTTCGTCCGCGATGATCGCGTCGTTTTTCAATTACCGCCCGCGCCGAGTCTGTTGGATCGGATTCGTGATCTTCACGGCAAAGATTTGGTCGGCCGGCTTCTCGCGGTGGTGGAGGGGGACGATCCGAAATTGCGGATCCGCGGGCTGATTGGGCAGGCGGGAGTGAGCCGGCAAACCCGCGCCCAACAGCTCGTGTTCGTGAACGGGCGCGCCGTCGAAAACGCCGTGCTCAACGTCGCCTTGCGCGAGGGCTATCACACTGCGCTGATGAAAGGGCAATTCCCGGTCACGTTTCTGTTTCTCGATCTCGATCCAGGCGCGGTGGATGTGAACGTGCATCCGGCAAAACGTGAAGTCCGTTTTCGCGATCCGAACGGCGTGCGCGAAGCGGTCGTCGCAGCGATTCGTCGAACGCTCGAAAGCGGAAGGCAGCAGTGGCAGGAACAATTTCGTGCGCCAATTGTAGCCGGGATCGTCGATCCCGGCCCAGCTCGTGCGCCTGAAGCGGAACCGATCGAGCCGGGATCATCGATCCCGGCTCCAACAGAGGCGCTCCCTTCGCTTCACGTTCAGCCTAACGAGTCGTTGGTGTCGCACTGGAATCCGCCGGCCGCCGCAGCCGGGTCCCGCCCGCAGCAATTCCAGATCATCGGCGTCCTGAACAAGCTCTACGTCCTGATGGAAAACCAGGATGGACTGGTGCTGGTGGATCAACACGCGGCCCACGAACGAATCCTGTTCGAAGAATTGCGCCGGCGGATGGAAGAACAGGGTGTGCCTTCGCAGCGTCTCCTCCTCGCGCAAACCTTCGAACTGGCGCCGCGCGATGCGGAATGGGTGGAACGTAACGTCGCGACGCTGCAGAAAATGGGAATCGGGATCGAACCTTTCGGCCAGAACGCGTTCAAGATCGACAGCCTGCCGACATTCCTCGACGTCGCTGATCCGGTCACTTTTATGCGCAAGGTCATCGATGGTTTGAAGAGCGCGAGCAATGGCAGCTCCGCCATGCGCCTCGGCGAAGAAATGATCGCGAAGACAGTTTGCCGGCACGCGGTGAAGGCGAACGACCCGCTCCGTTACCTCGAAGTAGAGAAACTGGTCATGGACCTGCTCGAATGTGATCTGCCCTATTGCTGTCCGCACGGCCGGCCGACAATGATCCAGATTTCGCTCGCGGAGCTGGAGAAAAAATTCGGGCGCAAAGTTTAGCGGTGCGTTTACCGTCGCGAAGCTCTATGGAAAAAATCGCGCTCATCACCGGGATCACCGGACAGGATGGTTCGTATCTGGCCGAGCTGTTGCTGGGAAAAGGCTACGCAGTCCACGGAGTTGTCAGGCGAACGAGCAATCTGCTCCGGTCACGAATCGAGCATCTCCGAAACGACGACAACATTTACGGTAAATCGCTCTTTCTTCATTATGGCGATTTGTCGGACGGCACGACGTTGCGGCGGATTTTTTCGGAAGTGCGACCGGCGGAGATCTATCATCTCGCCGGGCAAAGCCATGTCGGTCTCAGCTTCGAGATTCCGGAATCGACCTGCGAAGAAATCGGCATGGGCACGCTGGGTCTGCTGGAGATCGCTCGCGATCAGCCGCAAGCGTTGAAATTTTATCACGCGTCGAGCTCTGAGATTTTTGGAAACGCGGCGGAGTCGCCGCAGACTGAGAACACGGCGCTGCAACCGGCGAGTCCGTACGGGTGCGCCAAGGCGTTCGCCACCCAACTGGCACGCGTCTACCGGGATTCGTACGGCCTCTTCGTTTGCAACGGGATTCTCTACAACCACGAATCTCCCCGGCGCGGGGAGAATTTCGTCACCCGCAAAATCGCTCGCGGAGTAGCGCGGATCGCACGCGGGCTCGACCAGGAATTGCAACTCGGTAGCCTGGAGAGCCGGCGAGATTGGGGCCGGGCCGAGGATTACGTCGTCGCGATGTGGCTGATGCTGCAACAGGAAAAGCCCGCGGATTATGTCGTCGCTACCGGCCAGAGTCATTCCGTCCGCGATTTCGTGGAGGCGGCTTTCGCCGTAATCAATTTGTCGCCGGAAAAATATGTGAAACATAATCCGGCTTTCGAACGACCGGCCGATCCGGCCCGGCTGGTCGGATCACCGGCCAAAATTAAAGCCGAACTTGGGTGGAAGCCGCACGGTTCCTTCAACACCCTCGTCCGCGAGATGGTGGAAGCCGAACTGGCGGCCATCGATGCCCATTTAGATACTGATCAACAAACATGAACGATTTTCTTGTCTCGTTTCTTCTTGGGATAGTCGAAGGCCTCACCGAATTTCTCCCGGTCAGCTCGACCGCTCATCTCCGCATCGTCGAAGCAATGTTTGGCCTCAACCTCCACGACAGCTTCTGGAAGATGTACACGATCGTGATTCAGCTCGGCGCGATCCTGGCGTTGCCGGTTTATTTTTGGAACCGAATCCTCCAGTTTCTGGCCACGTTTCCGCGCGGCGAACGTGGCGATCGCACCGTCCTCACCCATCCGCTCAGCCTCACGTTGATCGCTTTCGTGGTCACGGCGCTGCCCGCGTTTCTCTTGAAAAAACAAATTGGGCAGAACCTGGAGAGCCTGTCAGTAATGGCGTGGGCGCTGTTGATCGGCGGCGTCGTGATGTGGGTCGTGGATGCGGTCTGCACGAGGCCGCGCACGAATCACATGGAAGAAATGAGTTTGCCGCAGGCCATCTGGATCGGCGCGGTCCAAATTCTGTCCGCGGTTTTTCCCGGCACCTCGCGATCGATGTCGACTATCGCCGCGGGCCAGACCGCGGGACTGTCGCGCTCGGCCGCGCTCGAGTTTTCATTTTTTGTTTCCATCCCGACGATGGTCGTCGCGACCGGTTACGATTTGCTGAAAACGCTTCGGCCGCACCATGACGCGGCGACGGAAGCCGGCCTGGCGCCTTTAACGATGACCGGCCACAACTGGGTCCTGGTCGCGATCGGGTTCCTCGTTTCGTTCGTGGTCGCGCTGGGAGTAGTTGCCTGGTTCATGAGATGGGTGCGCGTCCGCGGTTTCGCGCCGTTTGCGATTTATCGGATCGCACTTGGGATTGCGGTGCTGATCGCGATTGCGCGGGGAACGCTCTAGCATGGAAGCGAACGCGATCCTGCCAGACCTGCAAAGCTGCGTCCTGTGCGAAGACGTCCGTTGCGAGATCAACGGCATGCAGACGCTTGTCGGCGTGATCAACGTCATTCCCGCGCCTCAGTTGCCGGTCAATTGCATGCGCCTTTGCATCTGGTCGCGCTGGTGCAGCGGCTCCGGGAAATTCCGGCAGAAATCGCGCATCATCGGCGTAGACGAGCAGCAGGTGCTCGCGCAAGCCGAAGTGGAATTCGAATTGCGCGAGATGGAAGGCCACGCGACCAACGTTCATTATTTTGGTGGCGTGCAGTTCCAGCAGTTCGGGCTCCATCACGTTGAGATTTTTCTCGAAAACGAATTGCGCCTGCGCTTTCCGTTGCCGGTGGTCCGGGTGACTCTGGTCCAGCCCCAATAATTCCCGGGAAAATTCAGAATTGAACGCTTGCCAGGGGGGCGTCCGATGGTCTACAACAGTCCCCCGCATGTTGCGAAGAGCCTTGCCCAGCCTGTTTTGCGCGCTTGCGTTGACCGCGCCGGCTTTCAGCCAGGATGTTTTTGTTCCGCGCGAATTAAAGGCGCAGGCTGTCCATCCGACGAAGGAACACAAGCCCGAGGCGAAGCCGGAGAAGCCCAAGGAAGTCGTGAAGCGCGCCGAAGCGGTGACGGACAACGATGCCAAACCGAAGGCAACAGAAACCGCCGCGGCGAAGACGGACAAGCCCGCAACGAAGGACAAATCTACGACGGCTAAGACTCCGGCCGCCGACGATCTGGTGACGATCAAAGTGGAGAAAACGACGGCCGCCAATACGACCAAAGAGAAAAAAGAAAAGGCTGCTCCGCCAAAAGAAAAAGCTGATGTCGAGATTCCGACGATAAAGATCGAGAAAGTTGCAGCCGCGAAGGAACCGGCCGCGAACAAGCCGATAGCGAAAGCCGAGGCAGCGAAGTCCGAGCCTGCAAAGGAGAAGACGGACAAGCCGGCGAAGAACGAGAAGGCAGTCGCCAAGTCGGACAAAGCCCCCGCCAAGGAAAAGAGCGTTGCGAAAGCGGACGGCGCGAAAGTTGAGACAATTACTGCGAAATCGGAGAAGCCGGCGGGGAAAGATCACCCGGCGACGGTTGCGGCGTCGAAATCGTTAAGGACAGACGACAGCCCGGCGAAGCAAGAACAAAAAGCGTCGAAAAAGGAACTGGCGAAACCGGAAGTGGTCGTGGCGAAAACCGAGAAGCCCGCTCCGGTTAAGGAAAAGGAAAAAGCGGCGACGAAACCGCAGCCGACGAAGAGCGAAGCGTTCATTGCGAAGAACGAACCCGCACCGCCCGCTGAAGGTCCGGCCAAGACAAAATCCGAGATCGTTTCGGTTCCGTCGCAAAAAGATCCACCGCAGATTACCCCGGCAATGACCAGCTCGCTCGACATGGGCTTTACCAAGATCGCGGACGGCTTCGATTTCCCGGTCGGCAAACCGGAAGGGGAAGGTTATTACAAAGCGCGCGGCTTCCGGTCGGGCGGCCACGTGGGCGAAGATTGGGACGGCGTTCGCGGCGGCGACACCGATTTGGGCGACCCGATTTACTGCGCCGGCGACGGCATCGTGGTCTTTGCCCGCGACGTTCATCTTGGCTGGGGCAACGTCGTTATCGTGCGGCACGCCTATCGCGAGGGCGGGAACGTGAAATACGTCGACTCGCTTTATGGTCACTTGCAGAAAATGCTCGTCGCGCGCGGCCAGCGGGTCTCGCGCGGCCAGCAGATCGCGACGATGGGGACAGCCCACGGCCAGTACGACGCGCATCTGCATTTCGAAATCCGGAAGAACCTTGAGATCGGGATGAGCCGGTCAAAGTTCCAGAAAGATTTCAGCAACTACTACGACCCGACCCAGTTCATTAATGCGCATCGGCGTCTCTCGGGTGGCGGCGCCAATTACAAGGTGGCGATGAACACTTTCACCCACGATTGGATGTTTCACTTCGATAAGAACCGCGATTTCGGCCCGCACCGCCGGAGCACGGGTGAATCGTCGGCAGCGCTACGTCGCGCCGTAAGCAGTCGTTAGGCCGCCTGTAGCCGCGTCCCTGCGGGACGCGTGGGTGAAAACGCAGAATCCAACGGCAGCGATGCGCGTCCCACAGGGACACGGCTACAAGAATTCTTGCGGGCGCTACAGTTTGCCCATTAATGCGAGGATGAGAACGATCAGCAGAACCAGCCCGACTCCGCCAAACGGGTAATACCCCCAGCCCGAGCTGTAACCCCAGTAAGGGAATACGCCGACCAACAACAGAATCAGAATAATCAGGAGTATCGTGCGCATGGCCGCGAGGGTAGGTGACCGGTTAAAGCGCTGACAATGCTTTTCTTTCCTCGTCCCGCTCCTGCTCATGAGCAGGAAGGAGAGAACTGAAATTCCTTGCAGGCCTAGCCGCCCATTCTATCGTTTTGCGCAGTCCCGAATGTGTCCGAGCCGGATGCGTCGGGACAATTTATTGTTTCCATGGCCAACACCATCTTGATCGGCGCGCAGTGGGGCGATGAAGGCAAGGGCAAGATCATCGACGTCCTCACCGCGGAAGCGGACATCGTCGTGCGCAGCCAGGGCGGGAACAACGCCGGGCACACCGTCATTCATCGCGGGACGAAATACATTCTGCACCTGATCCCGTCCGGAATTTTGCGACGCGGCAAACGTTGCGTGATTGGAAATGGAGTCGTCATCGATCCCGTCGCGCTCGTGGCTGAGATCGAGGGACTGCGCAAACTCGGCGTTCACATCGGCCAGAATTTGTTGATCAGCGATTGCGCGCATTTGGTGCTGCCGTATCACCGGCTGCTCGATGAGCAACGCGAGCTGCGTAAAGGCCACACGAAGATCGGAACGACCAAGCGCGGGATCGGACCGGCTTACGGTGACAAAGCCGCTCGGACCGGCCTGCGCATCTCCGACCTGATGCAGCCGGTTTTGTTCTCGAAAAAACTGCAGGCCAAAGCGCGCGAGAACAACAGCATCCTCCAGGCATTTGGCGCGGAGCCGATCAATTATCGCGAAGTGAACGAAAGTTATCTCGCGGCTGGGCGAAAGCTGCGGCCGTTCGTCACGAACACGGTCGTTTATTTGCATCGGGCCTTGCAGCGCGAAAAGAAAATCCTGTTCGAAGGCGCGCAGGGAACTTTTCTCGACATCGATCACGGGACGTATCCGTTTGTCACCTCCTCGAATACCACGGCGGGCGGCGCCTGTACCGGCTCCGGAGTTCCGCCGCACCGAATGGATCGCGTGGTCGGAGTGATGAAGGCATACACGACGCGAGTGGGCGAGGGGGCCTTGCCCACGGAAGACGCCGGGCTCGCGCGCAAGCTTCACGAGATGGGGCGCGAATTCGGCGCGACCACCGGCCGGGCGCGGCGGTGCGGATGGTTCGACGCTGTCGCGACGCATTACGCGACGATGATCAACGGCATCGATGAATTGGCGGTGACGAACCTCGACGGTCTCGACGGCGTCGATCCGATCCGCGTCTGCGTAGGCTATCGGTTAAATGGCAAGCGCCTCGAGGTCCCACCGAGCGATGCCGCGCAATTGGAAAACTGCGAGCCAATCTACCGCGAATTTCGCGGCTGGAATAAGCCGACGCAACCGGCCCGAAAGTTTTCCGAGCTGCCGGCGAATGCGCGACGCTACGTGCGGGCGATCGCCGAACTGACTGGTGCGCCGTTGCGCATCGTCAGCGTCGGTCCGACGCGCAACGAAACCATTATTTTGTAAGCATGGCTGCGGCGCCCAAACTCGTTCCGCGTCACGTCGCGATTATCATGGACGGCAATGGTCGTTGGGCGAAGAATCGCGGCCTGCCCCGGATCAAAGGCCACGAGAAAGGCGCCGAAGCGGTGCGCGAATGCGTCGAAGGTTGCGGGGAATTAAAAATCGAATTCCTCACGCTCTACGCGTTTTCGGCGGAGAACTGGCAGCGGCCGAAGACCGAGGTGTTCGCGCTCATGCGCCTCCTGGAAAAATTCCTGAAAGAAAAAACGCCGGAACTGCTCGAAAAAAATGTCCGGCTCCAGGCGATCGGGCGCCTGACGGATCTGCCGCCGAGTTGCCAGAAACAACTCCACGATTCCATCGAACGCACGGCGGCGAACACCGGACTCACTTTGATCCTTGCGCTCAGTTACGGCGGCCGCCTGGAGATCATCGATGGGATCAAGAGTTTGTTCCGCCAGATCGAGTCCGGTCACATCGACCGCGCCATGATCGACGTCGACATGTTCAGCAAGCATCTTTACACGCGTTATTATCCCGATCCCGATCTGCTCATCCGGACCTCCGGCGAAATGCGGCTCTCGAATTTTCTGCTTTGGCAGCTCTCCTACACTGAGATGTACGTCACCCAGAAGCTTTGGCCGGATTTCACCAAGAAAGATCTCTTCGAAGCGGTCGAGGATTTTGGACAACGCAACCGCCGCTATGGCGGCGTGTTGTAGCCGGGATCGGTGATCCCGGCCTTTGTTCGCCGCGTTCTCTCAACCGGGATCACCGATCCCGGCTACAGAACGAATGCTTCCGCCACCGAATCGGCGAGCAGTTTGCCGCGTGGCGTGAGAACGAAGCTGCCGTTCAATTCGCGCAACAGCCCAAGCTCGACGAGCTGGCGGCTCTCGTTAGGCCGCGCTTGCAGCTCGCGCTTTGAAATCCCCTCGCGCGTCCGCAGCGCGAGTGCGATCCGCTCGGTTCGTTTCATTTCCGGCGTGAGTGCTTCGGTCGATTCCACCGGCGACGAATCCCTCAGCACGCGATCCGAATACGCCCGGTAATCGCAAACATTCTGCCAGCGTTGCATTCCCACCGTGGAAAACGCGCTCGGCCCGATGCCGAGGTAATCGTGACCGGCCCAGTAGCCGCGATTATGCGCTGATTCGTATCCGGGGCTCGCATAATTCGAAATCTCGTAGTGCTCGAAGCCTGCGCTTTCGAGGATCCGCATCGCGGTCTCCAGAAATTGCGCGTCCGATTCCGGGTCTTCGCGGAATTCACCGCGCACCAGGCGGAGAAAAAACTCCGTGTCTTCTTCGTAAGTCAGGCAGTAGGTCGAAATATGATCCGGCCGGAGGGCGATCGTTTTCCGCAGGTCCGCTTCCCATTGTTCGAGCGTTTGTCCGGGCAACCCGAACATCAAATCGATGCTCACGTTGTCGAACCCGGCGTCGCGCAAAGTTTGAAACGACGCTTCCGCCTGAGCCGCGTCGTGCTCGCGGCCAAGCAGCTTCAGCAATTCGTCATCCCACGATTGGACGCCAAGGCTGATCCGGCTCACTCCCATTTCGCGCAACAACGCCGCCTTCCGCGGCGAAACACTTCCTGGGTTCGCTTCGACCGTCCATTCGATCAACCGCGCCAAATCCAATCGGTCCCGCATTCCACTCAACAGAAATTCCAATTGCGCCGTCGTCAGCGCCGTCGGCGTCCCGCCGCCAAAAAAGATCGTTTCCAGTTTCAAAGGAAAACGTTCGTTTGCGCTCTCGATCTCCCGCAGCAGCGCCTCGCAAAAGCGCTGCGTCTGCGAACTGTCGGCGCGCTCCTTGTAAAAGGCGCAGTACGGACAAATCCGTGCACAAAACGGGATATGAACGTAGAGATGCGGGATGGCGGTCGGGCGTTCGCCACGGCGAATTCGTCCTTCGGCGAATTGGACGTTTTCCCCATCCCTCATAAGCTCGTTCTCACCCTTCATCGTGCGGATTCCAATCTTAGCCTCTTTTCTCATTTGCGCCTCCGTCCGCGCGCAGATGATCCCCGCCCAATCGATCGTCTATTCCACGCACGATCAGGCCGCGATCAGCCAATACCAGCCGAACAGCGCCCGGGTTCGCGCCATGGTCAATCGCCTCGTTCTTGCCGTGACCGGGGAGCGCGACCTCGCCCGGGCCTGGGGCTCGCTCGTTTCGCCTAACGACAAGATCGGCATCAAGATATCCGCGGCCGGCGGTGAATTGTTCACGACTCATCGCGATATCGTGAACGCCATCGTCGACGGGCTCGTTGCCGCGGGTCACCCACGCGACAGCGTTATCGTTTGGGATCGGAGCCTCGGCGGAATCAACGCCGCCGGTTATCGCCCCGACAAGGAAGGCTACCAGATGAAGTCGATCGCGCCCCGGGACGGTTACGATCCCCAAGCCGTTTTCACTGTGCCCCTCAGCGGAAGATTGATCTGGGGCGACCTCGAGTTTCGCACCGACCGCGGAAAAGTGCCGTTCCCATCCGAAGACTCGACGAGCGATGACAGCCATTTCGCCCGGATCCTGACCAGCGAAGTCACGAGAGTAATCAACGTCCCGGTGATGAGCGACAGCGGCAGTTGCGGGATCGCGGGTTGCATTTACAACATGACGATCCCGAACATCGACAACTCGCGCCGCTTCACCCAGAGCCGGTGGGGGCATGCCGCGATCGCGGAGATTTACAAGATGCCGATCGTGCGCGCGAAGGTCGTCCTCAACATCATGGATGGATTGGTGGCGCAATATGCGGGCGGTCCGCAGCCGCAGCCGAACTACGCCGTGCATCACGCGACGATCCTCGCGAGCAAAGATCCGGTCGCGATCGATGCGCTGGCTGTTCGCCAGATCGAGGAATGGCGGGCCCGGGCGCGGCTCGCGCCGATCACTCCGTTGGCGCAGCACGTCCAGGCGGCCGCTCAATTAGGAATTGGCAACGCCGAGGTCATCGAAGTGCGCAACGTCGGGCCGTGAAGTCGATGAATCGAGATTCTCTGCGAGGGCCGATTCTGCGATCTGTTTCGCGCTCGTTTTATCTTTCGCTGCGCTTTTTGCCAAAAGCGCTCCGCGATCCGTTGTCGCTGGCGTATCTTCTCGCCCGCGCGACGGACACGATTGCCGATACGATTGAGCCGCCGGTAGCGCTGCGAAGCGAAGCGCTTCGCGATCTGGCGGCCGCGATCCAGGGAACGGCGCCAGCCAGGACGACGGAAGCATTGCGAAGATCGTTCGCGCCTCTGCAAAGCGATAAGGCGGAGCGGACGTTGATCGAACAACTTCCGGCGTTGCTCGATTGGCTCGGCGAACTGTCGCCCCACGATCGCGCTGAAGTGCGAACCGTTCTGCTCAAGATCAACCGTGGACAATCGCTCGATCTGCAACGTTTCGGTGCGGGCGATGAAATCCGAGCGTTGCAGAACGCCGCCGAGCTCGACGAATACACGTATCTTGTCGCCGGTTGCGTCGGCGAGTTCTGGACGCGTCTCTGCTTCGCGCACGTGAAGAATTTCAGCGCCCGCCCTGAGTCCGAAATGAGCGCGCTGGGAGTGCAGTACGGCCAGGGATTGCAGCTCATCAACATTCTGCGCGACGCCGGCGACGATTTGCGCAACCGCCGCTGCTATTTTCCGGCCGACGAACTGGAGTCGTTAGGCCTGTCGCCGGCGCAAATTCTCCGCGATCCTGCTCGAATTGAACCGGTCTTGAACAAGTGGCGCGAAAAGGCCGGGCGAGGAATCGAGGCGGGAAAGGAATACGCCCGCGCGATTCGCAGTCGTCGCGTTCGTTTCGCGACCGCGTTACCTGCAAAGATCGGCGCGCAAACGCTCGCGCTTCTCCGCGAAGCCGGCCCTGAAGCGTTGCGGCGACGAGTGAAGGTGTCCCGCGCAGAAATACGAAAGATGATCCTGTCGAGCGCGCTCGCATCGCCTCGCTCTTTGCGCTGAGTGTTTCCAAAACTCCAAGGAACGGCGCTTTCCAAACCGCCGCCCTAATTTGCCGCGGCGAAGCCGCTGCTTTTCTCAGAAGACGGCGGTTTGGAAAGCGCCGTTCCTTGGCTCTTGGTCCATGCGCTACGTGAAATACTTGCGCTGCTTCTCCGAAATCGGCCGGCCCAGGCGTTCCAGCACCTGGAGCATATCTTCCCAAACTTTCCGTTTCTCGGTCGGCGCCTGGTTACGCAGCAAATAGGACGGATGATACGTAATCATCAGCGGCGTTTCCTGGTGCGAATGCCAGCGGCCGCGCATCGCATGCATCGGCGCGCGCGTGCCGAGCAATCCTTCGACCGCGGTCGCGCCCAGAGCCACCATCACTTTTGGCCGGATGATTTCGATCTGCTCGGCGAGATAGGGAAGACAGGTCCGCATTTCCTCCGGGGTCGGCGGTCGGTTCCCGAAACTGCCGCGCGGCATGTCGGGCCGGCATTTCAAAACGTTCGCGATGTAAACGTCGGCGCGACTGAAGCCCATCGCCGTGATGATCTTGGTAAGCAATTGTCCGGCGCGACCAACGAACGGTTCGCCCTGAGCATCTTCATCCGCACCCGGCGCTTCGCCGATGAACATCAACTCCGCGTCGGGATTGCCGATGCCGAAAACGGTCTGCGTCCGAGAGCGGGCGAGGTGCGGACATTTTGTGCAAACGGCGACGCGGGCCTGGATCGGCGCGAGGAGGGCGCCTTTGTCCATGGAAACGGCGCGCGCGATTCCTGGCTCCGATTGCGCAGCAGTTGGGCGCCGAAGTTGAGTCAGCGAAATTCGCGACGCCGTCGGCAGTTTACCGCCGCACTCCCGCATTTGTTCGAGAGCGTTGAGGACGAGATCGAGCGCGGGAGAAAATTCGGTCGCCACGCTCGCGACCATCTGAGGTTTTGCGGCGGATCGCAATTTCTTTCATTGTAGCGACACCGCTATAACCGAATGAGCGCGAAACTTTCCGATTACGATTATCCGCTGCCGGAAGAATTGATCGCCGTCCGGCCGCTGCCGAAGCGGCACGACTCGCGCATGATGGTGCTGCATCGGCGCGAGGAGCGGATCGAGCATCGAAAGTTCGCCGAACTACCCGGATTCCTGCAACCCGGCGATTTGCTCGTGCTCAACAACACGCGGGTGGTGAATGCGCGCCGCTTTTCGGACGACGGCCAGATTGAGTTTCTGTTTCTCGAAGATCAGGGCGAGACGCGCTGGAAATGCCTCGTTCGTCCGGGCCGGAAAATGCGTCGTGGGGCGCAAACGTTCATCGAAGGCGTGGCCGTCCGCGTGGAAGACATTTGTCCCGATGGAGAGCGAATCGTCTCGTTCGACCGGGAGCTAAATCCGTGGGAGGGCGGGATCGTTCCATTGCCTCCGTACTTGCGGAGGCAGGGCGATCCTGAAGACCTGGAGCGTTACCAGACCGTCTATGCCCACGCCGCGGGCGCCGTCGCCGCGCCTACTGCCGGTTTGCATTTCACTTACGAAATGCTGGCGGCCTTGCCGCATACGTTCATCACCTTGCACGTCGGCGCGGGAACGTTCCAGCCGGTGAAATCGGAAGATATTTCCGCGCACCAAATGCACAGGGAAACGTTTTCGATTTCGGCAGTAGCGGCGGCCGCGATCAATGCCGCCCGGAGAACCGTCGCGATTGGAACAACCACTGTCCGCGTTCTGGAGTCGGCGTCGCGAGATCACCAGGGCGGGCTCATGGCGCAAGGTGGCGCTACCGCGATTTTCATCCATCCGCCGATGCAGATCCGCCGTGTCGATGCGCTCCTGACGAATTTTCATTTGCCGCGGTCAACCTTGCTCATGCTGGTGAGCGCGTTCGCCGGGCGGGAGTTTGTTCTGCGCGCCTATGAGGAAGCGATCCGCGAGCGCTACCGATTTTACAGCTACGGCGACTGCATGTTGATCCTATGAGCGCGGTTCGCTAGTCTCGCGGCTATGGCTGACAAACCGAATGGCGAACTGGTTATTCGCACCATCGCGATGCCGGCGGATACGAATCCGAGCGGCGACATTTTCGGCGGCTGGATCATATCCCAGATGGATTTGGGGAGCGGAATTCTGGCCGCGAAAGTGGCCAAGACACGCGTCGTCACCGTCGCAATCGAAAGCATGTCCTTTCTCCGTCCCGTCCGTATCGGCGATCGCGTGGCATGCTATGCCTGGGTGGAAAAGATCGGGCGCACTTCGCTGGTGATCCCGGTCGAGGTCTGGGTGCAGCGCTACATGTCAGGCGAAGAAGTGCTCGTGACAAAAGGCGTTTTTACTTACGTCGCGCTCGGGCCCGACGGAAAGCCGACACCAGTTTCGCGCGAGCCATGAACGCACCGTCCGTTACTGGTCTGTCGGCGTCTGCTCGGGCGGCTGCTCGGCGGTTGGTTGCTCGACCGGCGGCGGCGACTTCCGCAGCGACGCCATCTCGGAACGTTGACGATCGGTAAATTGCTTTCGGCGTTTCTCCCGTTCGGCTTTCGATACCTTGATGTACTTGCGATAGGCACGGTCGGCCCGCGCATTTTTCGAAAAGCCCGAGCAACCGGTCGAGCTCAGCGCCAGGAGTAGAACCAGACAAATCGATTTCATTTCGCAGGCGACGTTATGCGACCTTCACAACCGTCGCCTCATGCGACCAGACGAAGTGCCGCGATTGAATCAGCTCATCGACGACCTGGTAGATCTTCAGTTCGCAAACCGCGCAGTGCCGGAAAATTTGTTCGACCGTTGCGGGTCCTTTGCCTGCAAAATCCCAAACCTGCTCGGCCACTGATAACGATTCCGGCGGGGCGCCGGCCGGC
The DNA here is from genome assembly GCA_035644055.1 of Chthoniobacterales bacterium. Lineage (GTDB taxonomy): Bacteria > Verrucomicrobiota > Verrucomicrobiia > Chthoniobacterales > UBA10450 > AV80. Next base: position 30,833 of record DASQPH010000132.1, read on the forward strand.
CAGGTCAGACTTGCCTTGTTTCTCTCCAAGGTCGCGGCACCGTCCGCGAATTTCTGCTTCAGCTCGGCGAACTCGTCCCGTCCCTGCAACGCGTTGATCAGCATTTCGCTCGCGTTTTTCGTGATCCGCTCGGATTGGATCCAATCCTTTTGCGGCAGCTCGGTTGTGGAAAATGTGAACGTCCCGATGAGCTGCTCGTTGACGAAGAGTTGCCAGAACGCTTCCTCGCCGGTGAGATGCTCGAATTGCCCGCAACGCGGCTGGCCTTGCTCGAAAAAGAAGGCCGAGACCAGTTCGCCCGCGGTGTTCGAAATCCGGAGCTGTCCGGTTTGCGATGAGTTCGAGATCGTTTGGTAAACCGTAATGAGATCGAAGTTCGAAAGATTGCCGCCCAGTTCGAGGCAATGGCTTTGCGTCATGGCGAGATCGCGCGCCTGAGAAAGGCGGGAAGCCAGCTGGCCGCTCAGAAAATGAAAGAACGACGGGACGCGCCTGATCAGCTCCGGGAAATCCTTTTGCTGAAAACATTGGACGCTCACGGGCTCGCAGGTGCGAGCGATTTGTTTGCGCGGGAGACCGGATAACGTCTCGACGTCGCCGAGGACGTCGCCACGCGAGAGATAGGTCGCCGGTGCGTTCGCGGCGGACGGCTGGATCACTTCGACGACGCCGCGATTGATGATGAAAAGCGAGTCGCCGGGATCGCCCGTGGAGTAGATCGTCTCGCCTTCCTCGAGATGGCGGACGCGAGATAGCTCGCCGATCGCCTTCAGCTCCAAAAGCTTCAGGCCCGTGCAGTAGGCGAAGAAATCCCGGCCGAGCATGGGAGCGGTAAAAGCAGGAGTCGTGCACTGGAGGACGGAGGGTTGCATCGGCAACGGCGGGCGGCCAGTCTTTGGCTATGCGCGAGGTGGCCTACCTGTTCGAACGCTTCCCCTCGTTTGGCCAGACCTTTTGCTATCGCGAGGTGCTTGAGCTGGAGCGGCAAGGGGCGAAAGTCCACGTATTCTCGATCCGCCGGCCGGTCGGGGAACCGGAACAGGCGTGGGACCGGAACCTGGTCGAGCGCGTCCATTATTTGCCGGAGGAAAAGGCTCTGGTTGCGGAAGTCGACCGGCTCCTGAAAACGAACGCTGTCCCGGCGATCGCGCGCAATGCGGTGAAAGACTGGGGCCGCCAGTCGGATTTTCTGCGGCTCTATCAGGCCATCTACGTGGGCGTCCGCCTGCAGGAAAAAGGGCTGCGGCATATTCACGCTCACTTCGCCGGAATGGCGGCGCGGACAGTGTATTGGATCAAGGAATTCTTCGGGATTCCCTACAGCTTTACCGCGCATGCGAACGACATTTTTGCGCCGCGCGACTTCGCGGTTTCGCTGACGAAGTTGTTTGGGAGCGCGTCCGCGGTCGTCACTGTGAGCGATTACGCGGTGCGACTGTTGCAGGAGAGATTCCCGGAAAGTGCCGCCAAGATTCATCGCGTCTATAACGGTGTGGACCTGTCGCGCTTTTCCACCACAGATTTCGGCAGTGCCCCGCCGGAAATCATTTCCATCGGTCGGTTGATCGAGAAAAAAGGTTTCAGTGATCTAATCAGCGCGAGCGCGCTTCTTCGTTCCCGAGGCAGAATCTTTCACTGCTCAATCATCGGCGAAGGGCCGCTTGAGGAATCGCTCCGGGCGCAGATCGCGGCGGCCGATTTGAATGACTTCGTTGCGCTGACGGGCCCCCAGACTCAGGCCGCGATCGCGGAGCGCCTGGCGCACGCGGCGGTCTTTGCATTGCCCTGCACGCACGAAGCCGATGGGGGAATGGACAACCTCCCAACTGTGATCATGGAGGCGATGGCCGCGGGCTTGCCGGTAATTTCAACGCCACTCGCAGGGGTTCCTGAGATGGTCGAAGACGGCGTGAATGGTGAATTGGTTCCGGAGCGCGATCCCGCTGCGCTCGCTGACGCCATCGAGCGGCTGCTCGCCGATCTCGAACGAGCGCGCCGGCTCGGCGATAACGGCCGGGAAATTGCCCGCGAAAAATTTTCGATCGAGACAAGCGCACGACAATTGCGAGAGATCTTCGATTGTAGCGGCGGTCTACGACCGCCGAATCCCGAATAGATCGGCGGCCGTAGACCGCCGCTACAAGAATCCCCGGACGCAATTCACCGCCCGCAAATAAACGCGGTGCGGTCCACCGCGCATGAGCTCTTCGCCAACCAAACGCACCATGTCGTTCTTTCCCGCCGGCATTCGGCAGGCGCGTTCTCCCGCGGAAACATCGAGCAGGTCAGCGTTCGGCGCGTGCTCGACGACGAACTGGGCCGATCCACAGCGCATCGCGCAACGTCCGATCGGCTCAACCTCCTTTTCGGCAAACGCGATTCTGATTTCGTTTTCTTTGCGGCCGCGGAAACTCAACGCGTTTTTATCGGTCTGTTTGGCGCCACTCCAGCGGAGTTGCGCCGCGAGCCAGCCGGCGAGCAACAATCCGGTCGACCGAAACCCCGGCGCAAAAGCGATCTCAACGCTGTCGATTTCATCGAAACGCTTCTGCATCGACGGATGGTCGAAGAATTGCGCGAACGCGAGTCGGATTTGGAAAAGTCGAGTCCAGTTCAAATCGCACAGCACGATTCGCTGCTTCGCTTCCGCCTGCGCGGTTTCGAGTCGTTCCATTTGGATCGGAAACTCTTTCCAGGTCTGGCTGTCGTAAATCACGCGATCGACCCAGGCCCAAAGCTGCGGATCCATCGGGTCGGAGAATTCGCCCTGCCACCAAAGCACCAACGGCAGATCGGAATCGAGCTGCGAGAAGACAATGTTCGGCAGGAGGCGGGCCGACGGACCCTCGAGGAGGAAAGACAGTTGTTCCGAGCAAACCTGTTTGCTCCCCGCGTGGCTCACGTGGCAATGGACATTGATCCACGCCTCGACGTTGTTCTCCTTCGCCGCCGGGTTCGCCGCAATCACGATCGCGCGACAAGCGTGGTCCTCCGTGATTTCGGAAACGATCTGCGTGTTTTTAGGCAGCGATCCCGCAGCTTCGCTGTAAACCGCCAGGTTAATGAGCGACGCGCGCGTTTTCGCCTCGCCGTCTTCCGCCCAAAGTTTTTTCAGTTCGCGATCGATTTTACCGATCTCAACCGGGATTCCGGGCGCGAACGTTTCGGCAGGCATTTTAGAGTCGCCTCCAGGCGCGACCGTCGCGCGCGAGAAGTTCGTCGGCTTCTTCAGGTCCCCACGAACCGGCGGGATACATGAACAGACCTGGCTGATTTTCTTTGGCCTGCCACGCTTCCTCGATCGGATCGATGAACGCCCACGCTTCTTCCACTTCATCCCGGCGTGCGAAGAGGGTCGCGTCACCGCTCATCGCGTCGAGCAACAGCCGCTCGTACGCTTCCGGACTCGCTTTGCCGAAGGACGTTCCGTAATGGAAATCCATCTTCACCGGCTCGATCCGGAAACTGGTTCCCGGCACTTTCGCCTGCATTCGCAAAGAGATTCCTTCGTCCGGCTGGATCCGGATCACGAGGACGTTTTGATCGAGCGAGACGGACTCGCGATTGAAAAGAACCGCCGGCGCTTTCTTGAAGTGAACTGAGATTTCCGTGCCTGATTTCGGCAGGCGTTTCCCGACGCGGATGTAAATTGGAACATCGGCGAGGCGCCAATCGTCCACGCGGACCTTCAACGCGACGAATGTCTCTGTTTTCGATTCCGGATTCACGTTCTTCTCGCTTCGATAACCGGGCACCGCTTGTCCGTTGATCGCGCCCTCGGAGTATTGGCCGCGGATCACGTTGCGCCCGATTTCTTCCGCGCTCATTCGGCGGAGCGAGCGGACGATCTTCACCTTCTCGTCGCGAATGCTGTCAGCTCCGAGATCGGTGGGTGGCTCCATCGCGACAAGGCAAAGGAGTTGGAGCAGATGGTTCTGCACCAT
>DASQPH010000133.1:0-2675 GCA_035644055.1 Chthoniobacterales bacterium
ACACTATTCGTCTGTAAATTGCACCGCTATTGCGCGAGGGTGGGATTTGAAACTCCCTCGTTCGAGATAAGTATCAATGCAGCATGGCGAGTTATCTTGAAATCGGCAGTTCACAGATTGCCCGCCTTTTTAAGAGAGAGAATTCCTATGAGAACTACGTTGACGGTGCATCATAACGAACATGTCAGCAGCCGATCGTTCGACGAAGTCGTTAGTGCTTTTGAGTCTGCGGTGGGATCCGTTGAAGACATTGCATTTCCAGCGCTATTAGCGGCAACAAAAAGCGCCGAGGAGTTCGAGAGCCAAGTAAAATCGCGCGAGAGCACGAGCGGTTTCATGCGCTTCCTCACGGTCGATCACGGCTCCTGGATGGCGCGCGTCGGATTGAACGCCAAGGCGAGAATGTACACAATCGGGAATCCGTTGATCGCGCGGACCATGCTCGAACACGACATTGCCGCGGGATTAAATGTTCCGGTGCGATTGATGATCTATGAGGAGCTGGCCAGCCGGACCACTCGATTGACCTACGATCTTCCTTCTTCCCTTATGAGTGGATTGAAGAATAAGAAGGTCACCGCAGCCGCGAAAAAACTCGACGCCAAGTTGATAGCTCTGGCTGTTCACGCTACCGGCGCGCAAGCCTAACGAGTTACAAGACATTCAATATGGCTATGCGGATCCTTATCGTCGGCGCCGGTGCGGTGGGTGGTTACTTTGGCGGCCGGTTGGCCCAGGCCGGGCGCGATGTGACTTTTCTCGTTCGTCCGTCGCGCACGAAACAGCTCGGTCGAGATGGTCTCCGAATCGTCAGCCCACATGGTGACGCGGTCCTCACTCCAAAGCTGGTCAGCGCCGATAAGATCGACGCGCCTTACGACCTTGTTTTCCTGAGTGTGAAAGCCTACGCGCTCGAGGCGGCGATGAACGATTTCGCCGCGGCCGTTGGCCCGGAAACGATGATCTTTCCGGCGCTCAATGGGATGCGCCACATCGACCTCCTGGCGAAACGCTTCGGAGAACATGCGGTTATCGGCGGCGTCTGTTTCGTCGCGGCCGAGATCGACGACCAGGGTCGCATCGTCCAGCTCGCCGACTTTCAGCAACTTGTTTATGGCGAGAGAAACGGCGAGACCACGCCCCGCCTGAAAACGCTCGACGCGACTCTGCAAGGAGCCGGATTCGACGCCCGTCTGTCGCCGGACATCATGCAAGCGATGTGGGAGAAATGGATTCAGCTCGCCAGCTTGGGCGCCGTCACCTGCCTGATGCGCGGAACGATCGGCGAGATCGTGGCAGCGCCGGGTGGGGCCGAGCTGTCGATCCATGTGGTGAACGAATCCGCCGCGGTTGCCACGGCCTGCGGCCACAAGCCGTCGGAAAAAGTGCTTTCAATACACACGGCCGCCATGACGGCGCCGGGATCTTCGTTGACGTCTTCGATGTATCGGGACTTGCGAAACGGCGCGCCGGTCGAGGCCGATCATATCCTGGGCGACTTCATCGAACGTGGCAGCGCCCACGGAGTTGCCACGCCGTTATTGAAAGCCGCTTTCGTCAATCTCCGCGTTTATCAGGACAGGCTCCCGAAGCATTGATGCCATCAACTCAGTTCCGCGCGCGCGTATTTTCAGGCAGCGGCGTGTGAGTCGATTAGCAAAGGTGCGGCCGCTGTCCCAGACGCGAGCGCTGTTCGCACCAGAGGAGCAACGCGTGTCCCGAGCAGCTCGATCGCACGCAACATTTTCGCGTGCGGCAACGCCGCCACGCTCATCTGGAACGTGAGACGGGAAATGCCGCCTAACGACTCGTTCACGCGCAGGATCTTTTCCGCGACGATTTCCGGATTGCCAACGAGGAGCGCGCCGGTCGGTCCGAGCTGAGCGTCGAAGTGCGCGCGAGTCATAGGTGGCCATCCGCGCTCCCTGCCAATCTCAGTGAAGCTTTGCGCATAGCCGGGAAAAAACTCGTTTGCCGCCTTAGCTGCACTCTCGGCCACATATCCCAACGAGTGAATGCCCACCTTGAGCTGATCTGGAGGGTGTCCAGCGCTCAACCCCGTCTTGCGGTAGCGCTCGACCAATGGTCGAAAACGGTGCGGCTCGCCTCCGATGATCGCAACCATTAACGGCAACCCGAGAACGCCGGCGCGAATAAAAGAGCCCGGCGTGCCTCCGACACCGAGCCAAATCGGCAGCGGATTTTGGAGTGGCCGCGGGTAAACTCCCTGCCCGGTGAGTGCCGCGCGGTGCTTGCCCGACCAGTAAACATGCGTGTGCTCGCGAATTTTCAGAAGCAGATCGAGCTTTTCGGCGAAGAGCGAATCGTAGTCCTCGAGCTCCAGGCCGAAGAGCGGAAATGCTTCGATGAATGAGCCGCGCCCGGCGACTATTTCCGCCCTGCCATTCGAAAGCAGATCGAGAGTAGCGAACTCCTGGAACACGCGCACTGGGTCGGCTGCGCTCAATACCGTGACGGCACTCGTTAGGCGGATACGGCGAGTTCGAGCGGCGGCGGCGGCAAGAATCATCGTTGGCGCGGAGTCGAGGAACTCCCGCCGATGGTGTTCGCCGACGCCAAAGACATCGAGACCGACCTCGTCAGCCAGCGTGATCGCTTCGAGCAACTCGCTAAGATGTTTTGCGGGGTCGATTGCCCGGCCCGCCGCGTCAACG
>DASQPH010000134.1:0-27999 GCA_035644055.1 Chthoniobacterales bacterium
TGCTTTTCGTCGAACGCAATGTCCTGGCCGATCGGCGCGATCCGCATCAGGCCGAAGCGCAGTCCATCCGCACCGTACTTCGCGATCAAGTCGAGCGGGTCCGGCGAATTGCCTAACGACTTCGACATTTTGCGTCCCTGCTTGTCGCGAATTAGCCCGGTGAAGAAAACGTCGCGGAACGGAATGTTGTCCTCGATCCGTTCGGATTTACCGGGCTTAAATTCCAAGCCGGCGATGATCATGCGCGCGACCCAGAAGAAAATGATGTCCGGTCCGGTCACCAACGCGGAGGTCGGATAAAATTTCCGCCGCGTTTCTTCATCCATTGTCTCATACGCCCACAGCCATGACGAGAACCACGTATCGAGCGTGTCAGGATCCTGCCGCCAGTTCTCCACGTCCGGCGGCGGCTCAAGCCCGACATAAATGTTCTCCTCCGTTTGGGATTTGGAATTTGGGATTTGGGATTTCCGATACCAAGCAGGTATTCGGTGGCCCCACCAAATCTGGCGGCTGATGCACCAGTCTCGAATGTTCTCGAGCCATTGCGCGTAAACCTTTTCCCAGTGCCGGGGAAAGAACCGAATAAGATGGTCGCGAACCACGTCGAGCGCTTCCTTCGTTTTCGGATAACGCAAAAACCATTGCTCGCTCAAACGCGGCTCGATCGGCACTTCGCTCCGCTGGCTGAACCCGACGTTGTTCTCGTGCGGCTCTTCCTTCGCGAGGAGGTTCGCCTGCGCCAATAATTCAGCGGCTTTTTGTCGCGCCGCGAAACGCTCGATTCCATCGAGCTCCGGCACTGCTGGACAATTGATCCGGCCGTCCGGATGCAGAACGTCGATGACCGGCAGCGAATGCCGGACGCCGATCTCGAAATCAAGCGTGTCGTGCGCGGGCGTCACTTTCAGAACGCCGGTCCCGAACTTCGGATCGATCGCGGCATCGCCCACGATCGGCAATTTCTCGCGCGCGAGCGGCCGCCAGACTTGTTTGCCGATCAATTCGCGATAACGCGGATCGTCGGGGTGAACCGCCACGCCGGTATCGGCCATGATCGTTTCCGGCCGCGTCGTCGCGACTTCGAGATAACGCCCCGCCTCGTCCACGATCTCGTAGCGAACATAGTAGAGTTTCCCCTTCTGCGGCCGCGCGATCACTTCCTCGTCGGAAAGCGCCGTCTGCGCCGCCGGATCCCAATTGATCATTCGCCGGCCGCGGTAAACGTAACCTTTGCGATAAAGGTCGATGAAAACGTTCTCGACCGCGCGGACGTAATCGTCGTCAAAGGTATAACGCTGGCGCGACCAATCGCAGGAAGCGCCGAGCCTTTTCAGTTGCTTGATGATGATGCCGCCGTGTTTCTCGGTCCATTCGACCACCCGCCGGATGAATTCCTCCCGGCCGAGATCCTGCCGCGTTTTGTTTTCCGTCTGCCGCAAATTTTTCTCGACCGCGGTCTGCGTTCCAACGCCCGCGTGATCGGTTCCCGGCAGCCAAAGCACTTCGAATCCCTGCATGCGCGCGCGTCGCGCGAGGATGTCCTGGATCGTGTTGTTGAGAACGTGCCCGAGCGTCAGAATGCCGGTCACGTTCGGCGGCGGAATAACGATGGAATACGGCGGCTTCGTCGAATGCGTGTCCGCGCGGAAATAGCCCGCTTCTTCCCAGCGCGCGTACCATTTCGGTTCCACGGAATTGGGATCGTAGGTTTTCGGCAGCTCAGCCATCGCGAGGAATGATGCGGGCATGGGCGTCGATTGCAAATGGTAGGGTCATCGCGCTGCGATGACCGCGAGTCGCGAAAATGCCGGACGGCGCAGCGCGCCGTCCCTACCAGCCTGACAGCTTGATCAGCGACGCAATTACGATTACGAGCAGGAGCACGAGCATGAGCACGAAACTGAAATCCGCTGTTTGGGCTTTGCTCCTGCTCCTGCTCACGATCGCAGCGCCGGCCGAAGACTGGCACGTCGTCCGGCCTAACAATCGCCCATACGTCAGCTTCGCGAACGTGGCCCAGTTCTACCAGTTCCCCGAATACACTCGCGTCAGCCGCACGGTCTCGCTTCGGAGCGAGCGCCGGACGATCCGTGCCCAGGCCGGCACGAGCGAGCTCTCGATTAACGGCGTCAAGTTCTGGACCCATTTTCCGCTGCTGAACGACGCCGACGAAGACCTGATCTCCGTCATGGACGTAAGCAAAATCATCGAGCCGGTTCTGCGGCCGAGCCGGATCCAAAATTCGCAGAAGATCGATACGGTTGTGCTCGATCCCGGGCACGGCGGTTTCGATAACGGCGCGTCGAGCAGCTGGGGCAGCGAGAAAAATCTCACGCTCGACGTGGCCCTCGTCGCGCGCCGCGAGTTGATCCGGGCCGGCTACCGCGTGGAAATGACCCGCGCGACCGACACCTACGTCTCGCTCGAGCAACGGGTGAACATCGCGAACCGCTTCCCGCACGCCGTGTTTGTCAGCATTCATTTCAATTCGTCGGCCGGCGGTGTGGGCGTGGAAAGTTTCGCGCTCGCGCCGGAAGGCGTGCCGTCAAATATGTCGAGCGAACATCATTTCTCGGCGGCGGACGTCGCGCGACATGCCGGCAACGTCCAGGACGAACACAACATCGCTTTAACAGCGGCGATTCACGCGACGGTTTTATCACGGCTCGCGGCGTTCGATCGCGGAGTAAAACACGCGCGCTTTCATGTCTTGCGCGACGTGAAGATTCCCGCGGTCCTGGTTGAAGGCGGGTTCATCAGCAATCCATCGGAAGGCCAGCGGATCGCGACCAGCTATTACCGGCAACGGCTGGGCGCGGCCATCGCGCAAGGGATTCAGAATTACAACTCCGCGGTGAATTATCGGACCCAGGGCGCGAACTTCGCCGTCGCGAAAACCAATCTGCCCCTGCACACCCATTCCATCACCGAGCCACTGGACGCCGAAAATCATTCGCCGTCCGTTTCGATCAATGGCGGAAACTAGTTTGGCAGCGCAACCGATTGGCGTCTTCGATTCCGGCATCGGCGGGCTGACCGTCGTCGCTGCCCTGCGCGCATTATTGCCTAACGAGTCGATCTTTTATCTCGGCGATACCGCCCGCGTGCCCTACGGCGGCAAGAGTGCGGCCACCGTCCAGCGTTACAGCCTCGAGATTGCCGCGATGTTGCTCGAAGAAAAAGCGAAGACCGTCGTGGTCGCCTGCAACACCGCGTCTGCTCTCGCGTTGCCGCGCCTGGAAGAGACTCTGCCGGTTACTGTCACCGGGGTTATTCTTCCGGGAGCGCGCGCCGCGGTTGTGAAGACGCGGAGCGGACATATCGGCGTTATCGGCACCCGGGCAACGATTGCGAGCGGCGCCTACGAACGTGCGCTCCGCTCACTCGATCCCGATGTGCGCGTGACCGCGCGCGCCTGTCCCCTGCTCGTCCCGCTGATCGAGGAAGGCTGGCTGGAAAGTCCGATCACCGATGAAATCATTCTGCAATATCTCGCGCCGCTGATGAACGACGGCGTCGACACGTTGGTGCTGGGGTGCACCCATTATCCGCTTTTGCGAGACGCCATTGCGCGATTGATTGGCGACAAAATCGCGCTGGTGGATTCCGCGCAAAACTGCGCGCTCGCGGTGCGCGATCTCTTGCAGCGCGAAAATCTATCCGCTCCAGAATCGAGCAGCGCACGACTCGAAGTCGCGTTGACCGATCCGCCGGATGCATTCCTGCGTGTCGCTCGCGAAGCGTTGCAGCTCGACGTAGGTGAAGTGCAGGCGCGAACGTTGTAGCCGTCGCCCTGCCTGCCAGGCCGAAGCGGTGCGAAGGCTGGTGGGCGACGTGAGGAAGTTGTCATCCTGAGCGAAGCGAACGGATCTCTGAACATTTCTGGTCTCCCACCGCGCCGAAATGGTAAGAGATGTTTCTCCCGCCCTTGCGGGGTCAACATGACAGGACGAGAGCGCTTCGCACCCGCCTTCGTGTTGCTCCGGCGCGGCAGGCAGCGAAGCGGCTACAGAAGCTTCGGCAAACTCTTCGCCACCAACTCGTAGGAATGGTCGATCATTTTCCTGATCTCTCCGTCTGGAACCACCCCGTCGAGCACGACGGTGTTCCAATGCTTCTTGTTCATGTGATAACCGGGCTCAACCTGTTCGTAGCGATCGCGCAATTCGAGCGCGAGGTCCGGATCGCATTTCAGGTTTACGCGCGGCGGAACTTCATCGAACGCGAGAAGCGCGAACATTTTGGCTTTCACCTTGAAGACGATGTTGTCGGGCCCGAACGGACTGCCCTCGGTCGCCGCCTTTTTGCCCAGACAATAAGCGCGGAAGGTTTCGGCGTTCATTTTGTTTCGTTGGCGATTCGGATTAATTCGAGCGCCGTTTGAACATCCTCTTCGCCTCGAATCCAAAAGCTGATCCATCCGGAATTCGGAAACACGTGATGCGGCAACGCGTGGCCGGTTGCGACCAACCGCTCGCGGTTCGCCCTCCCGACAAAGCAATCCAATAAACCGTTGCCATGGATGTGACTTGATTCCCGGCCGCGAAAGAAGAACCCGATGCCGCCCAGCCGATGGATGCCAACGCGCACGTCGGCCCAGCTGCGCACCGTCGATTCAATCGCGCTTATCGCGCGAAGCCGTTTAGGGAAAACCAGTCCGGTCGCAGCGAACAGCATCGCGTCGAAAATCTGCGGGGCGCCGGGAATGCGCGCGAGCCATTTCAACCGCCGAACCACGAACGAAAAAATTACGTGCCGTTCTTCTCGATCGGCGCCAGGTCCGCGACCGACGGACCGTTGAGGACTTTGCCCAGGGCGTCGAAGCGCGAGCCGTGGCAGGGACAATCCCAGGTCGTTTCCGTCCGGTTCCAGTGCACGATGCATTTCAGGTGCGGACAAACCGCCGTCATCTCGTGGAGCGTGCCCGCTTCGTCACGATACACCGCGATTTTCTTCACGCCTCGCCGAATCACCGCCCCCTCGCCCGGTTTCAATTCGTCGGGCGAACCAGCATCGCCACCGGTGAAGTAATCGACGAATTGCGCGGCCACATTGATGTTCTCCTTCGCGAAGTCCGGCGCGGTCCGGACGGTAATTCGCGACGGATCGTAAAGCTTCGCCCACGCGTGATCGCCGCGCCGGATCAGCTCGGGAATGAGCATCCCGGCGATGGCCCCGTGCGTCATTCCGTTTCCCGAATCGCCGGTCACGACATAAACGTTGTCTTCGTCAGCCGGATTCCGGCCGATGTAACCCATGCCGTCCACGGGTTCCATCACCTGGCCCGACCATTGGAACGCGATCTCGCCCGCTTTCGGCCAGCGGACGCGCGCCCAGTCTTCCAGACGTTGGAAACGTTGCTCGAAATCGTCGGCCTGCCCGGTCTTATGATCTTCGCCGCCGACGATCAGAATTTCGTTGCCCTCACTGTCGCCCTTCGCGATGCGAACGTAGTGATAGGCCACGGGACCGAGCCCCGTCTCCAGGCCCGCGCGTTCGGCGGTGTCCCAGAAAAGCGCGTGGGTCACATGGTTTCGCTTCACCTGCAATCCGATCACGTAGGTCGTATAGGGCGCCTGTTTCGTGTGAATCACATAGCGGTCGTTGATCGGCGTGTTGCTCGCGACCACGATCGCCTTTGCTGTGACCGTGAGCTTGTTCGCCGTAGTCACGTGCGCATTCGACCCGCCAATCGCTTCCTCGACTCGAGTGCCCGTGAAAATCCTGCCGCCATGCCGCCCGATCGCGTCCGCCAGTCCTTGTAAATATTTCAGCGGATGAATCTGGCCCTGGCGCGGAAACTTGATCGCGCGATGCGTGTCGAACGCTTCGATCGGCGCGTTCGTGACCCACTCCACGCCAAGACCAGCGCGCTGGCAGGCGTCGAACTCTTTCTCCAGGTTTTTCAACGACTCGTTAGGCGGCTCAAACAGGTAGCCGTCCACCCGCTCGAAATCGCAGTCGATCTTCTCGCGCTCCGCCACGGTTTCAATCCAGTCGATCGCGGCGCTGTGGCTTTGCGCCGCCATCCGGGCGCCATCTTCCCCGTGGTATTTTTCCAGGTCATAATAACGATCGTCGAGCGCGTTGACCAGGTGCGCCGTCGTCCGGCCCGTCATTCCGCGACCGATTTCACCGTCGTCCAGCACGATCACTTCGTGACCGCGGCGGCTTAACTCGTAGGCGATCGACATACCCGCGATCCCAGCGCCGACGATGCAAACATCGCAGCCACTATTTTCGCGCAGCGGATGCAGCGCCGACTCTTTCGCCGTCGCTTCCCAAAACGAGAGGTTCGCGCCGGCCCGTTCTTCCTGATGGATTGGCATAAATTACCTCCGGAATTCTCCAGAGATAATTACGCAATTCGGGCCATCAATAGCTGTAGAAGATCGCCCATTTTCACCCGTTCCTGCTTCATCGAATCGCGCTCACGCAGGGTGACCGTATCGCGCAAGGCCGGATCTTTTTCGCCGAGCGTTTCGAAATCAACCGTGACGCCGAACGGCGTTCCGGCTTCGTCCTGGCGCCGATATCGCCGGCCGATCGCGCCGGTTTCGTCATAGAAAACGTTCATGTGCGGGCGAAGCAGCGCCACGATCTCGCGCGCTTTCGCGACAAGCTGTTCGTTGTTCTTCAGCAACGGAAACACGCCCACTTTGACCGGCGCGATCCGCGGATGAAACCGCATCACGATCCGCGACTCAGCTTTGCCTTTCTCGTCCGTGACCGTCTCTTCGTCGTAAGCGTTACAAAGAAGCGCGAGCACCGTGCGATCGACGCCGGCGCTTGGCTCGACCACGTGCGGGATGAAGCGCTGCTTCGTTTCCTCGTCGAAATAATCGAGCGGTTTGCCGCTCGCTTCCTGGTGCTGCTTGAGATCGTAATCGGTCCGATACGCCACGCCTTCCAGCTCCTGCCGGCCAAACGGAAAATCGTATTCGATGTCATAAGTTCCCTTGGAATAAAACGCGCGGTCGGCGTCAGGGACGGTGAGCACATGCAGTTTATCGCGCGCGATCCCAATATTCTCGTAGAACTTCAGCCGCTCTTCCTTCCAATACTCGAGCCACTGCATCCCCTCCTCTGCCCGGCAAAAGTATTCCAACTCCATCTGCTCGAACTCGCGCGACCGGAAAATGTAATTCCGCGGGTTGATCTCGTTCCGAAACGCTTTCCCGATCTGCGCAATTCCGAACGGCAATTTCTTCCGCGCCGTATCCAGCACATTCTTGAACTGGACGAAGATAGACTGCGCTGTCTCCGGCCGCAGATACGTCACCGCGTCTTCGTCTTCCGTCGCGCCGACGAACGTCTTGAACATCAAGTTAAACGCGCGCGGCGCGGTCAGGTCTTTGCCGCCGCAGTTCGGGCATTGCTTCACGCCGTTTTTTTCCGGCAACTGATCGGCGCGCAGTCGCGCTTTGCACGTCCGGCAATCGACCATCGGATCGGTGAACGTTTCCTCGTGCCCGCTCGCTTTCCAGACCGCCCGGCTCATCAGGATCGCGCCGTCCAATCCCACGACGTCGTCGCGTTCGCGGACCATGACGCGCCACCAATAATCTTTCACGTTCCGCTTCAGCTCGACGCCAAGCGGTCCGTAATCCCAGCAGCCGTTCAGTCCGCCGTAGATCTCGCTCGATTGGAAAATGAACCCGCGCCGCTTGCACAAGCTGACGATCTTCTCCATCCTCGCCGCGCCGGAGCTCGGCGAAGGCGGGCGCTGCTGATCCGTCTTTTCGCTCATTTAATGGGGATGGATGACCGCGGATTACGCGGATGGCACGGATGAAGGAAGAAGAAATTCGAGATTCAAAATCATCCGCGTTATCCGCGTAATCCGCGGTTTAAATCTATTTCTCGACGGTGACTTTGGTCTTCACCGAGTTCGCGATGAAACATTCGGTGTGGGCGAAGTGATGCATCTCGTCTAGGTCCTGATCGGTCGGTTGTTTCTCGCCGGAAAACTTGATCTTCGGATGCAGCTCGACGCGCGTGATTGCCATCTTGCCGTTCTCGTTTTTCTCCATATGGCCGACGGCGTCGTCCGTGTATTCGTCCATGACGAACTTCTTTTTGCAGGCCACGGCGAGGAACGTAAGCATGTGGCAACTCGAGAGCGCCGCGACGAACGCTTCTTCCGGATCGGTGTTCGCCGGATTGCCCAGGTAAGCCGGCGCAGCTGAGGCCTTCATCTCGTGCCCGCCGTCGAATTTCCAGGTGTGATCGCGCGAATACTTCTGATATTCGAACGGCGTATCGCCGCGCTGCCAGTTGAGCGTAACTTTGTGTTCGGACATGGCAGTTAATTACATGCCTGACTCTGTAGGGCAAGCGCTCCGCTTGCCGACAGTGGGCAGGCGACGCGCCCGCCCTACAATTGCTTGAATGCCTGCTGTTGCAGGGCAAACGGCGCGCTTGCCGAGGGTATGCGCGATGCAGCCGCGCCCGCAACGCTTCGCGTAGCAATGCGGGCGGGGGTTCGAACTACGCGAGACGCCGCTTCAAATACGCGCGCCCGAAACCGGTCTTCAGCTGCTTCTCGCGGAGGCGCGCCCCACTTTCAAGACGGCAGGCCTCATAATATTCCAGCGTAATGGGCAACCGGGATGCCGTCGCGGCCACGCGGCCAGCCTGGTGTTGGGCGATCCGCCGTTTTAGATCGCCGGTAGATCCTACGTAAAGATTACCGTCACTACACCTGAGTACGTATGTATAGAACATTTTGAGGGAACGAGAATCAATGCGCGATGCAGGGTTCGAACCTGCGACTTCTTGCGTGTGAAGCAAGCGCTCTACCACTGAGCTAATCGCGCGTCGCGAGTAGAATTAGAAATTAGAAACTAGAAATTACAAGCCCGGCAACGTCGTGTTTCTCTGCTCCACCAAGCGGTCCTCTGACCTCCGGCCCCTGTCGCCATTCACGTCCACGATCAAAGGGAAAGACGATGGATGTGTGAGAGGCAGCGCCAAAAAATCCGCGCCATTATGGAAACCGAGAAAAAACGAAGGGCTCGTTTGCGGAAATCGATTCCGGCGCCGGCGTGTCCCGGTTGCAGAATGAAGAAGAATGAGTGGCCGGGCGAAGGCTACACCTACGAGGGCCAAACCTATTGCTGCCAGGGTTGCGCCGAAGACACTGGTTGCACCTGCGTCACTGTCGGCAAAACCGGTTTCTCCCGCCGGGGCCAGAAACTGACGAAGGCCGAGCCGCGTCCGGGCGAGCAGCGCTCAGGCGCGTCCGCCCCGAAAGGAGAACTAAGCGGCGAACGCGATAGTTTCGGTACCGCCGAAGCCTTGGATCAAGGCGGATAAAGAGCGCGTTCCTTCCGACAATTCTTAACGGGGGAAGCTACTTCAGGGTAGCCTACACGTTTTCCGGCCGGCTCAACGCATCAGTCAGGATGTCGGGCAAAGTGCATTCGCCCGGAACCGCTTCCACATGTGTCCCGGCGAAAAGATGAATCTGACGCTTTTCGATTTTGGGCGCGAACTTCGGAAGATTCTCCGGCGACAGCCGCGAGATCGCATCGGATAAACGGCTGCCGACGCCCTTCTCGAGATGCCAGGCCTTGGCCAGAATCGCGGGATCAGCCGCTGGCACATGCAGCACATTGTCACGCACCTGCGCGCTGCTCCAGCGCAGGCCTTTCTCGACATGCGCGCCTTTCTCGCGCTCGGCGGAACTGGAATTGCGAATCAGCAGGTCCGCCATCGGGTGGCGCACGTCCTGGTCATCGTGATTGACCTGTGCGGACGCAAGCGCGACGCGCGTCACCGTCGCGTTGCTGACTGCTCTTGAAACCGCCGGAGTGCTGGTCGGAGTTGCTCCGACCGCGCTGATGTTGGCCGCGAGATTTAATCGTGACACGATTCCCAATTGGGAGGCGAAATTCGTCTGGGCGCGTTGGAAATTATTGTCGAGCTTTCCTGCGATCAAGGCGAGGCCGGGAATGCCGGAGCGGATCGTGGTCACGACTTCGTAATGTTTGTAAATCGGCAGGAAACGAAGTTGAAGCGAGCGATCGCGATACGGGTTCGAAAAAGTGCGGGTGACGAATTCCTCGCGCTCATTTGAACTCGAAACCACCACCTGTCGGACATGGCTTTGACTCTCGCGATGTTCCATCGACTCGGTGATTTCGTTGATCCGATGTTGCGTGTCGACCAGGGCCGGACCGTGCGCCCCACCACCGGCCACGGTGCCAATGGCGCCATCAATCAATCCGCCAATTGCATTCGCCGCTGCGCCAGCGACCGCAATCGGTCCACCAACAACGGCGCCCACGATATCGCCCGCGACGGAACCGATGTCTTCGAAGATCGAACCAAGCAGACCGACAAAAATCGGCGCGACGTCGAGCACCGCGCCCGCAATATCTTTTTCCACACCGAAGATATCGCCGGCCACTCCAGCCACCGCACCCGGCAGTTTGCCCGCCGCGCCACCGATCGCGCCAGCAATTCCGCCGATCGCCCCACCGATAGCGCCGCCAATTCCGCCACCACCACCGGAAGACTGGTGCGTCGATTCCGATAATTGATGGCGGGTGTGCGTGTAGACAGACGAACTTTCCGCCGCATCCGTCATCGTCTGCGTAAAACTTTCGCGATGGGCTGTGCGAACGCCAGCCGTGATGGATTCGGTCGGGGCAAGCGACATCACGGACGAGACCGGCCCGCGACAGAGGCCTTTCGGGATCCAGCGCGTCTCGTAGATCAGATCGATGTAGGGACGGATCGCCCCGCCACTGAGGGCCAGCTCACCAAAGGCAAGGGGCCGCGGATCATCGATGAGCGACGGGCCATAAACAGTCCGCCTAACGAGGACAGCGCCGGACAAATTCTCACAGGGAACGAGCGGCGCACACGGGGAATCAGCGTCAGCCATAAGAAAAACCTCCGAGGATGAGTGGAAGCCCGTGGCACCCTTGCCTCCAGAACGCCTGATTGTTGCGCCGATCCTGCACCGTTGTCGATAAAATTTTCCCCGACCCCACCTGACCGAGAAACTGACGAAGGCCGCGCCGCGTCCCGGCGAGCAGCGCTCCGGCGCGCCAGCCCCGAAAGGCGAACTGAGCGGCGAACGCGATAGCTTCGGCACCGCCGAGGCCCTGGATCAAGGCGGCTAAGACCCAAGCGCCGCGCCTCTGGGACGAAGGCGTGTTCCCGCTCCATTTCTGCACACGCACATGGCGAGCGGCGCGGTTGCTTTAGGAAGCGCCGGCTGATACACTGCCCGAATGGCGAAGGACACTGTCGAAATCCCAGTGCCAGTGCTTTCTTCGATCGAAACGCTCGATGAATTGCAGGACTGGTTGACGGCGCAGAACCCCCAGATCGTTGCTGAGCTGCGCGAAGCGCGCAGCCAGGATTTGGCTGGCGAATTTAAGGCGTGGGAACCTCGCCATGCCCCATGGCCTACCGAGTCGAAATAGGCCCCAAGGCCGATGTTCAATTAAGCGAACTCGATCCGGCTATCGGGTCCGCCGTCGAGCGCAAGATTAGGTGGCTGGCGGAGAACGCCGGCGTCATGATTCATCGGCGTCTCGTAGGCATGCCGGAGGATCTTGCCGGTCTGTGCAAATTACGAACGGGCGATTGGCGCGTTCTTTACTGGATTTATCACCCGGACAAAACGGTGCGCATCTATCGAATCCAGCACCGCTCCGAAGCGTATCGCGGTCTCTGATGCTAATCGCGCGGTGCATTCTGAGCTCGCTGCGCCAGCCGCTCGACGGTCGTGACCAAGGTCCTGGCAACTTCAGCCGGTTCGAGAGTGGCCGCTTCAACGCGGTAAAGATCGGCAACCAAGGCGGGAACCGGTGTCCGGTCTAATCGCACTATAATGATCGGCGTCTTGTGTTCAACCAGGCGGCTGATGGCCGCGTTCAACTCTCGCTCAACCCAATTCGATTCCGCGCAGGCTGCCGACCAGAAAAGAACAAAATGAGTCATGTCAGCGATGCCTTCATTGATCTTAGCAACCAATGAATCAGATGGGAGCATTTTGTCCTTGTCATACCATACACCGACACCGGCCTTTTTGGTTCCCGCCGCCACTTCGTCAACGATAGCCTTGTCTGTCGAGCGGTGGCTTAGAAACAGCAAGTGCGTCGAATGCCTGTGACTTGCACTTCGGATTTTATTGGTTTGCGCCGTTTCGCAGAGGAATCGACCAATATTCAATAACCACCTAAGGGTTCCGTCATGATCTTCTGACCATGCCGTGCTAATAGCTGCGACAAGCACGACAAAACCGTTGCCGATCTGCCGAACAGAAGCGAACGGACAGCAGTCCAATTCGTCAACCCAAACATCGGATGCAAGCGTACCGTGTTCGCCTCGGTTGCCTGAGGCTAACACGTCACCGAAGTAGCTAAGGCGCAGCGCCCACGAGACAATCAGAGACTCAACACCAGCGTAAATCGGACGCAACCAATCGCTCACAAGCATCTTCTCGGGTATGAGCCGCAGTTCCGCGGGAGAGCCTGATGCTGCCCCGGCGTATACTGGCGTTCCGTTGACTCTTTGAACCGCCGCACCGGCATAGGCGAATACTTTTTCCATGGCGGCTTCCTGATTCCGTACATCGTTGATGTCCACATCATTGATTACGATGACTGCGCCACGCGCGACAAGCGCATTGGCCATTTCCAGCGGGACTTTCCACATAGTTTCGGACGCCAGCATTCCACCCTCGATATAAACGAGGTCCGGAGAAACGTCTCGAAGCATGTCATACGAAATCAGATCTCGTCGGGATGCTTCCTCTTTCCATTTGGCATAGGAGTCGTTATCTACGACGGCGTGGCCTAACAGGCATTCCTCGGATTCGGCACGGAACTTGTCGAGAAGTCTCCTACCGCGTAATGCGGACCGTCCATTGACACTCAAGGACTTTTGTAGATAGACGACTTTCATGTGATCACGTAACGAGACATGCAATCAGCCACGCCCGATAGGCGTTCGTGTTGAGCAACGGCTCATTTGGCCAAACGCTTCGCATCGTATAAAGCTATAAAAATGGCGTCGATTCTTTCCTGCAGAATATTCAGGTAAGCGGCGATCGAATCCTTCGTAACTAAGTCGACCCGATATGTGGCAGCCTCGTATCGGGCTGTGCTGAATCCGAAGGCGAACGGAGCAAAAGAAACCTCCTCCAGACTCGGCTTTCCATCTCCAATCAATTCTGCACTGATCAACGGCCCGTCAACGATCACGACAGGATGAGTAATAGCCAGAAATGTCATTCCATGTCCGGACTGCTTCAAATACTTAAAGCTATCGTGGCGAACATAATCATAAGCGGCCTTGCAAGAAGTAACGGCCGCAGAATACCACCGGCCAGCATCATGGGGCGGTTTGAAGGCTTCGTGCACGCCGTATCCGATCCATCCCAGCCGCGCCCGGATGGAGTGCTGACGCAAGATGGGTGTCAAGTTGCCCAACGACGTACATTCATTATGGGTAAAGTATGGATTGTCCCAAGCATCGCCTATCTTCTTTGGATCTTCGCGCTGGCGGAAGACTACCCATGGTCGCTCTGCCTTCTTTACCTCGACGAATAGATGGTATTCAAAGGCTACCTCGCCGGCGCCCACCTCGCTGTTTCGCGCCACCTTGTACGCTGTGACATCGATAGTCCGCGTGATGGACTCGTCCCGATCAAAATAGCTGCCGGATCCTGAGCATTGCCATCCGGCATGACGAATCGCCTGAATAGCATGCATCTCCGCAGCAAAGCCGCTTTTCTCCAGATCGCGGAGGAGCTTCTCGCGTAAATCAGAATTCACGAATGTATGGCGCGTCTAGGCGGCAGAAGAATGGGAGCGTTTCTAAACATCTGAGATTTGGCGCTTCAACCGACACGCACACGTTGTGCGAACTATTGTTGCTACTAGATTACAGCAACTCGTTAATCAACGCTTTCGCTTCGTCTGACGGGATGGCGAGGTTGCTGCGGAAGCCGAGTGGGCCTTCGCCGGTGTGGAGGACGGGTTCTTGTTCTTCCAGCGTCTCTAAATCGGTGCGGCGCCAGAAGAGGCCGATGGGGATTTCTTCGCCCCACTGGTAGCCGCGGTCGATCGCCTTGTGCAAATCAGTCGGGTCGTGGCCTTGTTCTTCCAATATCTTTACGCGTGGGTTGAACCACTGGTAGGTGTTGTCCTTGTTGTAGGTGACGCAGGGACTGAACACGTCCACCAGCGCGAAGCCTTTGTGTTGAATGGCGCCCTTGAACATTTCGACCATGTGTTTCTGTTTGCCGCTGAAGGCGCGGGCCACGTAGGTCGCGCCGCAAACGATCGCCATCGGGATTGGGTTGATTGGGTTCTCGACGCTGCCGTGCGGCGTGCTCTTGGTCTTCATGCCTTTGACGCTGGTAGGCGAGCATTGACCGGTCGTTAGGCCGTAAATCTGGTTATCCATGACGATGTAAGTCAGGTCGACGTTGCGGCGCATGGTGTGGACGAAATGGTTGCCGCCAATGCCGAAGCCGTCGCCATCGCCGCCGGTGCAGATGACTTTCAACTCGTGGTTGCCGAGCTTGACGCCGGTGGCGACGGCAAGGGAACGGCCATGCAGCGTGTGCATGCCATAGGTGTTGACGTAGCCAGGCAAGTTCGACGAGCAGCCGATGCCGCTGACGACACAAACCTGATGCGGTTGGAGACCTAGCTCGAACATCGCGGTTTGAAGCGCAGCGAGGACGGAGAAATCGCCGCAGCCGGGACACCAATCGGGATGGATGCGGCCGCGGTAGGTGTCTTTCGTTAACGTGCCGGGATCTTTTGGAGGCGCGGTTTCGGTGGCGGTGGTCATGGGAAGTTATTGTGAATGGTTAGGAGCCATCTCATTAGAAGAATTGTCATTCTGAGCGCAGCGAAGAATCTCTGATCATTTCTGGTCGATTGTGCGCGGTGGCGGAGAAAATAGTCAGAGATCCTTCGCTGCGCTCAGGATGACAATCTATTTTAATATTATTCACCACGTCTCGCCTCCTCATGCCAATACCTCATGCACGGGGACGGATAGTCTTGTTTTGCCGGCCAATTGGTCTTTGACGGCTTCGACGATGTGATGGGGCATGAAGGGTTCGCCGTCGTACTTGCGGATGTGACCTTGCGCGTCGAACCCGGTCTCGCTCCGGAGATAGCGGGCGAACTGGCCGCTGTAGGTGTTCTCAATCACAATGACATTCTTCTGCCAAAGGATCCGGCTGATCTCAGCGGCGTGGAAGGGAACAATCCATCTTATCTGAAGGTGATTGGCCACGATGCCTTCTTCGCCGGCGAGTTTCTCGACGGCTTCACGAATCACGCCCTCGGTCGAGCCCCAGCCGACGAGAGTGACAGCGGCATTCTCGGGCCCGAAAAGTTTTGGCGGGGCGATATCATTGATCGCCGCCTGCATTTTGCGGCCGCGTTTCTCGACCATCATCCGGCGCTTGTGCGGGTTGGTAAATTCATCGCTGATGATCGTGCCGTCTTCGTCGTGCTCGTCGGTCGCCGCGGTGAAGATGTGACCGGGCACGCCGGGCACCGCGCGCGGCGAGATGCCGCTCTCGGTATTCTTGAAACGCAGGTAAGCTTTGTCGTTGTAACCGCTGGCCACGTTCGCTCCGTCGGTGTTGCCGTTACCCGCCTTCGCCAAGGCTTCGGCGGGCGGGGGCAGAATCAATTCGCCGCGGTCGATCGTCACATTGAAGTCGAGATCGTCGGGATCAATGCTCGATGTTCCTTCGGAAATGAGCAGGTCGGCGAGGACCAGGCCGGGACATTGATATTTGTCGCAGAGGTTGAACAGCTCGGGAATCGTCCGGAATAAATCGAGCTGGCTGGACGGAGCGACGACCAGCTTCGGATAATCGCCCTGCCCTGCACCGAGCACTTGCCAGAGGTCGCCCTGCTCGGTCTTGGTCGGCACGCCCGTAGCCGGGCCGGCGCGCTGGACATCGATGCAGACGATGGGCGTCTCGATCATGCCCGCCATGCCGATGGCTTCCGACATCAGGGCAAAGCCGCCGCCACTGGTCGCGCACATCGCGCGGCAACCGGCGTGGGCCGCGCCGATCACCATGTTCATCACGCCGATCTCGTCCTCGACTTGCCGCACCATGATGCCGAGCTGCCGTGCGTGGGCTGCCATCCACATCAACACGCCGGTGGACGGGCTCATCGGGTACGCCGCGTAAAATTTCACGCCGGCCGCCGCGCCTCCCATCGCGGTGGCCTGGTTGCCGGTGATGACACCGAGCGGCTTCGGCCCCACCGGCGTCTTCCACGAAAACGCTTTGAAGTTCTGCGCCGCGTACTCGTAACCGGCCCGCGCGATCGCGATGTTTTGGGCCACGACCGCGTCGCCTTTCTTCTTGAACTGTCGAGTTACGACCGATTCGAGCGGCTCCGATTCGATCCCGAGCAATTGCAGGGTGGCGCCGAGCGCGGCCGTGTTGATCGCCAGCTTGTTGCCCTGGGTCAATTCCTTCATCGGCATCGGGCACAGCTGCACGCCGTCGGCCGCCTGGCCCGGCGTGATTTTCTCGATGTCATAAATGGCGCACGCACCGGATTTCAACAACTGGAGGTGGCGATCCATCGTGTCCTGGTTGAGCGGAATGAAGACGTCGATCTTGTCCCCCATGTTGCGCACGGGCGAATCGCTCGCTCGAATCGTCAGGAAAGTGTGTCCGCCGCGGATGATCGATTGGTAGGCGTTGTAGGCGTTGAGATGGAGCCCGCGCCGCGCGAAGATGCGGGCAAGAATATCCCCGGTGGAAGCGATCCCCTGCCCGTTCTCGCCGCCAATGCCGACCGCGAAATCTATTTTCGTAGATTGTGCCATCTAGTGATTAACGGTGAACTTTGCGGCGCGGGACGAATTTGCGCAAGAATTCGATCACGACCATGGGCACGAGCACGATTGATCAAACCGTTCCGGCCGATGTCAGACGGTGAATGACATTGAAGGATTCCTCCGGCCGTTTGCTACGAAGAGGGTGACGATGCATTCCTCGGTCACCGTTTTTCCCAGCGTAATCAGTTGCAGCGAAATCGAGACCGGGCCGTCGCCAATTCCCATAAAGCCGTGGCCCGGCCGCACCGCGATTGATCCCAAGCTGGCCGAAATCGAGCGGCTCGGAGAACGGTGCAAAGATGGAGACGCGGGGGCATGGACGTCGCTCTTTCCCGTCGTCTGGCCGGTGCTCGTGACGTTCGTCAACCGGCTCTACCATTCGCTCGATGAACAGGACGCCGAGGATGTCGCGCAGACATCTCTCCAAGCTGCGATTAAAGGCATTCACACTTTCTCGGGCGACGGCCTTTTTAGGGCGTGGCTCTTTGGGATTGCCTCACAGCAAGCCCGTGCGCTTTTCCGGCGAAAGTCTGCTGCCAAAAGGGGCCTGACGCTTCTCGTCCCGATCGCCCCGTCGCTCGATCGCAGCGACGACACCGCCAAGTCGCCGTCAGACGCGACGGCCGAGAGCGAAAGGGCGATTATTTTGCATCGCGCTCTGGAACAGTTGCCCGAAGAAGACCGCGATCTGATTCACCTGCATTTTTTCGGCGAGCTCACGTTCAAGGAAATCGGAGCAGTCCGAAGGATGAATCCGAAGACGGTTTATACCCGCATTTCCCGCTGCAAAGCGAAGCTGCTCGACCTGCTGATTCGTTCCAACCTGACGAGGGCCGATGGATAAACGGATTAATGGTCTGGCCGGCGCGATGCGCGAAATCGCGGAACTGCGTGACAACCAGTTGCGCGAAGTCGAAGAAATCTCCACGGCGCGCCTCGAACAACTGCAGGCGTTTTTGGCGGAAGAGCTACCGGTCGACACGGCGTTATTCGCCGCGGCGAAGCGACGGGATGAATCATTGAGCGGGGAGCCAGCGCTGCCGACAATGATGCGGGCCGCGCTTGTCGAACAAATTAGATCCGCTCGCAGCGAAGCGAAAGCATTCAGCGGATTGCGGCAACTTGTTGCGTGGGTAAACGGCACGAATTTGTCCGGCGCGTATCGAACCGCTGGCGCTGTTGCCGCGGCGCTTTTCGTCGCATTCGCGATGCTTCAGCTCTCGCGCTCGCGCAACGCGACTATCCAAACTTCTACCGCCGTCCCGCCCAGTCTCATCTGGAACGCAGACGCCGTCGCCTTTTTCAACGATCCGGCTCGTCTGACGTTGCGAGTGAGTCGGCTCGAATTGGCATCGCTCGACCGGTCGCTGCTCACCATCAATCGTGCCTTGCCGGACTTCGAGCAGGGCAATCGGCCCCTGCCGCTGGACCTTCCGATCAGGCCAATCCGACTCGATGTCGAGGCGGTGAGAACGCCGTGATCGCACGACGACGTTCGCTTTTTGTTATGATCAAATCCAACCTGTCCGCCAGGCGCCTGTTATTCGCAGTCTCGCTTTTTGTTTCGCTCGCCCTCGCTCAGGTCGCACACGCCGAACTCAATGTCGGCACTGTGGACGTGAACCGCATCTTGAAGGAGTACCGCAAATCCAAAGAGGCCGATGCAAAGATCAACGATGCAAAGAACGCCGCGAAAAAGGAATTCGACGAACGCGTGGACACCTACAGGAAAGAGTTGGAAGAAATCAACAAGCTCAATGCGCAAATTGATGCGCCGGCCCTGACTGCGGATGCAAAGGCGCAAAAAGCCAAACAGCGCGACGAAAAGATAGCGACGCTGAAAAACATGGAACGCGAGATCAACGACTTCCGTCAATCGCGCGAGCAGCAGCTCCAGCAACAAGCGCAGCATCTCCAGGAAAACCTGTTAAGTGAGATCACTGCCGTTGTGCTCGAGCAGGCGAAAGCAAAGAACCTGGACCTGGTGTTCGACACATCCGGCGCCAGCCTGAATCGCTTTTCTCCCATTCTATTTTCGAAAGAACGGGCTGACTTCACCAGCGACGTTATTGCCGCGCTAAACAAAGCGCCCGTCGCCGCCGCGAAGCCGTCTCCCGCTGCCAAACCTTAGCTGTCAGTTGGAGCGGACCGGTTGATGTCGGCTAAGGCGAGGATGAGATCGGTTTTGGAAATGCTGCCGACGAGCTGACGGCCGGATATGTCGCCGATGACGGGCAAGCGCTCGCCATCGTGATGGGTGAAAATCTCGAGAGCGTAAGCAAGGGTAGAGCCGGCCGGGATGACCGGAAATTGTCCGTGAAGAAGGTCCTCGGCGATGACGACCTTCGCGAGCTCGGGGGAGTTCAGGTAATTCTTGATGTCGTGCAGTGAGACGGCGCCGAGAAAACGTCCGTGGCTCGTGACGTAAAGATAATTGAAACGGTTCGCGATAAATTTCTCGCCGATCTCGGCGAAATGGGCCACGGGCGAAACAGTGATCGGATCGCGTTTCATCAGATCGCGGACGTGGAGCTCGGCCAACTGCAGGCGATAATCACCGGCGCCTTTGCGTTTCAAGGCTTCGGCGTAAATCGAGCGGCGTTCGATGCTGATCGACGTGTAATAACCGACGACGCACGCGAGCATGAGCGGGAGAATGATTTGATAATCGAGCGTCAGCTCGAAGATCATGATAATGGCCATGATCGGGGCGTGGGTCGTGGCGGCGAGAAAGGCGCCCATCCCGACGAGACCGAACGCACTCGTATTGAGCACCAGATGCCCCGGAAGAAACTGGAGAGCGCTCGCGAAGAGGAATCCGAGCCCGGCGCCGACGAAAAGCGTGGGAGTAAAGACGCCGCCGACCGCGCCCGAGCCGAAAGTCGCGGCCGTGGCCAGAACTTTGAAGACGAGAATGACGGCGAGCGTTTGCCAGACCCAATCGCCGCGCAGAGTCGCGTTCACCGCGTTGTAACCGTTGCCGCAAACTTCCGGGTGCAGAATTGCGAGCGCGCCGACAATCAGTCCGCCGACAAACATTTTGACGTAGACCGGCACGGGGATGCGCGCCGCGAGCGCTTCGGTGGCGCGAAGCAGGCGAATGAACCACGGCGCGGCCAGGCCGGCGACAACGCCGAGCAAAAGGTACGGGATGATTTCCCAATTGCCGTTGAGCTTGAACGCGGGGATTTCATAGAGCGGGCTGGCGCCAATGAATCCGCGCACAGTCAGGGTCGCAATCACGGACGAGAAGACGAGCGGCCCGAAAATTTCCATCGCGAGCGAACCGAGCACGATCTCTGCGACGAACAGCGCGCCGGCGATCGGCGCGTTGTAAGCGGAAGCGATTCCAGCCGCCGCGCCACAGCCAACGAGCAAACGCAACCGCGGCGTGGACCACTTCTGTAAACGCCCGATGGCCGAGGCTACGAGCGACGCGAGCTGGACGAGCGGCCCTTCCCGGCCAATCGATCCGCCGGAAGCGATCGTGAACATTGCGGACGCGCATTTCACCAGGCTGAGTCTGGCGGAAATTTTACCGTCGCCCAAAACCACCGCTTCCATGTAGTCGGTGGTCGTGACCTGGCCGCGCCAGCGAACGCCGAAATAAATAATCAAACCGGCGATGAGCCCGCCGAGAGCGGGAATTGCGAGGCGCCACCCCGGCGAAAGATGCGCGAAACTTTCCACAAAACCGGGCGCTGAGCTTCCGGTCATTAGTTTGTGGATCACTCCAGTCAGAAAACGGAAGGCGACCGAACAGACCGCGCCGCCAAAACCAATGATACCCGCCCAGAATAGCGTGACCTGTAACTCGGTAGGATGGGCGCGTTCCCTGAACCAAACCAGAAACTTGAGCCGCCGAAATGAAGCGCCGCTCAGGCCCGATTCTTCAGATTCAGCTGACGCCGTGGACACGCCATGACCAGAGCGGAACCCTCGGCACCGTCAAGCCGCCAACTGGCATCTCATCCCGCCGAATTGCGCGAGGCTCATAAAAGAGATCGCGTTCGAGTCCCTTGTCGCACGACAATCACAATCGGTGCCGACGATTTTTGAGCAGGACGGATATCGTTTCTTTTTTTACAGCAACGACCACCGGCCAATTCATGTCCATGTTCGCTATGGCGGGGGCGAAGCGATCTTCGACGTAGAGCAAGCGGTCGAGCTTCGTGAATCCTTCCGTTTGAAAACACGCGAGCTTGCCCGCGCACAAGAGCTTGCCGAGCAACATCGTGAGCTTATCATCGACAAGTGGCATGAGCACATTGCTTGACGCACCTCGGGCAGCCGGATTTCGAGACGGATTTGTTTTTGTCGTCTTGGAAAGCGGCACGGAGCTGCGCTTTCCCGTCGCAGAGAATCCGCGTCTCGCGCACGCTACGCCCGCTCAACTCAACAACATTGAGCTATCGCCATTCGGTCTTCACTGGCCGGACCTCGACGAAGATCTTTCGATTCGTGGAATCGCTCAGGGGGATCACGGTCAGAAGCGCCAGGCTTAACCTTATCTATTTCGAATTCGTTCATTTCGCAGCGGCGTAAGGGATCGGCATGATGCCTTCGGAGCGAGCTTCGGCGAGGTCGATCCATTGGTAATTGGCGTCGGCGGCGTCGAATTTTTCTTTGTTCCTGGTCAGGTCTTCGGTACCGACTTGAACCGCTTTGGCGAAGGTTTTCCAATCGCGGCGGGACTTTATCGCCGCGTCCAGTTTGTCGCGTAACGCGGTGAGCGCAGCAGGATCGCCAGGCTTCTTTTCATCCGCGACGTCAGCCAGCCCCATCACAGTTGTTTCCAGGCCGATGAACTGCGATTTGCCGGCGCCGAGATAGAAACCGACATACATGTGGCCGGGAATCGTGACGAGGAACGGCTCGATCGAAATTTTCCGAAGAAGCGACGCGAACAGGACGCTGCCGTCGACGCAATTAGCCTGCGTGTTCCCGAGCGATTGATCGATGAAACGCACGAACTGGCTCTGGACGGTTTCGGAGCCGCCAGGCGTCGTGGTGGCGGAGCTGTATTGGAGCCCGCGTTTTTGCAGGGCGGACCAGAGAGCGAACACCTGCCGCAACGTTTCCTCATGCTCGTGCGTCGTGACCTTGAAGGCGGTGACGATTTTCGTCTCGAGTGCTTCCTGCAGGATCTTGTCGAGGAGTGGATGGTTCTCGTTCACGTAAGCGGCGAACATCCAGCCGAGGGCTGCGTTGCCGGCGATGAAATTTTCGTCGTCGAGCGTTTCCTCCGAATTGGCGACGGCGAACGGGCAATCGTTGATCGAGCGAACCTGAAGCGTTTCGTATTTTTCGCCGGTCGATTCGCCATCGATCTCCACTTCGAAGGTAACGTTCATCGGCACCTGCTGCGTCGTCTGCCGGAGCCGATCGAATTTGTAGTTCACCTTCGGCGCGATGAAATAATCCTTGCCGGCTTCAGCCAGCTCGCCGCTCCATGAGCTCGCCGCCATCAGTTCGTTTTCCTTTACCGTGACTTTGACCTTCGCGTTCTCGGCGGGATTTTTGACCGATACACCGACGAGGCCAAACCGCTCGCCGAGCAAATAAGGATCCGGCTTTTCCGCTTCCTCGTCTTCCGGTTCGACCGGACGAACTGTCGCGGTCGCAATGATCAACGCCGGAAAAAGCTGATGGTCCATGTTCGCTTCCGGCGTCCATTCGACTTCGTCGGCGCGGAGTAGCTGCTGAGAGCCAAAGAGCACGAAGGCGGCGAGCACTGTTATTTTCATCGAGCGCCGAACTGTAGGGGTTTTCTGCGAAACGCCAACGCCGAACTGAACGCCGCCAGAACCAAGCTTGATCTCGGGCGGAGAATCCTTCAGAAGGTTGCGCATGCAAATTTACGTCGGCAAGAACGGCCAACAACTCGGGCCTTTTTCGCTCGAGGAAGTGAATCGCAAATTGGCGGATAGAACGTTCGTCGGCGCCGATCTCGCTTGGTACGAAGGCGCCGCCGGCTGGGCGCCGCTCTCAGGCGTAGCCGGCGTCGTGATTCCTCCGGTTTCTACTCCGACGCCTGTTCCGGCAGCCGCACCAATCGCGGTCCCGTCGCAGCCCGCTCCGACCGTCGCTCCGGTCCGACCGAATCCTTCCATCGTTCAACCCGCCCCGCGCGGCACCGGAACGCTTTCGATGGTCACCTGGATCCTGCTCGGGCTCACGTTCATCATTTCGTTTATCCCATTTGTCGGCTGCGCCGCGTGGGCGCTCGGCGTCCCCATCGCCCTTACCGCAATCATCCTCGGCATTGTCATGATGACTCGCGGTGGGACTGGCTCGGGTATTCTGGCGATCATTGGCGGCGTGCTCATCGTGCCGCTTTGTTTCCTCGCGCAATTTCTCTCGCTGATGGTGTTCGGCGGCACCGTCGAGCGAAAAGAGCTGAGCGACATTAAGGGAAATCTCATTCTCATTGATTCGGCAAAAACGAAGTGGGCGACTGAAACCAAAGCGACCGACGGCACGCCCGTCACCATGGCGAGTTTGAAATCGCAGCTCGGTGGAAAAGAAGTGAAACCGGCCGTGGACGAAACCTACGATCCGATGCCAGTGGGCCAGGCGCCGACGGCGACGTTGCCGGCGAACAAGACCCTCGGGACATTCAGCGGCGGTGACGTGATGACGGTTGCCAGCATCGAGACCGCGTTGGCGAACACGTCCGCTTTCAGTTGGAACCTCAAGAAGAGCACAACAACGACGGCATCCCCCACCCCGCGATCGATCTCACCGACACCGAAACCTTCAGTCGTGCCGTCAGCGGCGCCGTCAACCACACCCAGCGAGACCGCTTCGCCGAAGCCATCGCTCTCGCCGAGATCGAGCGCCACGCCGCACTCGCTGATTTCGCCACGGCAACGTGAGGAAACTGAGGAATCGCCATCGTCGCGGCCATCGCCCTCTGCGAAGTTCGCGCCGCCGCACAAACGCTCGGACACAAATCCACGGCAGTCGCCATCTGAAACCGCACCGGCCGACGGACTGAGGCACGGGAAACAGAAGCCGGGCGAATCGCCCGCCGAAACTCCGGAAACGAAACCGGACGACGATAATTAATCGGCGGCAGGGGTGAAGCGGACTGTAGTCACTTTCCGAGTTGCTCTTTCAGCCGCTGGAATTCGGGATCTTCCACGAGGAGACGGGGAACGACTTTATCGACGACGCTGAGTTGATCCGCCGTCAAAGCGAGCGCGGTCGGCAAAGCCATCGCCCGCGCGAGGTCGCCGGTGTCCTTAATATTCCGAAAGCTGATCTCGATCCGATACGGCTCTTCCAGGTCTTTGTAGGAATCAGCGGCCGTCCCCACGTCGACCTTGGCTTTGGTGAACTCCGAGCATCTGGTTTTAATGTCCATCCAACGGCGGGCGGAGAGAACGTCCATCGACGAAACCATGGTGCTCTTGACGACGGAGCTAATACCGGGGGGCTCGGCAGTTTGCCCACTCGTGTCCGGATGCGCAACGCCGGCATTGATATTGATGATGATGAGGCGCTGTAATGATGACGTCGTGTAATTGAGCCGCCGGTTGATAATGCCGTTCGTGTCGAACTCATCGAGAATCGACTGGAGTCCCTGGTTATCGACGAGCCCGCCATCGGCGACGTGGAGGTATTCGTTTTTCTTGTTGTTGTAATAGTCCCGGATCCTGACCTGCAAATCCTTGTTCAGATCCTCGCGGGCGTTCCGCCTGGCGGATAAATAGCCGAGGTCCTTCGTGAGATCGGCGGCGGGCGGATAATTCCGCAGGGTCATTGGGTCCAACAAAATGGGAAAGGCCGATGAGGCGGCACAGGCGTAACCGATCGGATAAGAGCTCAAGTCCGAGTTGAGGGCGGCGAAGGTTTGAGGGATAAAAGTGAAGCGCTGGCCGAGCGCGAGGTTCGTCGCGTGCAGACGCAAAATGGGGCGCGACGGCAGGGCGGCAAACGTTTTTGCCCCAAAGACCTCGCGATCGTACAATTCGGCCGCCCAGTTGATCCGCGAATAACGCGGCGAAAACAAAGCCCGGAGACCGTTGAGGCTGAAAAAATTCCCGGCTAGCGCGCGTTGAATATCGCGCTCGATAAATGTCTTCCGGAAACGGGCCATCTCCTCGGGCCCGAGACACCACGCCGCGGCGGTAAAGCTGCCGCCGGAAATTCCCGCTACCAGATCGATCTCGTGCGCGAGATTCGACTCGACCACTTGTCCGGCCGTGTTGGTAAAGCGGTAATCAACCTTGGCCAACTCTTCCAAAGCCTTCCACCCCACAGCGGCCGCGCGGGTCCCGCCTCCGGAAATAGCGACTAGGACCAGCGCCCGGTCGTCCTGTTCGGTTTGCCCGGGCCACATGCCTCGGGAGATGTCCTCATCGGCAGGCTGAACGGCGGCCGGCTGCGCCGCGTCTCGCACTGGTTGATTGTAGGCGGGGACGTAGTTGTGGAAGACGAGCCAAAGGATGAGGACGATGGCCGGCAGGATCGCCGCTGAGACCAATGCGATTCGACCTCTTCTTCTCATATTCGGGAAAGAGCCCGCCACCGACTGGCTAGCATTCTATCTCGATTGTCATTGGGTGAAGCGCGGTCGTGTTCTTCACGTTGACGTCTTGTGGCTGCGCGTTCGGCAAATCCACCGAGACGTTGACCCAGCCTGGGCTTCCGAGGGTAATCAGCTTTCCAGTCGTTCCGTTTCGTTCACCATCAAGCAGGACGGCAGCGTACGCGGTCGGATCGCCCTCGACCCGGACAAGGATGAATTCCATCAGGAATTCCTCCGGGGTGAACGCATAGCCGGCATTGCATCAGCAACAAGGCGCCGACGCAAGAGCGATCCCGAAAGAAAAGCGTTCAGGGAGCACAGCCGCGATTGAAGGGACCTTTGAATTCGGCCAGCTTCTTTGCCGTGATCATCTTGCACGACCGGCGTTGCACGGAATACTCCGCGCCCGGTCACCCGGAACGACCGGCACGGATCGAACGGTCGGTGCCGGTTTTGAAAGCGCGTCATCCGGAGTGGCAATGGCGGGAACCGGAGCCGGCGGACGAAGCGGCGCTCCTGCGCGGGCACTCAGCCGCGCATCTGATGCGAATTCGTAAAGCCGCGGGGGACTTCGACGCCGATACGCCAGCATATCCCGGCATCTACGAGCATGCCTTGCGCGCGGCTGGCGCGGCAATCGACGTTGCGCGGGAAGCGCTCAACGGAAACTCAGCGTTCAGTCTTATGCGTCCGCCGGGTCATCACGCGATGCGGGATCGCGCCATGGGCTTTTGTTATTTCAGCAACATCGCGGTGGCGGCGCTCGACGCGTTGGAAAATGGCGCCGATCGCGTCGCGATCTGGGACTTCGATGCCCATCACGGCAACGGAACCGAAGGCATCGTGGCAAACAATCCGCGGATCATGTTTGGATCGATCCACCAGTTTCCCGGCTATCCGGGAACCGGAACGCGCTCTTTCGCGAACATCCGCAATTTCCCCGTTGCGCCGCTCACCCCGCGCGCGACGCACGTCGCCGAAGTCCGTCGCGCGCTCGACGAGCTGATCGCTTTCAAGCCCGACCTGCTCCTGGTCTCGGCCGGCTTTGATGCGTACGCCGGCGATCCGATCACCGAGATGTCGTTAGCGCCGGAAGATTTCGCAACGTTCGGCAGCTGGCTGCGAGAAACCAATCTTCCTTCGGGCGCAATTCTGGAAGGCGGTTACAGCGAGGAATTGCCGGAACTGATCGACAATTTCTTGAGCGCCTGGAGTTCATGAAAACTTTTTGGCAATCATCGCTCTGGCTGTGATAGTGGGCGCGGCAACGGGCCGTAGCACAGCTTGGTAGTGCGCTTGAATGGGGTTCAAGAGGTCCCGGGTTCGAATCCCGGCGGCCCGATACTATTTAACAATCTGTTCACCCATAGTTTTAACTGCGGATGAACCATTGAACTGAGGCAATAAAGGCAATCATGATTGCCTAACATTTCCTATAAGCGCTGGTCGTGGGGCGTTTGGTCGCAACAACCTGGCGCGCTTGAAAAGCTGCTGTTTTCCGCAGAGTCGCGCGGACCCCACGCGCTCACCAGATTTTGGTTCATTCGATTCCGGCCCAACGCTCCAAACGCTTAGTTGCGACTGGCCACGAGCTGTCCTGGCGTCTACAATTTCAAACCCGCACAAGAGAAAGGTCGCGGAAAGTGAAAAATGACGGTCAGGACAGTCGGTCTGAGCGGCCGCAAGGCCCACTGACTGATATCGAGCGAAGCGAATTTTATCTGCGGGAGGGTGAGCGACTCGCACACATGGGAAGCTGGTCGCTGAAGCCGAATGGAACATTCGATTATTGGTCACCGGAGACGTTCGTTCTCTTCGGTTTCGATCCATCGGATGGCATTCCTACACTCCCCAAATGGCTGACCGTTCTGCATCCTGACGATTGCGATCTCGTAGCCAAAACGCTCGAGAGAATCTTTCGCGAGAAAGTTCGCATCGACGTGACGTATCGGGTTGACCATCCGAAACAGGGAAAACGGATTATGCACAGCACGGGAGAGCCAGTCGCCGAGGATGGCAAGGTCACGCGATTGATCGGCAACACGCTGGATATTACCGAGCAGGAAAATGCGGCGCAGGGCTTGCAAAGAAGCGAATTTTATCTGCGCGAAGGAGAACGGCTGGCACGCATGGGAAGTTGGTCGCTCAGGCCGGACGGAATATTTGACTATTGGTCTCCGGAAACGTTTCCGATTTTCGGTTTCGATCCATTGGAAGGTATTCCTACACTCCCCAAATGGCTGAGCGTTCTGCATCCTGACGATTGCGATCTCGTAGCCAAAACGCTCGAGAGAATCTTTCGCGAGAACGTTCGCGTCGACGTGACGTATCGGGTGGACCATCCGAAACAGGGAAAACGGATTATGCACAGCACGGGAGAGCCAGTCGTCGAGGACGGCAAGGTCACGCGATTGATCGGCAATACGCTGGATATTACCGAGCAGGAAAATGCAATCCGAGAACTGAAGAAGGCGTTCGGGGAAATCAGGGCACTGAAGGACGAGCTCTACAAAGAAAACATTGTCCTGCGCCACGAAATCGGAAGCACGTCGATGTTTGAGGAGGTGTTAGGCACTTCTTCGGCGTTGCAGAACGTGCTG
>DASQPH010000135.1:0-7484 GCA_035644055.1 Chthoniobacterales bacterium
CGCCGCGTGGTTTCCGCGATGAAACTTTCCTCGAATCTCGAACGCATGGCCGATCAGGCGACCAACATCGCGCGGCGTGCGCGAAAGTTGAATCAACATCCGGCGTTGCCCGAAGTGGAGTTGATCCGGCCGATGTATGCCCACGCGATGGCGATGTTCAAGGACGCGATCGACGCCTACGTGCGCAGCGACGTGGAACAGGCGCGCTCGGTGGTGCCGCGTGATGAAGCGCTGGATGAGATGAATCGAATGGCCGGGCGCCGATTGACCGAACGGATGGCGGAAGATCCCAAGCAACTCCGCGGTTACCTCAACCTGATTTTCGTTTCGCGTTGCCTCGAGCGGGTCGGCGATCACGCGACGAACATGGCCGAGGACGCGGTTTACGCCGTGGCCGCCGAAGATATTCGCCATCAGCATTTGGCTGCGGCAAGTTAAGACGTGCCACAAAGCCAGGGACAAGCCGCCAAAGAATCCATCGTCCCCTTCAGCGCCAATTCCGAGCCACAACGCTTTTCGGACCCGCGTAACTTCATCAATCGCGAGCTGAGCTGGCTCGAGTTCAACCGGCGCGTCCTCGAGGAAGCGGAAGATCCCACGCAGCCACTGATCGAGCGGGTAAAATTCCTCACCATCTTCAGCTCGAACCTCGACGAATTTTTCGAGATTCGCGTCGCCGGCATCAAGCAACAGATCGCGAGCGAAACGAGCGAAGTCGGGCCGGACGGAATGAGCCCGACCCAAATATTCGAAAGCATCGAACGGATCGTGCGCGAGCTGGTGGCGAAGCAGTACGCGCTCTGGAACAACGAGCTGGTTCCGGCCCTGGCAAAAAACGGAATCCGCATCCAGGAGGTGTCGCAGCTAAACGCGAAACGCGCCGCCTGGGCCGAAAAATATTTTCGGGACGAAGTTTTTCCAATGCTGACGCCACTGGCGGTGGACGCCAGTCATCCGTTTCCGCAGCTCCTCAATAAGAGCCACAACCTGTTTGTCCGGGCAAAGACAAGGCGCGGCGGCGATCCGCTCCACGCGATCGTCCAGGTTCCGCGGGTCGTGCCGCGTCTGACCCCGTTGCCGCGGGCAAAGGACGAGCCGTGGACCTACATCTATCTGGCCTCGCTCATCAAACATCACATCGCGGAATTATTTCCGGGATTGATTCTCGACGGCGTTCACGCCTTTCGCGTTACGCGGAACAGCGACCTCTACATCGAGGAGGAAGAAGCCGACAACCTTCTCCGCACCATCGAACAGGAATTGCGCCGTTCCAGCCGTGGCAATGCCGTCCGCCTTGAGGTCGAAGCCGATTGTCCGCGCGATTTCCGGGAATTGCTTCTCGAATTTTTCGATCTGTCGGAAGTGGACGTTTACAAAGCGAATGGGCCGCTCTCGATGACGCACCTGGCGCCGCTTGTCGTGAACGATGCGTTCGCGAATCTGAAAGACCGTCCGTTCCAACCGGCGCGCGATCCAGCTCTTCCGAAAGAAGCGAATGTTTTCGAAGTATTGCGTCAGCAGGACATCCTGGTCCATCATCCCTATGAAGGTTTTGATCCGATCGTCGAGCTGATCGAGACCGCGGCGCGCGACCCGCAGGTACTCGCGATCAAGATGACGCTTTATCGCACGAGCGGTTACTCGCCGATTGTCGAGGCGCTGGTGGAGGCGGCCAACGCCGGCAAACAAGTGACCGCCATCGTGGAGCTGCGGGCGCGCTTCGATGAAGCGGTCAATATCCGGTGGGCTCGCAGTCTCGAAGAAGCCGGCGCCCACGTCATCTACGGCGTCGTCGGGTTGAAGACCCATTGCAAGGCGCTCCTCATCGTCCGGCGCGATAGCGATCGTTTGCGGAATTATGTCCACCTCGGCACCGGTAATTATCATCCGCGAACCGCGCGCACCTATACCGACTTCAGTCTCCTGACGAGCGATCCGGAGTTGACGGAGGAAGTCGGCATCGTTTTCAATACGCTCACCGGACTCGCCGATTATCCCGGGCTGAAGAAGTTGATGGTCGCGCCGTTCGACCTGAAGCAGCGGCTCCTCGGTTTGATCGATCGCGAGATCGCAAACGCCCGGGCGGGCAAACCGGCCCGGATCATCGCGAAGATGAATTCGCTCGTCGATCGCGAGATCATCGAAAAGCTTTACGAAGCTTCCTGCGCCGAAGTGACGATCGATCTCATCGTGCGCGGGATTTGTTGTTTGCGGCCTAAGATTCCAAAAATGAGCGAATACATTCGCGTCATCAGCATCGTCGGCCGGTTTCTCGAGCACAGCCGCGTTTACTGTTTCGAGAATGCCGGGCAGCCGGAAGTGTTTCTTTCCAGCGCCGATTGGATGCCGCGAAATTTCCTCCGCCGGATTGAGATCGCGTTCCCCATTAAGGCTCCGCCGTTGCGCGATCGGATCATCCACGAAATTCTGCCGAATTTTTTGCTCGATCGCGTGAAGGCGCGCGAGCTCCAGCCCGATGGAACCTATCGGCGGTTGAAGCCGGAGGGACAGGAGCCCCGCGCCCAGGCTCAATGGCATTTCCGGGAGCGTTCGCGTGAGCAATCTAAAAAACAGTCGCAGGCAAAAAAACAGTCTGCGATCCGGCTGACCCCGATCACGGAAGCGAAGTTAGAAAGATGAAGAAGAAGCGCGTCCTGGTCATCGACGTCGGCGGCTCGCACGTGAAGCTGCTGATTTCGCGAAACGGGAAACGCAAGAAGTTCGACTCCGGCAAAGATCTGGCGCCGCGCCAAATGGTAGCGGCGACGAAGAAGGAACTCGGCGATTGGAAATTCGACGCGATCGCGATCGGTTTCCCAGCGCCCATTTATCGAGGCAGGATCATGCAGGACCCGAAAAATCTTGGGAAAGGCTGGGTTGGTTTCAATTTCCGAAAAGCGTTCGGCAAACCGGTGCGCGTGATGAACGACGCGGCCATGCAGGCGCTTGGAAGTTATCACGGCGGACGCATGCTCTTCCTTGGGCTCGGGACAGGGCTCGGCTCGGCCCTGTTGTGGGATCGCACTGTGCTCTCCCTCGAGCTCGGCGACTTGCCCTACCTCGACGACCTGAGCGTCGAAGATTGGGTGGGTGACGCCGGGCTGAAGAAATTCGGCGAGAAACGGTGGCAGACGGAAGTGAAGCGCGTCGTTACGGAGCTGAAGAAATCGTTCATCGCCGATTACGTCGTGCTCGGGGGCGGCAACGCAAAGTGCCTCAGCCGTCTCCCGCGCGGCGTCGCGCTTGGTCACAACCGCAACGCGTTTACCGGCGGCGCCCGCCTGTGGCAGAGCGGCGCGCGCGGCAAACCGACCTGGAACATAATCTAAAAGCCATGCTGATCTATTTCCTTCGCCACGGAGAAGCCGATTGGCCCGATTGGAAAAAACCGGATGACGAACGGCCGCTGACCCAGAAGGGAAAAAAGGAAATGCACGAGGTCGGCGCGTTTCTCGCCAATTTAAGCGTGAAGCCGGACGTTGTCCTGACCAGCCCGTTGCCGCGTGCGTCCCAAACGGCGGAAATCGCGGCGCACTACATCGACGCGAAATGTGTCGAGGACGAATCGCTCGCACCGGGATTTGGGCGCTCGGATCTGAAGAAGCTGCTGGAAAAGCGCAGTTACGGAACGCTGATGGTGGTCGGCCACGAACCGGACTTCAGCAAAACAGTCTGCAAGTTGACCGGCGGTCGAATCAAATTGTCGAAGGCGGGAATCGCGCTCGTCGAACTCGATCCTGGTTCGATCAGCGGAAAATTGCTCTGGCTCTTTCCGCCAAAAATCGCGAAGCACTAACGCCGGCGCTCGATGCTGGCGAGATTGTCGGCCAGGATCAGGTCGATTAACTCGGCCACGCCGTCGCCGCGCGCACCGTTCGTCACGAAGTCCGCGCGCTCTTTCAGCATCGGCAACGCGTTCGCCACGGCGACGCCGACCCCGCAGCATTCGAGAAACGCATGATCGTTCTCCGCGTCGCCAACCCCGATTACTTCGTCGGCGGAAATGCCGGCTTTTTTCAGGAGCGCCTTCAGGCCGGTCGCTTTGTTAACGCCCGAGGGCAAAACCATCACCGAGCCTTTGTTGAAGATGACCTGCAACTCCAAGCCGAGCCGTTTGATCTCTTCGAGCACCAGGATTTCGTTCGGCTCGACCGTGGCGATGACGGCCTGGCCAACCGAGAGCCAATTCAGTTGGAACCGGCGCAACGATTCGACGAGCGCCGCCGAAGCCGGTTCGCAGAGAAGCTCCGTCGTGTCGTCGGCCGGGCGATGGAGCAGCGCGCCGTTCTCAGCGACGACCCATTCGAAACGATCGAGAATCGGGCAGACCTGCTTCAGCTCCGGCAGCTCGCGCCCGGTGACCATAAACAGATGACGACCACTCGCGCGAAATCGCTCGACGGCCGCAGCCGTTGCCGGCGTCACGACGCCATCGTGAGCGAGAGTGCCGTCGTAATCGCAAGCCAGGGCGCGATATTTCACCTTCCGTCAACTCAACGCGCCCGCACGCTTTCCGTTCGGCGCAAAACACCGGACCCGGCTTGTTTCCCATTCGGAGAAATATTGTGCGATTCGACGGGCAAACTGGCGTGGCCGCTCCGCATAAAACCGTTCCCCCAGCGCGATCGCGGTCGATCTTAATTCATCCGTCCTCACGGCGATGAGCGCGCTCAGAATTCGGTCGCCCTGTTTCTCCCCTCGGAAAGACCAAAGCCGCTGCGTGACAAAGGCCAGATCGTGGAGCTGTCCGAGACATTCCCCGATGGTCTTCAGTTCGTCGTTGAGTTCCTCGAAAATTGCCGGCGCGAGCGGCCGCAAAACTCGGATCTGGTACGACAACTCTTTCGCGCACTTCCGAAACGCGTGCAGATTTTTCATCGTCATTTTCTCGATGGCCGTGTCCAGGACCTTGCGGCCGCGCTTGTAGGTTCGCTGCACATTTCGCCGCACTCGTTTGCAGCCAAGCTTCCCCCACGGCCAGTCGCGCATTTGCTCGAGCGTCTCGCCCAAACGCGCCTCGGCTTCCTGTGGCCATTCCGAAAACGCGGCCAGAAAACTGTCCAGCTCGAACGCGAGAAGCTCCTCCGTCTCTTCAAAACTGCGTTTCTTCCCGCGCAGGAACCCACGAAGCTGGCGAACGGTTTCGAGCCGCACCTCGGCGTCACGGACATCGGAAATCATTTCGCCGACTCGGGCGAGACATTCGTCTGCCCGCTTCCAGGATTTTCGCTTCACCTCGCCGCGAACCAGCCGCAGGGCGGCTCGCGTTTTCTTCAGGTGCTTCCGCGTTTCGTGGACCGGCGAATCTTTCCCGTTCTGTTTCGTCTTACTGGCGCAGATCGCGTTCTCGATTTGGCGACGAATGATCCGGCGAAGACCGTCGCCAATCGTTTCATCGGGTTTTAGTTCGTAACTCATGGGAGCACCGATATTCAATCATGCGCGAGGGCGACGTTGCTGTACTTCGGTTTGCCGGTCACATCGCGGCCCAGCCAATCGGGCCGCTGGAATTCCGCGGCGCTTTTCTGATCGTCGAATTCTACTTCGGCAACGACCAAGCCGTCGTGCCGGCCACGATAGACATCGATCTCGATCGTATGCTTTTTCCACGGAACGTCGTAGCGCACCTTCGTTAAACGCCGGCCGGCCGTGGCGGGCCAGAGTGCCTTGAACTGTCCGAGGCTCAGGCGAATCTCGCGCTCCTCGCGCTCGCCTCGCGTCCCTTCCTTGTAGGTAAGAGAAAGGACCGAACCCTTCTTGCGCAATCGCACCTGGAGGCCGCCGCGTCCCACCGCGAGATAACCCTGC
This sequence comes from Chthoniobacterales bacterium, assembly GCA_035644055.1. Taxonomy (GTDB): domain Bacteria; phylum Verrucomicrobiota; class Verrucomicrobiia; order Chthoniobacterales; family UBA10450; genus AV80. The sequence goes on from DASQPH010000135.1 coordinate 5,809, forward strand.
TCGATTGTATCGTGCGGATACTTTTTTAGATCCGGCGGAAACCGTTTCAAAAGAAACTTCCGCTCGATCTCACGGAGGGACGGATCTTTGCCTGCGCTAGTATTTGCTCGCACTTTGGTGAACGGGAAAAACATGTCTGGCTCTCTTTTGTTTCCGTTCGCTCCGCGCAACCGTCAAAACCTTTCGTGTGACATTTCCGGGGCCGGATTTTCCTGGCGCCACGATTTCACACGATTGTCACTTGGGCCGGTCGATGAGGTTGCGAAGTTAAACGCAAACCAAACTCTCATGAAAAAAACAATCGTCGCTTTCGCATCAGCCGCACTTCTCATTTCCTCGGCCACGACAAAGGCAGACCGCCTCGTCATTAAAGGCTCCGACACGCTTGGAGCGAAGTTGGTTCCGCAGTTGGCCGAGCAATTCAAGTCGCAACATCCCGATGCCACCTTCGACATCGCCGCGGAAGGATCGACCACCGGGTTCGCGGCGTTGATCGACAGCACGGCGCAAATCGGCATGGGCAGCCGCCCGGCGAAACCGGAAGAGATCGCAGCAGCGAAAGCAAAAGGAGTGACTTTGAAAGAAACGACCGTCGCTTATGACGGCATGGCGGTGATCGTCAATGAGGCGAACCCGGTCAAGAACCTGACGAAGAAGCAGGTCGAACAAATCTTTACCGGCGAAGTGAGCGATTGGAGCGCCGTCGGCGGATCGGGCGGCGCGATTTCGATCTACACGCGCAACACTTCGTCCGGCACCTACTCGGAGTTCAAGGAAATGGCGATGAAGAAGCGAGACTACGCCGCGTCGTCGCAGAAAATGGCCGGCAACGAACAGATCGCGGCCGAAGTGGGTAAGAACCAGAATGGGATTGGCTACGTCGGCCTCGCTTACACGAAAGCGAAAGGTGTGAAGGTTGTTTCGATCGACGGGGCGTCGCCTTCTGTTGAAAGTGTGCAGAAGAAACAATACCCCTACTCTCGCTCTACGTTTTACTACACGAACGGCGATCCAAGCGGCCTCGTGAAAGACTTCGTCGATTTCACGCTGAGCGATGCCGGCCAGAAGATCGTGGCCAACGTCGGTTTCGTCCCGGTCAAGTGATGGCCGGCGAAATGGCTGAAGTCTGGCTCAATAGGCGATTGCCGTCACGATGGCCGTAATGAGCGTCCAGCCATGGAGAATGAAGTGTTCGAGGTTCGGGACGATCCGACCGGACCGTCTCGGAAGAAATGTGGTGGTCCGTGCGTGCAGGCGATCATAAACGGCGCGCCAGTGATCGAGCGTATCTCCTTTCTCGAAGTCCGAAGTCGAGAGAGCAAGCGCGCGATTATAGACCTGGCGCCAGGGTCTTCGCGGGATTGTGAAATAAGGAATCCACCAAATGACGATTTCGACGGCGAACAGGACGAAATAGTAAATCACAGCAAACGTCATCAGCCCGCGCAGGTGAAAAATGAAAGCGATCGGTCCGAGCGACATGAGGAGGGCGTTACTTCCGGCCTCAACCAATTTCTCCTGCCGCGTGTAATAGCGCGCGCCGTTGAACGGAAAGAAATCGACGAGCGTTGTGAGCTGGTGATACGCCAGCAGCACGAGCTGACAGACTATCGCTGCTCTCATCGGCAGTGAATGTCCCAAATCGCCGCCGTGAAGGCCACACCGGATCGTTCTTC